>NZ_FNTD01000004.1:7135257-7477821 GCF_900104815.1 Streptomyces misionensis
GCCTTTTTGCGCAGGGTCGGCGACTTGGTGTCGGAGAACGTCTTGAGCACATACCGGCGGGCGCTCGTGTACGTGCCCTGGTACGGACGTTGGATGCGGTCCGCGTCCCGCACCGGATGCACCGTGACGACCGGCTGCTCGTCGGTGAACAGGATCCACTGCCGCTGCTCGGCGGGCAGCTCGCGCCAGGGCCGGTCCACGTCGTAGCCGAGCGCGTCCAGGATGTCCCGCAGGTTCTTGCCCTGCCAGGCGCCCGGCCAGGCCGCGATGGCACCCTCGCGCACCGACAGCGACGGATCGGGCACCAGCAGCTCCTCGCTGGTGTCGTGCACCTGCCCCAGACCATGGCAGCGCGGACAGGCGCCGGCCGCCGTGTTCGGCGAGAACGCGTCGGAGTCCAGCCGCTCGGCGCCCGGCGGGTACTCCCCGGCGCGCGAGAACAGCATGCGCAGGGAGTTGGAGAGATTGGTGACCGTGCCCACCGAGGAACGCGAGGTGGGCGCCGCGCGCCGCTGCTGGAGCGAGACCGCGGGGGGCAGCCCGGTGATCTCACCGACCTTGGGCGCTCCGACCTGGTGGATCAGCCGGCGCGCATACGGCGCGACCGACTCGAAGTAGCGGCGCTGGGCCTCGGCGTAGATCGTGCCGAACGCCAGGGACGACTTCCCCGAGCCGGACACACCGGTGAAGACGGCCAGTACGTCGCGCGGGACGTCCACGTCGACGCCCTTGAGGTTGTGCTCGCGGGCGCCGCGGACGCGGACGTAGGGATCATGGGGGCTTTGGTGCATGGAAAACACACCCTATCCGCCCCCCGACTGCTAGGTCTGCGGAGGGTTGCCCGGATCCTGCGGCCGGGTGCCGAACTCGTCCCGCGCCCTGTCCTGGGCGGTGTCGACCTGCTTCTGGTACTTGTTCCCGGTGCGCTGGTCGACGTAGTCGCCGCCCTTGTCGATGCCCTTGTCGGCCATGCCCTCGTGGCCCTTGAGCATGCCCTTGATCTTGTCCATGAAGGACATGGCAGTCCTCCTCGTCGCTTGGGACTTGCCCTCCCAGGGTCACCGGAGCGGGCCCGCCTCGCATCTCGGGGCGAACAGCGCGGCCAGCCGGCGGTAGGAGTCCAGCAGCGCCGCACGGTCGTGGCCGCTGGTGGTGACCAGGACCTCCGCGGCGCCGGTCTCCTTCACCACCGTCTCCAGCTCGTGGGCCACCTCGTCCGCGGTGCCCGCGAGCTGCCCGGCCAGCTGGGACTCGTACACCTCCCGCTCCCGCGCGGTCATCACCCGGGACTCGATCTCCGCGGCCGGGGCGAGCGGCGGGAAGGTGCCGTGGGTGCGGGCGTAGGCCATCGACCAGGCCTCCGGGAGCAGCAGCCGCCGTGCCGCCTCCCGGGTGCCGGCGACCGCGACCGTCCCGGAGATCACCACGTACGGCTCGGCCGCCCAGCGCGAGGGGCGGAACGCGGCGCGGTACCGCTCGACGCCGCGCAGCAGCTTCGCCCGGTCGCGCAGGTCCCCGATGACCAGGGGCAGCCCCGCGGCGGCCGCGATCGCCGCGCCCTCGCCGACGGCCAGCACGAACGGCGGCACCGTCAGGCCCTCCGCGGGACGGGCGTGCACCCCGGTCGGCGAGGACCCGGTGAACCAGTCGAGCAGCTCGGCGAGCTGGCCCGCGAAGTCCTCCGCGTCGCCCTTGTCCCGGCCGAGGGCCCGGCGTACCCCGTCCGTGAAGCCCACCGAGCGCCCCAGGCCCATGTCGATCCGGCCCGGGAACAGCGACTCCAGCACCCCGAACTGCTCGGCGACCACCAGCGGCCGGTGGTTGGGCAGCATCACCCCGCCGGTGCCGACCCGGATGGCCGTGGTGGCGGCGGCCACGGCGGCGGCCAGCACGGTCGGCGCGGAACCGGCGACACCGGGCACCCCGTGGTGCTCGGAGACCCAGAACCGGTGGTAGCCGAGCGCCTCCGCCTCCCGCGCCAGCGCCACGGTGTCCCGCAGCGCCTCGCCGGGCGGCCGGCCCTGGCGGGTGCGGGAACGGTCGAGGACGGAGAACCGGGTACGGGCGATCACTGAACTGCTCACGAACGGTTCAACGTCCTGGCGGTCCGCGGATTCCCGGTCGGCCGGTTCCCGGCCCGCGCGCCGCCGTCGCTGGCTAGGGTCGTGTCGTGACCGAAAGCAGCGCGCGGCCGATCGCCGTGTTCGACCTCGACAACACCCTGGCGGACACCGCCCACCGGCAGCACTTCCTGCGGACCCGGCCCAAGGACTGGGACGGGTTCTTCGCGGCCGCGCCCGCGGACCCGCCGCTCGCCGAGGGCGTCGCCCTGGCCGTGCGCAGCGCCCGGGACTGCGAGGTCGTCTATCTCACCGGCCGCCCGGAGCGGTACCGCCAGGACACCCTGGACTGGCTCGCCGCGCACGGACTGCCCGAAGGGGACCTGCACATGCGGGGCGACACCGACCGCAGGCCCGCCCGGTTCACCAAGCTGGCCACGCTGCGCCGGCTCGGCCGGGGCCGTGCGGTGCGCTTCCTCGTGGACGACGACGAGCTGGTGTGCGACGACGCCGAGCGCGCCGGATTCCCCGTGGTGCGGGCCCGTTGGGCCGAACAGTCCCAGGCGCTGCGGGAGGCCCAGGAGCGCGAGGGGCGTACCTGACGGGCGTCTTCAGTCGCCGTCCTCGATGCGGAAGCCCACCTTCAGGCCCACCTGGTAGTGCTCGATCCGCCCGTTCTCCAGCTGGCCGCGGACCTGTGTCACCTCGAACCAGTCGAGGTTGCGCAGGGTCTGGCCGGCGCGGTCGATGCCGTTGCGGATGGCCTGGTCGACGCCCTCGTGCGAGGTGCCGACGATCTCGGTGACCCGGTAGGTGTGGTTCGTCATGGGGGCTCCTTGGGCCGGGGGGACACGCCGTGGAAACGCCGTACTCCACCGTGCCGCATCCCGGCCCGCTCCGCACGGCGTCGCCTTCGTAACCATCGGTAGCCCTTGACCTCCGCATTGGTCCATACCAAAATCCACCCACACCCGCACGAGCGTTCCCGCTCGTCCCCCCACGTCGGGCCCCCACCCCTGTGCAACGCGCCATGCCAGACAGAACAGGACCCCTCGTGAGACGTCGTCTGCTCCCCCTCGTCTGTGTCACCGGTACGCTCGTGAGCGCCTGCGGGACGCTTCCCGGCACGCAACCGCGCGAGACCGTGACCGTGTGGCTGATGAAGGGCAGCGCCTCGGCGGACTTCATCAAGCGTTTCACCGCGGACTTCGAAAGCACCCACAAGGACCTGCGCCTGGACGTCCGCACCCAGGACTGGACCGGCATCGTGGCGAAGGTCCGCAAGGCGCTCGCGGACACCTCCGGCGACGCCCCCGACGTCATCGAGGTCGGCAACACCCAGGTGCCGCTGTACGCGGACGGGGGCCGGCTCGCCGACCTGACCCTGGAGTCGATGCGCGACTGGGGCAAGGACAAGTGGCTGCCGGGCCTGGCCGAGCCCGGCAAGGAGGGCAACCAGCAGTACGGCATCCCCTGGTACGCGGCCAACCGGGTGGTCATCTACCGCAAGGACCTGTTCGAGCAGGCCGGCATCGCCCGCCCGCCGCGCACCCGGGAGGAATGGCTCGCCGACACCGAGAAGCTGAACTCCGGCGACACCCAGGGCATCTACCTGGCCGGTCAGGACTGGTACACCCTCTCCGGCTTCATCTGGGACGAGGGCGGCGACCTCGCCCGGAAGGTCGACGACTACCAGTGGAAGGGCGCCCTGGACACTCCGCAGGCGCTGCGCGGCATGGACTTCTACCGCCGGCTCCAGTCGCTCGGCGACGGACCGAAGGACGCCGACGAGGAACACCCGCCCCAGGCCGGGGTGTTCGCCGGCGGCAAGGTCGCGCAGATCGTCGCCGTACCCGGGCTCGCCCAGGCGATCCTGGAGCAGAACCCCGGCCTGAAGGGCAAGCTGGGCTTCTTCCCGGTGCCCGGCCCGACCGCCGCCCGGCCCGGCGCCGTGTTCACCGGCGGCTCCGACCTCGTCGTCCCGCAGCACACCAAGGACCAGTTCGCCGCGACCGCCGTGGTCGGGGCGCTGACCGGCGCCAAGTGGGACACCGAACTCGCCCGCACCATGAACTACGTGCCCAACAAGACCACACTGGCCGAAGCCGTCTCGGGCGAGGAGGGGGTCGCCGCCATGGCCGTCGGCGCGGCGCACGGCCGGGCGACCCCCAACACCCCTCAGTGGGCGGACGTCGAGGCCGACAACCCGATCAAGCAGTACATGAGCCGAGTGCTGAACGGGGCCGATCCGGCGACGGAGGCCCGCCGGGCCTCACGGAAGATCACCGAGGAGCTCACCCCGGATCTGTGAGCCCTCACCGGACCACGCTCAGCGACAGCGCGAACCGCTCCTGGCCGTCGGTCCACCAGTGCGTCAACTCCATCCCGGCGTCGGCGAGTTCCCGGACCACGCCTTCCTTGCGGAACTTGGCCGACACCTCGGTGCGCAGCTCCTCGCCCGCGGCGAACTCCACGGCGAGGTCCAGCGCGGGCACCTTCACGGTCTGCGCGGTACGCGAGCGCAGCCGCATCTCGATCCACTCGTTGCGGGCGTCCCACAGCGCCACGTGGTCGAAGGCGTCCGGGTCGAAGTCGGCGCCGAGTTCGCGGTTGACGACGTTCAGCACGTTCTTGTCGAACGCGGCCGTCACCCCGGCCGAGTCGTCGTACGCCCGGACGAGGACCCGCTCGTCCTTGACCAGGTCGGTGCCGAGCAGCAGCCCGTCGCCGGGGGCGAGCAGGGCCCGCACCGAGGCGAGGAACGCGGCGCGTTCGGCGGGCAGCAGATTGCCGATCGTGCCGCCGAGGAACGCCACCAGCCGGGGCCCCGGCGTGCGGGGCAGGTCGAGCGGGGCGGTGAAGTCGGCGATCAGCGCGTGCACGTCGAGGCCCGGGTGCTCGGTGATGATCGCCTCGCCGGCCTGGACGAGGGCGCTCTCGCTGACGTCGACCGGGACGTACGCCGCGAGCGAGGTGAGCGCGCCGAGCAGATGGCGCGTCTTCTCCGAGGAGCCCGAGCCCAGCTCGACCAGGGTCCGGGCGCCGCTCGCGGCGGCGATCTCCCCGGAGCGGGCGGCCAGGATCTCCCGCTCGGCCCGGGTGGGGTAGTACTCGGGCAACCCCGTGATCTCGTCGAAGAGTTCGCTGCCCCGGGCGTCGTAGAACCACTTCGGCGGCAGCCACTTGGGATCGGCGGTCAGCCCACGGCGTACATCGGCGCGCAGCGCCGCGTCCGTGGCGTCCTCGGGGAGGGTGCGGGTGACATGCAGGGGGCTCACGTGCAGGGCTCCTTCGATGGTACGGCGGCCGGATCGTCCGCCGGGGCGAGCAGCACGCCGGTGCTGTCCGCGGTGAGCACGGTGCGGTCGGGGACCTCCCGCCACAGCGGGTCGTCGTCGTACGGCTCGGAGGCGACGACCGTGCCCCGGCCGGGCTCCGTGCGGTACCAGAGGCTGTCGCCCCAGGCGGTGGCGGCGATGGTGGTGCCGTCCGTCAGCAGCAGGTTCAGCCGGGAGGCCGGGGCGGCCCGAGCGACCTCGCGGACCGCCCCGCACAGGGCCCGTTCCGGGTCGTCCCCGGCGCGCAGCCGGTGCCGCACCAGGGCCCACACGAACGCCGAGTCGGTGCGCGCCGGCAGCGACAGCAGGTCGACCGGCGGCAGCGTGGGCACCAGCGGCGCCGCCGCGTCGGGCCAGCCCGGGACCGCCCCGTTGTGGCTGAACAGCCAGCGCCCGGAGGCGAACGGCGCCGCCGCGGCCTCCGCGTCCGCGCCTGCCAGGGTGGCGTCCCGGACGGCGGCGAGCACCGCGGTCGAGCGCACCACCCGGGCCAGGTCGGCGAAGGACAGGTCGGCCCAGATCGGCCCGGCCCGCCGGTAGCGGGCGGGCGCGGGGTCCCCGGGGGCGTACCAGCCGACCCCGAACCCGTCGGCGTTGACGGTGCCGTACCGCTGCCGGCGCGGCGCCCACGACTGCCGCAGCAGGCTGTGCGCGGGCGCCACCAACAGGTCTTTCAGGGCCAACTCGGCGCCTACATAGGCGAGATGACGGCACATCAGACGTCCTCCGAGCGGGCGGTGCGGAAGCCGGAGAAGATCTGCCGCCGGATCGGGTAGTCCCAGTTGCGGAACGTCCCCCGGCAGGCCACCGGGTCCACGGCGAACGAACCTCCGCGCAGCACCTTGTACTCCGGGCCGAAGAACACCTCCGAGTACTCCTTGTACGGGAACGCCCGGAACCCCGGATACGGCAGGAAGTCGCTCGCGGTCCACTCCCACACGTCGCCGATCAACTGCCGTACGCCGTGCGGCGACTCACCCGCCGGGTAGCTGCCGGCCGGGGCGGGCCCCAGGTGTCGCTGACCCAGGTTGGCGTGGTGCGGTGCCGGGTCGGCGTCGCCCCAGGGGTAGCGCCGGGTGCGGCCGGTGGCCGGGTCGTGCCGGGCGGCCTTCTCCCACTCCGCCTCGGTGGGCAGCCGGCGCCCGGCCCAGCGGGCGTAGGCGTCGGCCTCGTACCAGCACACGTGCAGCACCGGCTCGTCCGGCGGCACCGCCTCGGTGGTGCCGAAGCGGCGGCGCAGCCAGCGGTCGCCGTCGCGCCGCCAGAACAGCGGGGCGGTGATGCCGTGCCGCCGGATGTGCGCCCAGCCCTCCGGGGCCCACCAGCGCTCGGTGTCGTAGCCGCCGTCCTCGATGAACGCCTGGTACGCGCCGTTCGTCACCGGCGTGGTGTCGATCCGGAAGGACGCCACCTCCCGGACGTGCGCCGGGCGTTCGTTGTCCAGTGCCCACGGCTCACCGGAGGTGCCCATGGTGAACGGGCCGCCGGGTATCAGGACCTCGGCCGGACCGGTGAACGGCGGGCCCGGCTCCGGGTCCGGCGCCGTGAGCACCGCCGGACCGGTACGCAGCTGATGGGTGATCAGCATCGTCTCGTCGTGCTGCTGTTCGTGCTGAGCGATCATTCCGAAGGCGAACCCGGCCTCGGTCAGCCGGGTGCCGTGGAAGTCGGCGCCCGCCAGCAGGTCCAGCGCCCGGCCGCGGACCTCGGCCGCGTAGCGCCGGGCCTCCGCGGGCGGCAGCAGCGGCAGCGAGGGCCGCTCGGCACGCGGATGCTCGAAGGCGTCGTAGAGGCTGTCGATCTCCGGGCGCATCGCCTCCCGGCCGCCGACGTTCCGCAGCAGCCACAGCTCCTCCTGGTTGCCGATGTGCGCGAGGTCCCACACCAGCGGGGACATCAACGGCGAGTGCTGCGCGGTCAGTTCGGGTCCGTCGACGCACGTGGTCAGCAAGGTGGTGCGGTCCCGGGCCCTGGTCAGCGAGGCCAGCGCGCGCTCGCGCAGGGCCTCGGCGTCCCACTGAGCAGTCGTGGTGTCGGTCTCGGGGGCGGTCATGTCGGGATGTCCTTCCTGCCGTGGGCGGTTCGGCCGCCCGCGGCCGGGGAGATGCGCGTGCCGGGCAGCGCGTCCAGCAGGTCGTCGGCCGGGCAGCGGCCCCGGGCCACATGGCGCTCCAGGTACCCGGCGACGGCGTCCGTCAGCTCGGCGGTGGCGCCGAGCCGGGGCAGGGCGTCCAGCGCCGCCGCGAAACACACGGCGGCCACCTCGCGCAGCTCCGGGTCGGCGAGCCCCCGCCGGGCCGCGTCGGTCCACAGCGGGTTGTGCGGTGCGGGCAGGTTATGGGCCCGCTCCGCCAGCGTCTTCACGCTCCGGTAGGCGGTCTCGGCGGCCATCGGGTCGTCGAAGAGCGCCGCCGTCACCGCGAGCGGCACGATCCAGCCGTCCTCGCCGGGCTGCGCGTCGATCATCCGCAGCTCCAGGTGACCGCGCGGCCTGACCGGCGGGAAGAGGGTGGTGAGGTGGTAGTCCAGATCCGCCCGGGTGGGCGGCCGGGGCCGTCGCGAGCGCGTCCACTCCCGGAAGGTCAGCCGCTCGGGTACCTCCCACGGTCCGCTGTCCCGGCGCACGCACATCACCGGGGAGTCCAGCACGTGCCGGGCCCACGCGGCCCGCGGCTCCTCGTCCAGCGGGGGCGCTCCCGCGCGGCCCGCGCCGATCTCCATCCACATCAGCTGCCGGGTGGACAGCCAGCCCGTCGGCAGCCCGCCGATCAGCGGGGAGTTGGCGAAGGCGGCCACCAGGACCGCGCCCAGCTGGTGCGCCAGCCACCAGCGCCGCCCGTGCCCCAGCGGGCCCGGCTCCTCGTAGCCCGCGTCGACGCAGACCTGGACGGAGGCGGAGGCCCGCATCATGTGGCGGCCGGCCGGGCCGGTGCGGTCCAGACACGCCTCCATCGCGTCGTAGCGCGGCTCGCGCAGGAACCGGCGCGGCAGACGGAAGGGGTCGTGGCCGATGCCGACGAGGTCGAGCCCGTCCCCGGCGAGGACGGTGCGCACGGCGGCCAGGTCGGCGCGGACGGTCCGGACGCACTCCATCAGGGAGGCGGCGGGCGGCGAGCTGAGCTCCAGCTGACCGCCGGGCTCCACGGTGAGCGCCGAACCGAGGGGCACGGCCCGCAGCGCGGCGTAGGCCGCGGCAAGCCGTTCGGGTGTCACGGGGCGCTGTGGCGAACCCCGCTCGTGGACGAGCCATTCCAGCTCCACACCGAGGGTGCGGGGCGGCCCGGTCTTGAAGCAGATGCCCTGGACCAGGGCGTCCACCTCGGCCTCGGTGACGGCGGTACGGTCCTCCGTACAGTCACCACCGTCGGTGATCGCATCGGACATGTCGGGATCCTCCTGAGATTCCACCATGCCGCCGGTCCGGTGTTCGATGAGCCGGGCCGGCACTCGTCCCACCCAAGACCCTTGTGCCGGTTCGCACAAGACCGCCGTTCCGGGCGTTCTTCGACCGTTCGTCTCCGTGACCGTCCGTGGTTACGGCGGGCTCCGTGAGCGGGAAACTCCGTTGCACCGCATACCAGCATCACCCAGGATGACCGCATGAGCACGACGGGGGAGACCGCGCGGGCCGCGGTCACGGCGCCCACGGGGGTGGCGCCATGAGCGCGCGCCTGCGCGGGATCGCCGCGCAGACGGAAGAGATCGTGGCGGCGGGTCGCTACCGGGCCCCGGACGGCCGGGAGGTACCGCTCGCGGCGGCCGTCGAGGCCGCCAGGGCCGGCACCCGGATGTACGGCCCCGGGCCGGTCCCGGTGCCGCCCGCACCCGGCACCGAACAGTTCGTCGAGGTCACCGGCGAGAGCAGCACGGAGGCGGCCCGCAGACTGGCCGGCGCCCCGGTGGCCGTACTGAACTTCGCCTCCGCGCGGAACCCCGGCGGCGGCTACCTCAACGGCGCCCAGGCCCAGGAGGAGGCCCTGTGCCGCGCCTCCGCGCTGTACACCTGCCTGCTGGAGGCCCGGGAGTTCTACGAGCACCACCGCGCCGACCGTGACCCGCTCTACTCCGACCGGGTGATCCACAGCCCGGCGGTGCCCGTCTTCCGCGACGACCGGGGGCGGCTGCTGGCCGAGCCCCACCTCGTGGGCTTCCTGACCGCCGCCGCCCCCAACGCGGGTGTGCTGCGGCGCCGGAGCCCCGAGCGCGCCGCCGAGATCCCGGCCGCCCTCGCCACGCGGGCCGAACGGGTCCTGGAGACCGCCGCCGCCCACGGCTACCGGCGCCTGGTCCTCGGCGCCTGGGGCTGCGGCGTCTTCCGGAACGACCCGGCCCAGGTCGCGGAGGCCTTCCGCGCGCTGCTCGGGTCCGGGGGCCGGTTCGCGGGGACCTTCGAGCACGTGGTCTTCGGCGTGCTCGACCGGTCACCGGGGGCCACGGTGCGGGAGGCCTTCGCGCGGGCCTTCCCGCACGCCGGCGGCTGAGCCTGGGGTAGCGGGCCTCGGCCTTCGTGCGGATGTTCCCGTGCGGGTTCCGGTACGAGGGCGGCCGGGCGCCGCCTCGGCCGTCGTGCGGATGTCCCCGCGCGCGGGCGGCTGTGCGCCGAGGTCCGGCGCCGTGCTCAGGTCCAGCCGTACCGCTCGTGCAGCCGCTGCCGGACGAGGTTGAACCGCATCCGGTCCAGCGCGCACGCCTCCCGGCGCATCCCGTCCTCGTGCAGCCGCAGCACCCGGTCCACGTCCACCCAGGAGTCGCGCCCCGAGCGGTCCCACGGCCCGCTGCCGATCGCCACCCACTCCCGGTCGCCGTCGTGCCGCTTGCTGGAGAGCTGGACGGCCAGCAGGGTGCCCGCCGCCTCCCGGGCGACGACCAGCACCGGCCGGTCCTTGCCCCGCCCGTCGTTCTCCTCGAACGGCACCCAGGTCCAGACGATCTCGCCGGGGTCCGGATCGCCGTCGCAGGCAGGGGAGTACTCGGTCCGCACCCGGCCGACCTCGCGCGGGTCGGCCTCGGCGGTGGCGTGCGGGCCGTGACGGCCGGGGACGTTCTCATCGGTGTGGGTGTACGTGCTCACGGGGGCACCCTAGCTGGCCGTCAAATTCCCTGTCGCGGCCCCTGGTTGGCCCGCCTCGACGGTCGGAACGGTCCGGAAGATTGACATGACTGGGACACGCTCCCATCATGGGAGCGCTCCCAAGCCCCGCTCGCCGTCGCCTCGCCGACGGTCGGCGCGGTCGCTGCACGCCGCACGTTCCCCGTTCATCGTCCGGCTCCGCGGCGTGGCCCCGGGCCGGCGCTCACCCGGGAGGAACACCCCCATGCTGTTCCGCAGGAGACGACCAGACGGGCCGCGTCGCCCGCTCGCCGTCGCGGCCTCGGCAGCCCTGGCCGTGGCGGCCGCGGTGCTGCCGCTCGCCACGCCCGCCGCCGCGGCCGACCCGGCCGACATCACGGTCACGGTCAACGCGAGCGCGGGCCTGGGCACCGTCAGCCCGACCGCGCTCGGCGCCAACACCGCCATCTGGGACGCGAACATGAACGACCCGGAGGTGGCCTCCCTGTACCGGTCCGCGGGGATCGGCGCGCTGCGCTACCCGGGCGGCTCCTACGCCGACATCTACCACTGGGCCGACAACACCGCGCCCGGCGGTTACGTCGCCCCGGGCACCGACTTCGACGCCTTCATGGGCACCGTCAAGGCCACCGGCGCCCAGCCGATCCTGATCGCCAACTACGGCTCCGGGACGGCCAAGGAGGCCGCGGACTGGGTCCGGTACGCCAACGTCACCAAGGGCTACGGGGCCAAGTACTGGGAGATCGGCAACGAGATCTACGGCAACGGCGTCTACGGCAGCGGCTGGGAGAACGACACCCACGCCGACAAGACCCCCGACCAGTACGCCCGGGAGGTCGAGGCGTACGCCAAGGCCATGAAGGCGGTCGACCCGACCGTCAAGATCGGCGCGGTGCTCACCATGCCCGGCAACTGGCCCGACGGTTCGGTGGCCACCGGGGACACCGGCGACTGGAACCACACCGTGCTCGCCGCGGTCGCCCACGACATCGACTTCGTGAGCGTGCACTGGTACCCCAACACCAGCGGCGAGCAGTCGCTGGCCGCCGTACGGCAGTTGCCCGGTGAGCTGCGCGAGGTGCGCAACCTGGTGAACCGGTACGCGGGCGCCGACTCCGCGCGGATCGGCATCGCGATGACCGAGGTGAACTCCAACTCCGGCGGCGGCGCCTTCACCAGCAGGCCCAACGGCCTCTTCGCCGCGGAGGCCATGATGACGGCGATGGAGAACGGCGTCTTCACCGTGGACTGGTGGGACACCCACAACGGCGCGGGCGGCATCACCACCGTGGGCGGTGAGACCGACTACGGCGACATGGGCATGCTGTCCAACGGCAGTTGCACCGGCAGCGTCTGCGAGCCGGCGGTGAACACCCCGTTCGCGCCGTACTACGGCATCAAGACGCTCGGCGCTCTCAGCGACCCCGGCGACACCATGGTGGCCTCCGGCACCTCCGGTTCCGAGGTCTCCTCGCACGCGGTGCTCCGGGCCGACGGCGACCTCAGCGTGCTGCTGCTGAACCAGAGCACCACCACCGAGCACACCGTGGACCTGCGCTACCTGGGCTTCACCGCCGGCTCCGCCGCCCCGCAGGTGCAGCGCTGGGCACCCGGCGACGACGGTCTGGTCGACGCGACCGGCACCGCCACGGCCGGCTCGGTCACCCTGGCGCCCTCCTCCATCACCGTGCTGACGACGCATCCGAAGAGCGGCACCGGATCCTCCGCCGCCACCGTCGGCGCCCCCGGCACACCGCAGACCACCTCGGTCGGCGCCGACAGCGCCACCCTGAGCTGGCCGGCCGCCGACGGAGCGGTGGACCGGTACGAGGTCTACGAGCAGCTCGGCACCGGCCTCCAGCTGCTCGGTTCGTCCACCGGCACCTCCGCCACGATCCGCAACCTGCCGGCCGGCTCCCGGCACACGGTCAACGTGCTGGCCCGGGACAAGGCGGGACACCTCTCCCGGCCCTCCGTGCCGCTGACCTTCACCACCGGTACGCCGGACGACAGCACCTGCACCGTCTCGTACCAGGTGACCTCCGGCTGGGGCAACGGCTTCGTCTCCGACGTGGTGGTGAGCAACGTCGGCCCGGCCGACATCGACGGCTGGACGCTGACCTTCGACTGGCCGTCGGCCGGGCAGTCCGTCTCCTCGTGGTGGAACGCCGACGTCACCAGCGACGGGCAGCACGTCCACGTGACCAGCACCGACAGCAACGCCCGGCTCGCGCCGAACGGCGGAAACTCCGCCGAGTTCGGCTTCGTGGGCGCCAACGACGGCGCCAACCCCGCTCCGACGGCCTTCACCCTCAACGGAACGGTCTGCCGGACGATCTCCTGAGCACGGAGCCCTGGGTGGGGGCGACCCCACCCAGGGCGGGACTCCCGGGCGCGGAGCCCTCCGGGCTCAGACCGTGAGGACGATCTTGCCGCGGGTGCGTCCGGACTGGCTCAGCCGCCAGGCCTCGGCCGCCTCCGCCAGCGGCAGGGCCTTCTCCACGTGCACCGTGAGCTTGCCCGCGTCCGCGAGCTGGGCCAGGGTCGTCAGGTCGGCGGACGACGGGCGGACCCACACGTACTGGCCGCCCGCGGCGAGCGCGGCCTCGCCGTCGGCGATCGACGCGACGCGGCCCGGACGCCGCAGCAGCGGCAGCGACTGCCGGACCGCGCCGTCCCCGACGAAGTCGAGCACCGCGTCGACGCCCCCGGGAGCGAGCTCCCGCACGCGGTCGACGAGCCCCTCGCCGTAGGTGACCGGCTCCGCGCCGAGCGAGCGCAGGAACGCGTGGTTGCGCTCGCTCGCCGTGCCGATGACGCGCGCGCCGCGGGCGACGGCGATCTGCACCCCGAGCGAGCCGACCCCGCCGGCCGCGGCGTGCACGAGCACCACGTCGCCCCGGTCGACGCCCAGCCGCTCGATCGACTGGTACGCGGTGAGCCCGGCGAGCGGGACACCCGCCGCCTCCTCCCAGCTCAGCGACGCGGGCTTCTTCGCGAGGGTGCGCACGGGCGCCGAGACGAGTTCGGCGTACGCGCCGTTCTGCGCCCAGTCCTTGCGGATGTAGCCGTAGACCTCGTCGCCCACGGCGAACTCCGTGGCGTCGAAGCCGACCCGCTCCACCACGCCCGCGACGTCCCAGCCGGAGATCAGCGGGAAACGGGCCTCCATCACGGCGTCCAGCATGCCGGCGCCGAGCTTCCAGTCGACCGGGTTGACCCCGGCCGCCTTCACCCGGATCAGCACCTCGCCGGGCGCCACCTTGGGTTCGGGCAGCTCCACGAGCCGCAGATCGTCGGGGGATCCGTACGTGTCGAGTGCGATGGCCTTCATGTCACGGGTCAACTTCCGAGCGGACGGGATCATTCCGGGCGGTGGGAACGGCGTCGGGCCCTTCGGGCGCGGGGGCGGGTCGGGCCGGACCGTCGTCCGGCCGGGCCGTGATGCCGAGGCCGGGGCGGCGGGTGTGGACGGTGAGGTACGTCAGACCCTCGTCGCCGGCGGTGATGCCGCGGGCGGAGCCGTGGGGCAGCCACACCAGGGCGCCCTCGGCGACCGGGCACGGCGACCCGGCGGGGCCCGCGCCGAGGACGCCGGACCCGGCGACGACCAGGAGCAGGACGTCCAGTCGCGCCTCCGTGTGCGCCGCGATCCGTCCGCCGGGGGCGAGCCGCACCACGTTGGCGTCCAACTGGCGCCCGCCTTCGGCGAGTTTCCACAGCACGCCGGACGGCAGTGGCGGCTGCGACGCCAGTGCCCGGGCGTCGCACAGGACCCGCGGAACCGGTTCCGCCTGCTGCGCCGGTCCGTCGCCGGCGGCGGACGATGACGTCATCTGCACCCCTCGCTGTCTGTCGTCTCCGAAGCTCGACGTACAATTACTACACGTTGGATTTGTGAAAAATATACGCAGGTGAGAGGTGGGACGTGGCGGAGAGTCCCCGTCGGCGCGCGGTGCTGGACGTGCTGCGGGCCGCGTCCGGGCCGCTCGGCGTCACGGAGACCGCCGAGCGCCTCGGCGTCCACCCCAACACCGTCCGCTTCCACCTGGACGCCCTGGTGGCCGACGGTCTGGTCGAGCGCCGGGCCGAGGCGCCGAGCGGCCCGGGCCGGCCGCGCACCGTGTACACCGTCCACCCCGGCATGGACCGCGGCGGTGCGCGCGGTTACCTGCTGCTGGCGCGGATGCTGCTCAGTCGTCTGGCCCTCGCCGATCCGGTCGAGGCGCGCGAGGAGGCCCTGGAGACGGGCCGCGCGTGGGGCCGCTTCCTGGCCGACCCGCCGCCCCCCTTCGAGCGGCCTTCGGCCGAGGGGTCGGTCACCCGTCTCCTCGCCCTGCTGGACGACCTGGGGTTCGAGCCGGAGGCCGAGCACAGCGGGGCGCGGCCCCCGCGGCGGATCGGGCTGCGGCACTGCCCCTTCCTCGAACTCGCCGAGGAGCACGGGGAGTTGGTCTGCCCGCTCCATCTCGGCCTGATCCAGGGCGCGTTGGCGCGGCTCGACGCGCCGCTGACGGCCACCCGTCTGGAGCCGTTCGCCCGACCCGACCTCTGCCTCGCCCACCTGAGCGAGACGGGCACCCCCGCACGGGACGTGAGAAAGGCGGCACCTCGATGAACGCCACGTCCGCCGTCGCCACCGCGGTCACCTTCGTCTGGCTCGGGATGGTGCTGGCGATCTCCTTCCTGGAGGCGCCGCTGAAGTTCCGCGCACCGGGCGTGACCATCCCCATCGGGCTCGGCATCGGCCGGCTGGTGTTCCGGGCGCTGAACGCGGTCGAGGCGGTGTTCGCGGTCGTGGTGATCGCGGCGGTCGCGGTACCCGGCGCCCCCGCCTGGATCATCGGGCTCACCGCCGCCGTCGCGGTCTTCCTGCTGGCCCAGCTGGCCGCCGTCCGCCCTTCTCTCAACCGCAGGTCCGACCGGGTCCTCGCGGGCGAAGACCTGCCCCGTTCCCGCGGCCACCTGTGGTACGTGGCCCTGGAACTCCTCAAGGTGGCCGCCCTGCTGGCCCTCGGCATCGGACTGCTCACGGTCTGACGCCCTCGGCCACGGCGCCGGTTCGCGCACCGCGGGCCACCGTTCGTGCCGGCGCGGCTCCCGAGGTCTGCCGAACGGTGACGTCGACAAGGGCGCGGTGAAAGGGTCCCGCGCCTCAGCCGCCCAGCAGCCGTCGCAGCCAGCCGAGCCGGGCGGTCCGCGCCGCCCGGGACAGGGCCGCCTGCGGGGCCAGGGTGTCGAAGCCGTGGAACCCGCCGGGCCAGACGTGGAGTTCGGCCTCGCCGCCGGCCCGCCACAGGCGGGACGCGTAGTCGACCGTCTCGTCCCGGAAGGTCTCCGCCGAGCCGGTGTCGAGGTAGGCCGGCGGCAGTCCGGACAGGTCCGTGGCGCGGGCCGGGGCCGCGTAGGGGGAGACGTCCGGTCCGCCCCGGCGCGCACCGAGCAGCGCCGTCCAGGCGGTCTCGTTGGCGGTGCGGTCCCAGAGGCCGACGCCGGTCATCTGATGGCTGGAGACGGTGTCGTTGCGGTCGTCCAGCATCGGGCTCATCAGCAGCTGGCCCAACGGGCGCGGCCCCCGCCGGTCCCGGGCGAGCAGGGTGACGGCGGCCGTCAGCCCGCCGCCCGCGCTGGCGCCGGCCACCACGATCCGCTCCGGGTCGCCGCCGATCTCCCGCGCGTGCCCGGCCGTCCACCGCAGGCCCGCGTACACGTCCTCGACCGGCGCCGGATGCGGGTGCTCGGGCGCGAGCCGGTACTCGACCGACACCACCACCGCGCCCAACTCCCGTGCCCAGTCCAGCGGTACGTCCACCCCGGCGCGGCCGGTGCCGGCCATCATGCCGCCGCCGTGCACGTGGTAGAGCACCGGCAGCGGACCCGTGGCCGACACCGGGCGGCAGACCACCAGGCAGATCCCGGGGGCGTCCGGCGGTCCCGGCACCGCGCACTCCGTCACCTCGAAGGCGCCGCCCAGGGTGAGGTCCGCCAGCCCCGCGCCGACCCCCGCGCCGCGCCGGGCCGCGTCGAGGTCCGCCAGGCTGAACCCGGGCACCGCCGCGTCCCCCAGCGACTCCAGGCACGCGGCGAGTTCCGGGTCGAACGGGGGCGGGACCAGGGGCACGGCTTCCTCCTCGGACGGCTCACGGCACGGCGGTACGGCCACCGTCCGCATACCCCCCGGCGGCGCCGGGAGTCGGCCGCGGCGCGCGGTGTGACCCGGGTGCCGTAGCGTCCCGAACGCCCGAAGGGGCCGGAACCAGCGGGTTCCGGCCCCTTCGGGCGCGTGCGGTGCCGAGGCTCAGGCGGCGGTGATCTCCGCGGCGACGCCGTGCAGGCGCGTCACGACCTCGCTCAGCTGGCCGGCGACCTCGGTGTCGTCGACCGGGTGGGTCTCGGCGAAGCGGGTCATGGAGCCGGGGATGGACAGCTTGATGTCCTCGATCACCTTGCCGCCGGCGATGCCCACGGACTTGCGGGTGTCGTCCTGCGCCCACACGCCGCCGTACTGGCCGAAGGCGGTGCCGATGACGGCGGCGGGCTTGCCGCCGAAGGCGCCGGCGCCGTACGGGCGGGACAGCCAGTCGATGGCGTTCTTGAGCACGGCCGGCATGGTGCCGTTGTACTCGGGCGAGAACAGCAGGAAGGCGTCGGCGGCCTGGGCGGCCTCACGCAGCTTCGCGGCGGCGGCCGGGACGCTGCCCTCGACGTCGATGTCCTCGTTGTAGAAGGGCACGTCGGCCAGGCCCTCGAAGATCACGACCTCCGCACCTTCCGGGGCGAGCTTGGCGGCCGCCTCGGCCAGCTGACGGTTGTGCGAACCGGCGCGGAGGCTGCCGACGAGCGCGAGGATACGAACAGACATGGGAAATCTCCAGGGGCTGAAACATCGCCGTTACGATCCGGACCAAGGTCCGTTTAACTTTCTACCACCCTAACCGGACCCTGGTCCAGTTCTGTTCCCGTGCTTTACGCTGTGTTCATGTCCAGCCTGCCGCACCCCCTGCCGACGCCGCAGGAGCCGACCTTGCTGGAGCTGGGTACGGCTCCCGAAGAGCCCGGTCTGCGCGCCGACGCGGCCCGCAACCGCGCCCGGCTCCTGGAGGCCGCCGCCCGGCTGATCGCGGAGCACGGCGTGGCCGGGGTCACCATGGAGGCCGTCGCGGCGGCGGCCAAGGTGGGCAAGGGCACCGTCTTCAGGCGCTTCGGCGACCGCACGGGACTGCTGATGGCCCTGCTGGACCACTCCGGCCGGCGGCTCCAGGCCGACTTCCTGGGCGGACCCCCGCCGCTGGGGCCCGGCGCCCCGCCCCTGGAGCGGCTGCGCGCGTTCGGCATCGCGGTGCTCTACCGTTCGGCCGAACAGCTGGAACTCCAGCTGGCCGCACAGCCCGAGGCCTGCCGCCGCTTCTCCCACCCCGCGGTCCAGGCGCTGCGCACCCATGTCACCATGCTGCTGCGGCAGATCGTGCCGGACGCCGACTGCGAGCTGCTTTCCCATACCCTGCTCGCCTCGCTCGACCCCGCGCTGATCCACCATCTGACCCGGCAGCTCGGAATGCCCATGGAGCGCCTGGAGGCGGCCTGGGTCGACCTGGTCGCCCGGGTGACCCGCACGGACCCGCCCACCTGACCTCCCGGAGTCAACGGCCGTACACGATACGGCACTTGGTCCAACCGCGAACCACGATGCCCCGCCCGCCGCGGTGCCGGACCGCTCTGCCAAGATGCGGTCTGTCATGGTGCAGAAACCGAACACGCCCACGAGTGCCGATGTGGCCCGCCTGGCCGGCGTCTCGCGCGCGACCGTGTCCTACGTCCTGAACAACACCCACTCCGTACGGATCAGCGAGCCCACCCGCCGCCGCGTCCACGAGGCCGCGCGGGAGCTGGGGTACGTGCCGCACGCCGCCGCCCGCAGCCTGCGCGCCGGACACAGCCGTACGGTCCTCATGCCCGCCCCGGCGATCCCGGCCGGGCCCCTCTACAGCGCGTTCCTGAGCGAGGTGCAAGGAGCGCTGGGACGGCTCGACTACACCGTCGTCCAGTACGGCTCCGTCGGCCTGGAGGGCGACGAAGCCGCCCGCGCCTGGGCCGAGTTGCGGCCCGTGGCGGTACTGGTGCCCGGCTCCGGGTGCGGGCCGCGGGGCGTGGCGATCCTCAAGCGCTCGGGCGCCCGCGCGGTGGTCACCCTCGGCCCCGAACGCGTCGAGGGCGCGCACGCCCTGCTGATGGACCACGAGGCCGTGGGCCGGTGCGCGGCCGGCCATCTGTACCAGCGGGGCAGGCGCCGGATCGGCGTCGTCGTCCCCGCCGAACCCGGCCTCCAGCCCTGTTCGCGGCCCCGGCTCGCGGGCGCCCGTCAGGCTCTGCGCGGCACCGGCGCGACCGTCGCCGAGGTGCCGCTCGCCTACACCGAGCAGTCCGCCGCCCGGCTCGCCGCCCACTGGCCCGGCCTGGACGCCGTCTTCGCCTACAACGACGAGTACGCCATGCTGCTGATGCGCGCCCTCCAGGACGAGGGCCTGCGCATCCCCGACGACGTGGCCGTGATCGGCGCCGACGACCTGATGCTCGGCCGGCTGCTGCGGCCCCGGCTCAGCACCGTCCGCATCGAACTGCCCTCGGGCCGCTACCTCGCCGCGCTGGTCGACCGCGTGGTGCGCGAGACGGGCGGCGAGCCGGAGGTGCACAGGGTGCTGGACGTCTCGGTCGTACACCGCGACTCCACCTGAGCCCGGCCCGCCGCCCGGAAACGGCCGGACGGGCTACTCGCCCTGACCCTCCTGCGCGGCGATGCTCTTGCGGACCTCGTCCATGTCCAGCTTGCGGGCCTGGCCGATGACGTCCGTGAGGGCCGCCTCGGGCAGCGCGCCCGGCTGGGCGAACACGGCCACCCGGTCGCGCACGATCATCAGCGTCGGAATCGACTGGATGCCGAACGCCTGGGCCAGCTCCGGCTGCGCCTCGGTGTCCACCTTGCCGAACACCAGGTCCGGATTCTCCTCGGCGGCCTTCTCGTACACCGGCGCGAACTGCCGGCACGGCCCGCACCAGGACGCCCAGAAGTCGATGAGAACGAAGTCGTTCTCGGTGACCGTGTCGTCGAAGTTCTCCTTGGTCAGTTCCACGGTGCTGCTCATGGCCTGGTTCCCTCTTCCTGGTGTGGGGGTGTGCCGACGGCGGAAACACGGCCGCCGAGCGGCCTATTCCGCACACTGTCCGCGCGCACCCGGATGCCCCGCGCACCGGACGCCCGCGTGCCGCGCACGTACCCATGTGGCCGACGCGCACACCACCCAGCAGACTGACCCCATGACGGAAACGGAAACCATCGCGTACGACGTCGTGGTGCTCGGGGCCGGGCCCGTGGGGGAGAACGTCGCCGACCGCACCCGCGCGGCCGGTCTCACCACCGCGGTCGTGGAGAGCGAACTGGTCGGCGGCGAGTGCTCGTACTGGGCCTGTATGCCCAGCAAGGCGCTGCTCAGGCCGGTCATCGCCCAGGCCGACGCCCGCCGGCTGCCCGGTCTCGCCCAGGCGGTCCAAGGCCCCCTCGACGCCCCCGCCGTGCTCGCCCGGCGCGACGACTTCACCTCCCACTGGCAGGACGACGGCCAAGTCGACTGGGTCGAGGGCATCGGCGCCGACCTCTACCGGGGCCACGGCCGCCTCGCCGGGCCCCGGACGGTGACCGTCACCGTGTCGGACGGCACGGTCACCACCCTCACCGCCCGGCACGCGGTCGCGGTCTGCACGGGCACCCGCGCCCAGCTGCCCGATCTGCCCGGCCTCGCCGACGTACGGCCCTGGACCAGCCGGGAGGCCACCAGCGCGGAGTCGGTGCCCGGCCGGCTGATCGTCGTCGGCGGTGGTGTCGTCGCCACCGAGATGGCCACCGCCTGGCAGGCCCTCGGCTCCCGGGTCACCCTGCTGGTGCGGGGCAAGGGGCTGCTCAGCCGGATGGAGCCGTTCGCCGGGGAACTGGTCGCCGAGTCGCTCGGCGAGGCGGGCGTCGACGTGCGCGTCGGCGCGTCCGTGGAGTCCGTCACCCGGGAGAACGGCACCGTGGTCGCCCGCACCCGTTCGGGTGAGCGGTTCGAGGCCGACGAGATCCTCTTCGCCACCGGCCGCGTCCCGCAGACCGACGACATCGGGCTCGACACCGTCGGCCTGGAACCCGGTGCCTGGCTCGACGTGGACGACACCCTGCGCGTCACCGGCACCGACTGGCTGTACGCCGTCGGCGACGTCAACCACCGCGCGCTCCTCACCCACCAGGGCAAGTACCAGGCCCGGGTCGCCGGTGCCGCCATCGGCGCCCGCGCGGCCGGCACCCCGCTGCTCGACGGTCCCTGGGGCGCGCACGCGGCGACCGCCGACCACGAGGCCGTGCCCCAGGTCGTCTTCACCGACCCCGAGGCCGCCGCCGTCGGCCTCTCGCTCGCCGAGGCGGAGCAGGCCGGCCACCGGGTCCGCGCCGTGGACGTGGAGTTCTCCTCCGTCGCCGGCGCGTCCCTGTACGGCGACGGCTACAAGGGCCGCGCCCGCATGGTCGTCGACCTGGAGGACGAGATCCTGCGGGGCGTCACCTTCGTCGGCCCGGGCGTCGGGGAACTCATCCACTCCGCCACCGTCGCCGTCGCCGGGCACGTCCCGGTCAGCCGGCTGTGGCACGTGGTGCCGTCGTACCCGACCCTCAGCGAGGTGTGGCTGCGGCTGCTGGAGGCGTACCGGGACAACTGAGCCGCGAACGCGGCGGCATCGCGTCCGGCCGGCCCACCCGCCGGCCGGACGCGATGGCGTTCAGGGCCTGCGGCCGCGGAAGGTGCGGCGCAGGTCGCCCACCCAGGCGCCGGGGTTCTCCCACGGGATGAAGTGGCCGCCGCGGTCGTGGGCGTTGACGTTGACGTGGTTGAACCAGCCGGCCTGCGGGCCGCTCCGGAACGCCCGCACGCGCTCCTCGGTGGTGTGCACGCCGGGCGGGTTCTCGTAACGGACGAAGGTGAGGCCGACCGGTGCCTGCACGACCGGGGTGCGGTCGTGGGCGGGTGCCCAGGGGTGGCGGTTGGCGTTGGCGTAGTAACGCATCGACGTGGCGATCGAGTTGTTCACCCAGTAGATCGTGGCGTGGGTGAGCATGTCGTCCCTGCTGAACACGGACTCGACGTCGCCGCCGTTGTCGCTCCAGGCGTTCCAGCGCTCCAGCAGCCAGGCGAGCAGCCCGGCGGGCGAATCGCTCAGCGCGTGGGCCAGGGTCGCGCCGTCGAGCATGTGCACGGCGAGGTGGGAGGCCGAGCGGCGGTCCATCTCGACGAGGCGGGCGCGCACGTCGGCGGGCTGGTCGTCGGTGAGCGGCCGGTTCCGGGCGAAGTCCCAGGCACGGGGGCCGTTGAAGAAGTCGAGCGGCAGCCCCGAGCCGATGTGGATGCCGTACAGCTCGCCGGCGTACTTGTGACCGAGCTGGCTCGTGACGATCCCGCCGATGTCGCAGCCACCGGCGGCGTACTTCTCGTACCCCAGCGTCTCGGTCATCAGGGTGTGCCAGAGGTCGGCGACCTTCCAGAAGTTGACGTCCGGGAAGCCGGTGAGCGGTCCGGGGAAGCCGAAGCCGGGCAGGGACGGCACGATGACGTCGAAGGCGTCCGCGGGGTCACCGCCGAACGCGGCCGGGTCGGCGAGCGGGCCGATCACCTTCGACCAGTGCCAGAACGTCCAGGGCCAGCCGTGGGTGAGGATCAACGGGATCGGCCGGGGGCCGCGGCCGGGTTCGCGCAGGAAGTGCACCGGAACACCGGCGACGCTCACCTGGTAGTGCTCGTGCCGGTTGATGGCGGCCTCGGCCGCGCGCCAGTCGTAGCCGTCCCGCCAGTAGGCGATCAGTTCGCCGAGATAGCCGGCGGGCACACCGTAGGACCAGTCCTCGTTGCCCTCGTCCACCGGCGGCCGGGTGGACGCGAGCCGGGCGCGCAGGTCGTCGAGGACCTCGTCGGGCACGTGGAGCGGGGCGGGTTCCAGCGGTAAGGACTGCGGGGCGGTCATGGCGTGGTTCCTTCTGGACGGGGGCAAGCGGCGTCCCCGGCCTGCCGGGTGGCCGGGCGGCGAGCCGGGTCGGTGCTCTTCGGCGCGGGCTCCGACGATATGCCGACCGCCCCTGGCCCCCGCACTCCTGAGCCCGTCGAACCGGTCACGGGCACCGGGCCGGACGTCGGGGTTTCGGCGACGTGGCCGATTCGTTACCGGCTCCGGTCGATTTCGAGGTTGCGCGGGGGTGGCCGAGACGGCGGCGGTAGCCGTATGTTCTGGCCGACAACATTCAGCGCGGTGGACGTCGATACCCACCGAAGCCGGTCACGCGTGCGCTTCCGTGTCCCACATCCCTTCGAGCACATCCGTGGGCGGATGCGCACCCGGCCACGCCCCAGAAAGGACCCTGCCCATGCGCAAGGGGCTCCTCCTCACCACAGCCTCCGTGGCGCTGCTGACGACCCTCACCGCCTGCGGGAACTCCTCGTCGGGCGGCGACTCGTCGGGCTCCGGCGGCAAGAAGCCGAAGATCGGCGTGATCCTCCCGGACAGCAAGTCGTCCGCCCGCTGGGAGACGGCCGACCGCCCCTACCTCGCCAAGGCGTTCAAGGCGGCGGGCGTCGACTACGACATCCAGAACGCCCAGGGCGACAAGCAGGCGTTCCAGACGATCGCGGACCAGATGATCAGCAGCGGCGTGAACGTCCTGGTGATCGTCAACCTCGACAGCGGCACCGGCAAGGCCGTCCTGGACAAGGCCAAGGCCCAGGGAGTGGCCACCATCGACTACGACCGGCTGACGCTCGGCGGCTCCGCCCAGTACTACGTGAGCTTCGACAACACGGTGGTCGGCAAGTTGCAGGGCGAGGGCCTGAGCAAGTGCCTGTCGGACATGAAGGCGAAGAAGCCGGTCGTCGCCGAGCTGAACGGCTCGCCCACCGACAACAACGCCACGCTCTTCGCCCAGGGTTACAACAGCGTCCTCGACCCCAAGTACAGCTCCGGCGAGTACGTCAAGGGCCCCAACCAGTCCGTGCCCGACTGGGACAACGCCCAGGCCGGGACCATCTTCGAGCAGATGCTCACCAGCGAGCCCCGGATCGGCGGCGTGCTGGCCGCCAACGACGGCCTCGGCAACGCGGCCATCGCGGTGCTGCGCAAGAACCACCGCAACGGCCAGGTGCCGGTGACCGGGCAGGACGCCACCGTGCAGGGCCTGCAGAACATCCTGGCCGGCGACCAGTGCATGACCGTCTACAAGGCGGTCAAGAAGGAGGCCGACGCGACCGCCCGGCTCGCCGTCGCCCTGGCCAAGGGCAAGAAGGGGCAGACCAACGGGAGCGTCAAGGACCCCCAGGGCGGGCGTACGGTGCCCTCCGTGCTGCTCACCCCGGTCGCCGTCTACAAGGACAACGTCAAGGACGTCGTGAACGACGGATACGTGACCAAGGCCCAGCTGTGCACCGGCCGGTACGCCGCCCTGTGCGCCAAGGCCGGCATCCAGTAACCCACTCCAGCCGGGCCCACAGGCCGGCCGCGGGTTCCAAGGCGCCCTGACCGCCTGCCGGAACCCGCGGCCCCACGACTTCAGGAGCCGTCCTCCATGACAGCGACCCCCATCCTCCAACTGCGCGGCGTCAACAAGAGTTTCGGCCCGGTGCAGGTGCTGCACGACGTGGCCTTCAGCGCCTGCCCCGGCGAAGTGACCGCCCTCGTGGGCGACAACGGCGCCGGCAAGTCCACCCTGGTCAAATGCATCGGGGGGATCCACTCCATCGACGCCGGCGAGTACTGGTTCGACGGCGAGCAGGTGCAGATGCACAGCCCCCGGGACGCCGCCGCGCTCGGCGTGGAGATCGTGTACCAGGACCTCGCCCTGTGCGACAACCTGGACATCGTCCAGAACATGTTCCTCGGCCGGGAGAAGCGCAGGGGCCTGCTCCTCGACGACGCGACCATGGAGGAACTGGCCGCCAAGACCCTCGCCGGACTCTCGGTCAAGACCGTCAAGTCCCTGCGGCAGCGGGTCTCCAGCCTCTCCGGCGGCCAGCGCCAGACCGTCGCCATCGCCAAGGCGGTGCTGTGGAACAGCAAGCTCGTCATCCTCGACGAGCCGACCGCCGCACTGGGCGTCGCCCAGACCGCCCAGGTCCTGGAACTGGTGCGGCGGCTGGCCGACAACGGCCTGGCCGTGGTGCTCATCTCGCACAACATGAACGACGTCTTCGCGGTGTCCGACCAGATCGCCGCCCTCTACCTGGGCCGGACGGCCGCCCAGGTCAGGACCTCGGACGTGACACACGCCCAGCTCGTCGAACTGATCACCTCGGGCCGCAGCGGAAACCTGGGCCTCACCGACACCAATGGAGCAGCCGCATGACCACCGCCGTCGCCCCCGAGAAGCCCGAACGGCCGGAGAACCCCGGCGCGTCCGGCGCGCAGTCCGACGCCGCCGTCCCCGGTCTGCGCGCGCTGGTCACCGGCTACCGCGACCGGCTGCGCGGCGGCGAACTCGGGGCCCTGCCCGCGGTCCTCGGCCTGGTGGCGCTCTGCGTCTTCTTCGGAATCCTGAGCCCCGTCTTCTTCTCCGACCTCAACTTCGCCAACCTGCTCACCCAGGGGGCGGGCAGCATCGCGATCGCCATGGGGCTGGTCTTCGTCCTCCTCCTCGGGGAGATCGACCTGTCCGCCGGATACGCCAGCGGTGTCTGCGCCGCGGTGCTGGCCATCCTCCTCACCAACCACGGATGGCCGTGGTACGGCGCCGTCGCCGCCGCCATGCTGACCGGCGTCGTCATCGGCCTGCTCCTGGGCACGCTGGTCGCGAAGGTGGGCATCCCCTCGTTCGTGGTCACGCTGGCCGCGTTCCTGGGCTTCCAGGGCATCGTGCTGATCCTGCTGAAGGAGGGCACGAACATCTCCATCGAGGACAAGACCCTGCTGGCCATCGCCAACAACAACCTCTCGCCCCTGGCCGGATGGCTGCTGCTGGTGTGCGGTGTCGCGGTGTACGCGGCGATCCTGCTGCGCCGTGACCACAACCGCCGCCGCCGGGGGCTGGCGACCACCCCGCCGGTGCTGGTCGCCGTCCGCCTCGGCCTGCCGACGGTGCTCGGCGCCCTGGCCGTGTACGTGCTCAACCAGGAGCGCAGCCGCAACGCGGTGGTGGTCTCGCTGAAGGGCGTGCCCATCGTGGTGCCGCTCATCGGCGTCCTGCTCGTGCTGGGCACGTTCGTCCTCCAGCGCACCCCGTTCGGTCTGCACATCTACTCCGTCGGCGGCAACGCCGAGGCGGCCCGGCGGGCCGGCATCAACGTGGCGTTCATCCGCATCACCGCCTTCGTCATCTGCTCGGCCATGGCGGCGGTCGGCGGCATCATCGCGGCTTCCCGGGGCAACTCCGTGGACCCCAACACCGGGGGCAGCAACGTCCTGCTGCTCGCCGTCGGGGCCGCCGTCATCGGCGGCACCAGTCTCTTCGGCGGGCGGGGCCGGGTCGTCGACGCCGTGCTGGGCGGGATGCTGGTGGCCGTCATCCAGAACGGGATGGGTCTCATGGGGTACAGCTCGGGGGTCAAGTACGCTGTCACGGGTTCGGTGCTGCTGGTGGCCGCGGGTGTGGACGCGCTGTCCCGGCACCGAGCCGTACAGCGATGAATGCCCCACGCTCCCGTGACAACGAGGTCCCCGTGCCATGAAAGTCGGCCATTCCCAGGAGGAGATCCGACGGCACAACCTCAGCACCCTGCTGCACCACGTCCACATCGGCGGACCCGTCTCCCGGGCCGCCCTCGCCGACCGCATGGGGCTCAACCGCAGCACCATCCTGGGACTGGTCACCGACCTGACCACGGCCGGGCTCGTCCTCGAGGAGCTCCCGCGCGACACCGGCCGGGCGGGCCGGCCCTCGCTGGTCGTACGGCCTGAGTCGGCCCGTGTGTACGTGCTCGCGTACGACGTCGGGGTGGACCGTCTCGCGGCCGCCCGCATCGGACTCGGCGGTGTCTTCCTCGACCGGCGCGAACGCTCCTGGCCGCTGGACGAACCGAACGATCCCGCGGAGGTCGCCGACGCCCTCGCCGGGTTCGCCCGGCAGATGCTGGCGATCGCGGAGCCCGGCAGCCGCTGCGTCGGCGTCGGAGTGGCCGTGCGGGGCATCGTCCGGCACCCCGACGGCCTGGTGCGGCGCGCCCCCAACATGGGCTGGACCGATCAGGACTTCCGCACCGAACTCGCCCGCCGGCTCGACCTCGGCGTCCCCGTCGAGGTGGACAACGAGGCGAACCTCGGTGCCCTCGCCGAACATCTGCGGGGCGCCGGGGTGGGCAGCGACAACATCGTCTATCTGCACGGGGACATCGGCATCGGCGGCGGCCTGGTCACCGGCGGCCGGCTGCTGCGCGGCACGGACGGGTACGGCGGCGAGGTCGGCCACATGATCGTCAACCCGCGCGACGGCAGCCCCTGCGGCTGCGGCGCCCGCGGCTGCCTCGAAGCCGAGGCCGGCGAACGTGCCCTGCTCGCCGCCGCCGGCCGCGACCCGCAGGAGACCGGCCAGGACGTGGTGCGGGCGGTCGTCTCCGCCGCCGACCGGGGAGACGTGGTGGCGCGGGCCGCGCTGCACCAGGTCGGCGACTGGCTCGGCGTCGGTGTCGCCAATCTGGTCAACCTCTTCAACCCCAGCGTCGTCATCTTCGGCGGCATGCTCCGCGACCTGTTCCTCGGCGCGGCCGCGCAGATCCGCAGCCGTATCAACATCAGCACCCTCGCCGCCTCCCGCGAGAAGCTCTGTCTGCGGGTCAGCCGGCTCGGCGAGGACACCGTCCTCGTGGGCGCCGCCGAACTGGGTTTCTCCGCGTTGCTGGCCGATCCCCTGGCCGTCCTGGCCGACGCCGCCGAGGAACGACTGGCCCCACCGCTGCCCGGGTGACACCGGGTTCCTCCGCCGGGAATTCACGGCGAGGAAAAGGGGCCGCGTATTCCGCGCACGGGTCTGGATCACGGCCGGACGCCCTGCTAATGTCCAGTCACTCATTCATCCGCCGCGGGTTCCCGATAATTCGGAACCCGGTGATCGCGGTTCCCGTGCATTTTCCCGGGTTCATGAATCCCGGCAGTCGGCAAGCGGCCCTCGCCGCCCGCGGTGACATCGGGAACACGCGGAAATCGGCGCTTCTCCTTCGACGAAACACAGCCGATCAGTGCCCCGACGGCGAACGGCACGCCGCCGTCTTCCGGCACCCATGCGAGAACTTCTCTGGAGGGGACATGACCAGCACCAAGAACGAGCACGTCGAGCGTGGTCCGGAGGCGGCCGGCGAAACGGTCGGAGCGGTCTTCGTCGGCTGTGGATACGCCGCGGACTTCTACGGCGCCACCCTGCCCAATTACCCCCACATCGAGGTCAAGGGCGCCTTCGACGTGGAAAGCGAACGCGCCGCCTCGTTCGCCGGTGAGTACGGCGGACGCGTCTTCGGCGACCTCCGGGAGGTGCTGGCCGATCCGGACGTCTCCCTCGTGGTGAACCTGACCCCCGTGTCCCAGCACTACACCGTGACCAAGGCGGCCCTGCTGGCGGGCAAGCACGTCTACTCGGAGAAGCCGCTCGCCTCCACGCTCCCGGAGGCGACGGAACTCGTCGAACTGGCCAGGGAGAGGGGGCTGCTGCTGTCGAGTGCCCCGTCGACCGTCTTCAGCCAGTCCGCGCAGACGCTGCTGCGCGCCGTCGGCGACGGACTGATCGGCAAGCCGCGTCTGGTGCACGCCTCGCTCGACATGGGCGCCCTGGCCTTCATGCCGTACACGCAGTGGCGCAGCCGGCGGGGTGTGCCCTGGCCCTATCGGGACGAGATCGCCAACGGCTGCGTCATGGAACACGCGGGCTACCAACTCAGCTGGCTGGTGGCCATGTTCGGGCCGGTGGTGCGGATGGCGGCCCACACCTCGCTCCAGCTCGGCGGACAGTGGCCCGAGCACACCGAGGTGGCACCCGACATCTCCCTCGGCTTCCTGGAGTTCGCCGACGGCACCGTGTGCAGACTCAGCATCGGCTGGGTCGCGCCGGCCGATCTGTCCCTCACCGTCATCGGCGACCAGGGGACCCTCTCGGTGGGCGACGTATGGCAGGCGTCGGCCCCGGTCATGCTGCGGCGCAACGCCAGGACGAGCGGCAAGACCAACGCCTACCTCGGCGAACCGGAACAGCTGCCCTTCGTGATTCCGCCCGCCCGGCACCGCTACGACGACACCCACGACCTCACGGTCGGCGCGGGTGTGGCTGACATGGCCATGGCAATCATCAAGGGGGAGCAGCCCTTCCTGAGCGCCGACTTCTCCCTGCACGTGCTCGACGTCAGCCTCCGGCTCTCCGAGGGGCGAGGCGTCATGGAGGACGTCCCGGTGCGCGCCGGCGACGACAAGAAGCTCGCGGTGGCGCCCGCGGGCGCCGGTACGGCGGCCCGGTGAACCGGGGCCGCGCGGGCGGGCCCCGGGACACAGCGGCGCCCCGCGGCGCCGGAGGCACCATTCAGCGAAGGAGACGACATGGCTGACCCGTTGCGGATCGGCGTGGTGGGCGCCGGCAACATCAGCGGCGAATACCTGGAGACGCTGTCCGCGCTGCCGAACGTGCGGCCCGTACAGGTGGCGACGCGCGACCCCGAACGCGCGCGGGCCGTCGTCGCGCGGTTCCCGGGGACGCGGGCGACGAGCCTGCCGGAACTGTACGCCTCGGACGAGGTGGACCTCGTACTCGATCTCACGACGCCCGCGGCGCACCTGGAGGTGTCCCGGGCCGCGATCGAGGCGGGCAAGCACCTGTACGGCGAGAAACCGCTCGCCATGACCACCGGGGAGGCCCGCTCCATCCTCACCGCTGCCTCCACCGCCGGGGTGCGGGTCGGCTGCGCGCCGGACACGGTCCTCGGCACCGGCATCCAGACCGCGCGGGTGTGCGTGGAGAAGGGCGAGATCGGCACCCCGGTCGCGGCGACCGCCTTCATGACCACGCCGGGGCACGAACGCTGGCACCCCGACCCGGAGTTCTACTACCGGCCGGGCGGCGGGCCGCTGCTGGACATGGGCCCGTACTACCTGACCGCGCTGGTGCTGATGCTCGGACCCGTGCGCCGCGTCACCGGACTGTCCTGCGCCCCACGCCGTACCCGCACGATCGGCAGCGGCCCCCGGGCGGGCACGACCTTCCCCGTGGAGGTGGCCACCCATGTCACCGGGGTGCTGGAACACGAGGGCGGGGCGCTTTCCACCCTCATGCTGAGCTTCGACGTCTGGCAGAGCACGCTGCCCCGGATCGAGGTGTACGGCACCGAAGGCACCCTGGCGGTACCCGATCCGAACAGCTTCACCGGCGACGTCCGCGTCTGCCACGCCGGGGACCGGGAATGGCGGACGGCGCCGGTGCTCGGCGGCTACCGCGGCGTGGCCCGCGGCATCGGCGTCGCGGACATGGCGCACGCCATCGCCACGGGCACGCCGCACCGGGCGAGTGCCGAACTGGCCTATCACGTGCTCGACCTCATGGAATCGCTGCTCGCCGCCGCGGAGTCGGGCGGCAGCCGCCGGGTGGACAGCGGCTTCACCCGCCCCGAACCGGTGCCCGCCGACGCGCGGCCCGAGGACCTGTGCCCGGGATGAGGACCCGGCGAGCGGAACCTCGGTCAAGGACATCCCCCGTCGGCAAGTGGAGGTGAACGGTGCGCAAATGGCTCGCCGGGCCGGACGCGGAGGCCGAACCGGCCGCGGTGTGGGCGCTGTGCGCGCTGATGGCCGCGACGTTCTGCGTCGTGACCACGGAGCACCTGCCCGCCGGTCTGCTGCCGCAGATCTCGTCCGGGCTCGGGGTGTCGCTGTCGGTCGCGGGACAGCTGGTCACGGGCTACGCCCTCACCGTGATGCTGCTCACCGTGCCGCTGACCTACCTCACCCGGCGGATTCCGCGCCGGCCGCTGCTGCTGGGGCTGATGACGCTGTTCGTGCTGGCCGGCCTGGGCTCGGCGGCCGCGCCGAACTACGCCCTGCTGCTGGCCTCGCGCGCCGTGACGGCCCTGGTGCACGCCGTGTTCTGGGCGGTGGTCACGGTCACCGCCACGGCGCTGTTCTCCCCGGCGGTGCGGGGCCGGATCCTCGCCCTGGTGTACGGGGCCACCTCGCTGGCGACGATCGTGGGCGTCCCGGCCGGAAGCTGGATCGGCCAGCACGCGGGGTGGCGTGTGGCGTTCCTGGCCCTGAGCGGCATCGGGCTGGTCGCGCTGGCCGTCGTGGCCGTCTTCCTGCCCGCCACGGCCGTCTCCCGGACGCGCGACGACGACACCGCGGTCCCCGACACCTCGCGCTACGTCGTGCTGCTCGTGACCATCGTCCTGGCGCTCGCGGGCCTGTCGATGGCGTTCACCTACACGGTGCCGTTCCTGACGAAGGTGACGGGCTTCTCCACGGCGGCGGTCGCCCCGCTCCTGCTGCTGCGCGGCGCGGCCGGTGTCGCCTCGGTCTCCGTCGCGGGCAACCTCGCGGACCGGCACCCGAGGCTGGCGACGACGGCACCGGTGGCCCTGCTGTCCGTGTCGCTGATCGGCATGTACCTCGCGGGGACCACACCGGTCCTCGTCGCCGTGCTGATGGCCACCTCGGGCCTCGCGGTCCTCGTGATGATCACGACGCTGACGAACGAACTGCTGTCCGTCGCCCCCGGCGACCTGTACATCGCCTCCGCCGGGGGAAACGCCGTGTTCAACGCGGGCACGGCCGCGGGCGCGGCCTCCGGGGGACTGGTGCTGTCGGACATCGGCGTCCGCGGCACCGCGCTGCTGGGCGGTCTGCTGGCCGCGGCGGCGGTGGCGGTCCTGCTCGCGGACCAGGCGAGGGGACGCACACGGGGCACGGTGCGGGCGCCGGCCGACGAGTCGCCGTGACGCGGAGACACGCACCGGGCGGGCCGGCGTTGGCGGACCTCGGCGGCCGCGGTGCCGGCACCGCGGCCGGCAGCCGCCACGACGCGGGCACGCACACCGGCATGGCCCAGGCCGTGCGCCGAGGACGCGCCGCGCCGGCCGTCGTCACCGGTCCGGGGCGGCTCCGTGCGGGCTCACGCTCCGGGCGCGCGCGGTCAGCGCAGCAGCAGGGCAGGATCGGCGTACACGTGCTCGACGACCTGGCCCGCGGCGCCGAGTACCGCCGCGTTCTTGCCGAGTGAGGAGACCGCGACGGTCGGCACCTGCCCGTAGAGCCCGCCGGCGCGCAGCGCCGCCTCCACCGCGGGGGTGGTCCACGCGGCGAGCGCGGAGAAGATGCCGCCGAGCACGATCGAGTCCGGATCGAGCACCTTGACCACGGCGGTCAGCGCCCGTCCCAGCGCGTCGCCGGCCCGCAGCACCGCCTCGGTCGCGTCCCGGTCGCCGGCGTCGAGCAGCGTGGTCAGCGCCGACAGCGGCTCCAACGGGCCCACGGCGGCCGCCGAGTCCCCGAGCCCTGCGGCCCGCAGAATCGCGTCCCGCCCGGCGACACGCTCCAGACAGCCGCGCGCGCCGCAGGCACACGGCTCGCCGGCCGGATCCACCTGGAGATGGCCCAGTTCCCCCGCGTAGCCGTGCGCCCCCTGGAACACCCGGCCGTCGAGCACCACGCCCGCGCCGATGCCGATCTCCCCGGACACGTGCACGAAGTCGCCCAGGACGGCGTGCCCCGCGCCGAACCACAGTTCACCGAGCGCCGCCAGGTTCGCCTCGTTCTCCGCACCGGTCGGCAGCTTCAGCCCGGACAGACCCAGGTCGGTGAAGTCCGCCGCCGGGACGTCGCGCCAGGCGAAGTTGGGGGCGCGGAGCATTCCGGCGCGGTCCACCAGGCCGGGCAGCGCGACGTTCGCCCCGATCACCGGCAGGCCTTGCTCGTTCGCGGAGTCCACCGCCTGCTGGGCCAGCCGGGCCAGCGCGGCGGCGATCTCGCCGGGCTTGCGGTTGCGGTTGTCCGCCGCCACCAGGAGCCGGTAGCGCACCCGCCGGCCCAGGTCGAGCACGGCCGCGGCCAGGTAGTCGACGTTCACTTCGAGCCCGAGCCCCGCCGCGCCCGCGCCGTTGACGGCCACGCCTATGCCCGGGCGGCCCCGGTCCCCTTCGTGCAGCATGTCCCCGTCGTGCACGAGACCGGCCTCCGCGAGCACCGCGATGAGGTTCGAGACGGTCGTCTTGGTGAAGCCGGTGAGCACGGCGAGCCGGGCCCGGGTGACCGGCTGGTGCTCGGCGATCACCCCGAGCAGTACGGCCAGGTTCCGCTCCCGCATCGAGGCATGGCGGATGGGCTCGCGGATTTCGGATGGCATGGGGCAAGGCTAGTCGGTGGGTGCGCGCCGGCCGCGCCGGCCTGCTGCGAAGCCGCTCGGGCCACGGTGGCGCGGCTCCCGGCGGGCGGGGCTCAGCACTCCCCGTCCCGCAGCAGCCTCGCCGCGCACCGGCCCGCCCTGGCCGCCAGCGCCATGATGGTGAGGGTCGGGTTCTGCCAGCCGCCGGAGGGGAAGCAGGCGCCGTCGGCGACGAAGACGTTCGGCGCGTCCCAGCAGCGGTTGTCACGGTCCAGGACCGAGTCGGCCGGGGAGTCGCCCATGCGGGCGGTCCCGAGGTCGTGGACGTTGCGGCCGGGGGCGGTGAGCGCCTGCGCGACCGAAAGGTCTTTCAGACCGGCGATCGAGGCCGCCAGTTCCACCTCCTGCCGCATGGCGCCGTAGAGCCGCTCCTCGTGCGGTCCGTAGCCGCAGTCGATGACGGGGACGGGGACGCCCCAGCGGTCGCGCTTGTCGCCGAGCTTCACCCGGTTGTGCCAGTACGGCAGCATCTCCCCCTGTGCGTCGATGCCGCCCAGCACCGCGCCGTCGCCGGTGCCCCGTTGCAGGGTCACCCACAGGGCGAAGGGACGGACGTCGCCCTTTCCCGGCTGGGCGGGGGGTACGAGCAGCCCGCACTGGCGTCCGGCCGCCGGGAGCACCGAGCCGGCCGAGTATCCGGGGAGGACACCCGAGGACGTCACCAGCGGATGGTCCATGAGGCCGCGGCCCAGCCAGCCGCTGCTGTTGCCGAGACCCCGTGGGTGGCGTGGACTGTGCGAGTTCAGCATCAGCCGGGCGGTCTCGATGGTGCCGCCGCACAGGAAGACGACGCGGGCCCGGGCGTGGTGCCGCCGCCCGGTGGTGACGTCCACGTAATCGACCCCGGTCGCCCGGCCGTTCACCGGGTCGGTGGTCACCGAGGTGACGCGGGCGCCCGGCCGCAGCGTCAGCCGCCCGGTGCGTTCGGCCGCGGTGAGGGCGGTGGCCTGCACCGTGAACCCCGGCCAGCCGCCGGCGCCCGCGTCGGCCGGTACGAAGCGCACCGGGACCGGGCGTGTGCCCGGGCGCCGGTAGGCCCGCCGGAAGTCCGCCTCGGCGGGAGTGAGCGCGGGCGGCTCGCCCCGGAAGCGGCCATGGGGGAGCTGCGCGAGATCCTCGGCGGTTCCCCGCAGACCGAGGAGTCCCTCGACGGCCTCGTAGGCGTCGGCGAGATCCTCGTAACCGATCGGCCAGCGCAGCGAGTGGCCGTCCAGGTCGGCCGCCTGCGTCTCGAACGGCGACAGCCGCAGCGCCGATCCGCCCCAGATCAGCGAGCGGCCGCCGACCTGCATGCCCCGGATCCAGGTGTAGGGCAGCGCGGGCGGGGTCTCGTAGGGGTGTTCCAGGTCGTCCACGAAGAGGTGCGGGCCCCGGGGCGCGAAGTTGAAGTGGCTGCGCTGGACCGGCTGCCGCGGCCAGGCGTCGGCGTCCTCGCGGTCGGGCGCGGTGTACGACGCGGCCCGGTCCGGGATCTGGGCGGGCTCGCGCGCGGGGCCGGCCTCCAGCATCAGGGCGTCGAACCCGGCCTCGGTCAGCTCCTTCGCGGCCCAGGAGCCCGCGAACCCGGAACCGACCACGATGGCGTCGTACGCCGGGCCCGCCTGTTCCGTCTCGATGTCGTTCACCGTCGTGCCGCTCCAGTCGGTGTCGGGCAGCGCGTCGCCGCGTGCGTCGGGTCTGTGGCGGTCGCGTGTCGGCCGCGGACGCGGTCACCGGTACGCGCGGTCATGCCGCGCCGTCCTCGCGTGCGCGCAGCCAGCGGATCGGGCCGTCGATGCCGGTGTGGTGCGGCGTCGCGAGCCCTTCGTGGAAGAGGGATTCGGGGATCACCCGGAAGTCGAAACTGACCCGGGTCCGCTCGGAGGCGTTGCGCTGGTTGCCGTGCATGAGGTTCGCGCTGTCGAACACGAGCATCTGCCCGTAGCGCATGGGGTGCGGCCGGAAGTCCTCGGCGCCCTCGCTCGACTCGATCCACAGGCTGTTCTCGGGGGTCGTCCGCGTGAGCGGCACCCAGCAGGTGATCTCGCACGGGTTGTGGCCGCCGCTGCGGTCGCGGTGGTAACTGCCGACGCCATGACGGCCCGGCAACTGGATGCGCCAGTTCGGCACGTGCTGGTAGCGGACGTCCTCGCCGACCAGTTCGGTGATCACCGTCCGGACGAACTCCCGGTACAGCGCGGCGAACGGCTCGACGTCGTAGAGCCGGCGGTGCATCGCGGAGGACTGGTCCCCGAAGCCCGGCTGCTCCTCGCCCTCGGGCGCGTACCGCCGGTGCCACCGGGCCAGGTCCGGCACGCCGGTGGCCGCGCGCGTCGCGCCGGCGAAGTCGAACCGCCGGGTGTCGTACGGGACGATCAGTTTGCCGAGCATGCGTCCTCCCCCGGGGCGACGGGAGCGATCGTGAAGCGGGGCTCGAAGCCGATGAGGTGACTCAGCTGCAGGTCGACGCCGCCGATGTTGCTGAAGTCCTCGCCGTGGAAGACGTTCTTGCGGATGAACTCGGCGGTCTTGCGCCGGTACCCGGAGCGGGCCAGCAGGAGGGCGAGCGTGGCCAGGTGGCGGGGGGTGCCCCGCTGGTGCAGTGCGGTGAAGGACCGGCGCAGCGCGTCGATCATCCGGTCCGCGCCGTCCCGGTCGGGGATGTCCAGGCCGCGCATCCCGAGCCGCCCGAGGAACGCCCGCTGGACGGGGGTCGGTTCGAGGTCGAAGGCCGACCGTTCCTTGGCCTCTCCACGGATCAGCGACAGCAGCAGGTCGTCGTGGTCGGCGTAGTACCGGTGGCCGCGCCCGGCGGGCGGTACCGCCTTGGCGACGAGCAGGTCGGCCGCGTGGGCGACGTCGACGTCACCGAGGCGCGCCGCGAGGTGGGTGGTGAATTCGGTGTCCGTGCGCAGGGCGGTGGGCAGCAGCGACTCGGCCGGCAGCAGCTCGGAGGTGGCCGCGTGGGTGGACGCCATGACCGGTGTGCCGATGAACGAGGCCTCCACCAGCACCCGTCCGAAGGTCTCCAGGGAGGAGGTGCTGGGGAAGAACAGCACGTCCATCTCCCGGTACTCCCGCCACAGCCGGGCCCGGTCCACCGGCGGGAGCCAGGTGTAGCCGGGGACCGGGGGTTCCGCCTGGGCCCGCCCCGCGCGCCGTGGGCCCTCGCCGATCGCCACCAGCTCGAAGGCCCCCGGAGCGCGCCGGTGCAGTTCGCGCTGGAGGCTGACCGCCTGCGCGTGGTTCTTGTCGTCGGTGAGCCGTCCGACGAAGCCGACACGGGTGGGGCCCTTGCCTCCCGAGCCGGTCCAGGACCCGGCCAGCTCCCCGGGGAACCAGCGGGTCAGGGGGTAGCAGACGGCCTGCGTGGAGGCCGCGAGGCCGGGGAACAGCAGGCTGTACAGGGCGAGCGAGTAGCGCGACGAGTGGTAGAGCACGTCGCCCGGACGCACGTAGGGCGCCGAGAGGGCTTCTTGCTGGAGGTAGCCGTTCCACAGCGCGGTGCGCGCGTCCCGGACGATCCTGAAGTCGAGCCCGAGCCGTTCGCGCAGATGGAAGTACAGGTAGGCGTGCGGTCCCACCGTCGCGACGACGACGTCGCAGCCCGTCAGGGCCTCGCGCGCGGCCTCGTCGCTGCGGAAGAGTTCGACCATGTCGTGGGGTCTGGCCCGCACCTCGGAGCTTTCGTCCAGCAGCCGGCCGATCTCCGTGTAGGCGAAGTTCGCGCCGTCCTTGCCGGGGTGGCCGGCGTAGCTGTGGAAGCGGTGGAAGCCGGTGACCAGGGCATGTCCCATGAGAGTGCCGCCTTTCGCTGCTGTCGGTTCCGGCCCCGGCTCAGAGTTCATCGCCCGCGGCCGCGGTGCTCGCGGCCAGATCGCCGAGCGCGTCGTCGGGGCGCGGCCGGGTGCGCAGCGCGTCCGCGCGCTTGCGCAGCAGGGTGATCTGCGGTGCGTCCCAGTCCCGGGCGCGCAGTGCCACCAGCACGATGTCGGCGAGTTCGCGCACGTCGTCCTCGTCGAAGCCGCGGGAGGTGATCGTCGGAGTGCCCAGGCGCAGCCCGCTGGCGACGAAGGGGGGCCTCGGGTCGGCGGGCAGCATGTTGCGGTTGGACAGGATTCCCAGGTCCTGGAGGCGGCCCTCGGCCTCGCGGCCGGTCAGCGCGGTACGGGTGAGGTCGACGACCAGCAGGTGGGTGTCGGTGCCGCCGGTCACCAGGTCGAGTCCGCCGTCGAGCAGCAGGCCGGCGAGCAGCCGCGCGTTGGCGACCACGCGTTCCTGGTAGACGCGGAAGGCGGGGGTCGCCGCGTCCTGGAGGGTGGCCGCGAGCGAGACGAGGCCGGCCATCCCGACGGAGGACTGGAGCCCGGGGAAGATCGCCGAGTCGATGCGCGTGCGCAGGGATTCGGGGCACAGGACGATTCCGCCGCGCGTGCCGCGCAGCGTCTTCTCCACGGAGGTGGTCACCACGGTCTCCGGCTGGGCGCACGGGTTGGCGTGCAGCCCGGCGGCGACCAGGCCGGCGATGTGCGAGATGTCCGCGACGAGGGTCGCCCCGACGTCGCGCGCCACCTCGCCGAACAGCGCGAAGTCGACCGCCCTGGGATAGGCGGAGTACCCGGCGACGATGACGCGCGGGCGTTCCCGCTCGGCGATCTCCCGGATGTCGTCGTAGGGCAGCAGACCGGTCTCGGGGTCCACCGAGTACGGGACGACCCGGTAGAGCTCCGAGACGATGTGCTTGGGGTGGCCGTGCGAGAGGTGGCCCCCGGAGGTCACGGCCATGGACAGCAGGGTGTCGCCGGGCCGCAGCAAGGCGCGGTAGGCGGCGAGGTTCGCCAGGGAGCCGGAGGCGGGCTGCACATTGGCGTGCTCGCCGCCGAACACGGCGCGTGCGCGTTGCGCCGTGATCCTTTCGACCTCGTCGAAGATCGAGGTGCCGGCGTAGGGCTTGCGCCCGACGTGCCCCTCGGCGGAGCGGAACTGGGCCACTCCCCAGGTGTGGTTGTCGCGCACCGCCGCGATCGGCGCGTTGGACGCGGCGATGAGGTCGATGCTCTCCAGGTAGTGCCGGTCCTCGCGGTGCAACAGCCGCGCAAGTTCGAGGTCACGCATCAGGGCACCTCATGAGTTCAGCGGGTGGTGGAAGAACGGGCGTCAGGGCCCGCGGAGATCGCGACAGATGGCGGACGCCCCGGTCGGCATGGCGGGTCCTGCGGAAGGAACGGAGCAGGGCAGGAGGGATTCCGGTCGAAGCCGAGGGGATCGTCGTGCTCTGCGTGAAGCCGCGCGCTGGGTCAGTCGAGAAGGATTGATCCAGATGGTGGATTAATACAGCACGCGGTCATGGGCGTGTCAACGATTCGGACTTGTTTGGCCCGGCGAATTGCCGCTCAGTTCGCGGGCAGTCCCGTCAGCACGGCCCGCGCCACCAGGTCGCCGTGCCGGAAGGCGGCCGCGTTCGTGCCGGGTATGGCGAACGCCCGGGCGCCGCGCAGCGAGGTGTTCCAGCCCAGTGCGAAGAGCGCCGGGTGCGCCCTGCCGTCGGCGCCGACCAGGCGCCCGAGCCCGTCGACCGCGATCCGTCCGGTGGAGGTCCGGTATCCGGTGGCGGGATCGCTCAGGGTCTCCTCCGTCGCGGCCCCGGTGGCGTGCAGCGAGGCCAGGAGCGGATCGGCGGTGCCCGTGACGGTCGGATCGGGCACCCGGGCGTCGATGAGCACCGCGGCCGCGGCCTCGCCCGGGTGGTTGGCGCCGCCGGCCCGGTACCGCCCCGCCGTACGGTCGAGCCGCACGCGCATTCCGGAGCCGAGCGGCCGGACCACGCCCGCGCGGCACAGCGCCAGCAGTTCCTCCACGCGGAACGCGGGCGGACCGCTCGCGACCAGGTTGAACAGGGAGAGCCAGGCGCCGTCGAGTTCCTCGGCCCGGGACCGGGCGTCGAGACGGGCGCGGAGCCGGGGGAGTTGCTCGAAGAAGAGCAGCAGCGCACGGTAGACGGCGGTGTCGGCGGACCGGGCCGGATCGGCGCAGCGCCGGAGTTCGTGTTCCAGCAGCGCGGAGAAGTGCGCGCGGAAGGCGTCCGCGGAAGGGAAGACGGCGTGCCGCAACGGGGCGCGGAGGGCGTCGAGATCGAACCGCCGGGCCGGGTCGGGGACGGCCGCCGCGACGAGCCGGTCCACCTCCTCCGGGGTCGCGACGGCATGGCGTTCCTCGAACTCCCGCCACGAGACGGTGGTGTTGTGCGGATCGGCCGCGAACAGCTCGCGGTAGTAGGCGTGGCTCAGGTCCTTGCGGATGATCGGCCAGACGTCCCGCTGGAAGTCGAGCGTCTCGGGCCCCGCGAGCAACTCCGCGGCCGCTTCGGTGAAGTAGCGCAGCTTCGGCTCGGGCTCCAGCGCCAGCCGGTGGGTCGGCTTGCACCGGTAGGGCAGCCCCCGGCGGGAGCCGACGAGCAGCCGGGGCTCGCGGCCCGAGGGCACGTAGCGCAGGTCGCCGCCGCCGTCGCGGGTGAAGCGGCCGCCACGGCCCTGTGTGAGCAGGGCCATCAGATCGAAGAAGGCCAGCCCCATGCCCCGCACCAGCACATCGGCGCCGGGCGGTACCGCCGACAGGTCGGTCTCGGCGACGAAGCCCGGCGGCAGATAGGTCAGGCCGTGCTCCGCCGCGAACTCGGCGGCGGCCGCCTCCTCGCCGCGCGGCCTCGCGTCGAGGTGGCCGAGCGCGAGCACCACGGTGTGGGCGTCGAGCGACGATCCGTCGGCCAGGCGCACCCGTTGGACGCCGTGTGGGCCGCCGGTGAGTGCCACGGCCCGCCCCTCGCGCACGGTCACCCGTACCTCGGGCGGTGCCGCGCGGGTCACCTCGCCGAGGAACCAGGACAGATAGGCGCCCTGGAGGCGCCTGGTGGCGAACGAGTCGGGCCCGGTCTCGCGCACGTCTGCCCGGAGGCGGGGATCGACGGGCGGGAGGAGCCCGGTGGCCGTGGCCGCCGCCCAGGCGGCCAGCGACGGTCCGGGGTGCGCCGGGCCGTCGCAGCGCACGGCTTCGCCGGGGAAGAGGGTGACGTCCTTGGCGAAGGAGTTCATGCGCATCAGCGGCGACTGCCCTTCGCGCCAGATCCGCCCGGGGCCGGCGGGGTACGGGTCCACCAGGACGATCTCGACCGGCCGGCCCGGTGTCAGGAGCGGGGCGTTGGCCAGCAGTCGTTCGACCAGGCCCACGCCCACCGGGCCGGCGCCGATGACCGCGACCCTGGCGGTTCCCCTGGTGTGAGCGGTGGTGGACGACCCGATCGGGTCGGGGGTCATGGACATGGCGGACATTAATCCACGTGGTTTTCTAAATATGCAATGGGCGTGCGGAGCGGGATCGTGGTCGGGTCTCGGCGGGTCGTGTCGTCCCGTTATATGCGCGCTGGTCCCGGCCTTCGAGGGGGCGTCTACGGCGCTGCTCCCGTCCCGGCCGTGCCCGTGGTGACGCCCTTCGAGTGTCATCGCGTGCAGGGGTCTTGGCAGCCGGGCCCGGCAGTGCTTAGCTTTGGTCCACATCGTTGACGAATTGATCAGGAGCGAGCATGACGAGCTTCCAGCCCACCCCCGAAGACCGGTTCTGCTTCGGGCTGTGGACCGTCGGCTGGCAGGAGCGCGACCAGTTCGGCGAGGCCACCCGCGCGCCGCTGGACCCGGTGCGCACGGTGCACAAGCTGGCCGAGCTCGGCGCCTGGGGCGTGACCTTCCACGACGACGACCTGCTGGCCGTCGAGCCGAACCGGGACGCCGCGATCGCCGCGTTCCGCAAGGCCCTCGACGAGACCGGCCTGGTGGTGCCCGCCGCCACCACGGACCTGTTCAAGCACCCGGTGTTCAAGGACGGCGCCTTCACCTCCAACGACCGCGACGTACGCCGTCACGCGATCCGCAAGGTGATGCGCAACCTGGACCTGGCGGCCGAACTCGGCGCCAAGACCTATGTGTTCTGGGGCGGCCGGGAGGGCGCGGAGAGCGACGCGGCCAAGGACGTGCGCGTGGCGCTCGATCGCTTCCGCGAGGCGATCGACTACCTCGCCGGATACGTCAAGGAGCAGAACTACGGCATGCGCTTCGCCCTGGAGCCCAAGCCGAACGAGCCCCGCGGCGACATCCTGCTGCCGACCATCGGCCACGCCCTCGGCTTCATCTCCACCCTGGAGCACCACGAGATGGTCGGCCTCAACCCCGAGGTGGGGCACGAGCAGATGGCCGGGCTCAACTTCGTCCACGGCATCGCGCAGGCCCTGTGGCAGGACAAGCTCTTCCACATCGACCTCAACGGCCAGCACGGCCCGCGCTACGACCAGGACCTGGTGTTCGGCCACGGTGACACCAAGAGCGCGTTCTTCCTCGTCGACCTGCTGGAGAGCAGCGGCTGGGAAGGCCCGCGGCACTTCGACTACAAGCCCGGCCGCACCGAGGACGCCGAGGACGTGTGGGTCTCGGCCGAGGCCAACATGCGCACCTACCTGATCCTCAAGGAGCGCGCCAAGGCGTTCCGCGCCGACCCCGAGGTCCAGGAGGCCATGCGGGCCTGCCGGATCGAGGAGCTGGCCGTGCCCACCATCGCGGCGGGCGAGAGCCACGAGGACCTGCGCGCCGAGGAGTTCGACGCCGAGGCCGCCCGCGACCGCGGCTACCACTACTCCCGTCTCAACCAGCTGGCGGTCGAGCACATGCTCGGCAGCCGCTGACCTCCGGCCGGGCCGGGGGCTTCCCGGACCGGGAGGGCACGAGGGGACGGCACCCGCCGTCCCCGGCGACCGGTCCGGGGCCCCGACGGCGCCCGGGACGCCCGAAGCGTTCGATCCGTGAAAGGCAGAGACGATGTCGACGTCCCCCGCGGTCCAGCTGTGGACCCTGCGCGACCACCTGGCCGCCGACCGGCGCGCCACGCTGCGCCGCCTGGCCGGCCTCGGCTACGGCGCCGTCGAGCCCTTCGAGGCCACCGAGGACCCGGCCGGCCTCCGGGCGATCACGGACGACCTCGGCCTCACCGTGTGCAGCGCCCACTCGCACCGACTCCTGGACAGCGAACCCGGCCCGATCTTCGAGGCGGTGGCCACGCTGGGCACCGACCTGCTGGTCCTGCCCTCCGGCCTCGCCGAGGACGCCTTCGCCGGTCACGACGCGCTGAAACGCACCGCCGACACGATCAACGGCCTCGCCGAGCAGGCGGCCGGACACGGCATCAGGCTCGGCTACCACAACTACTGGTGGGAGTTCGAGTCCGAGGTCGGCGGCCGGCCCGCCCTCGAGTCCCTCGCCGAACTCCTCGCCCCCGAGGTCTTCTTCGAGATCGACACCTACTGGGCCGCCCTGGGCGGCGCCGACGTACCGGACGTCCTGACCCGGCTCGGCGACCGGGTACTGGCCCTGCACCTGAAGGACGGGCCGATCGCCAAGGGCGTCCCGCACACCGCGCTCGGGCGCGGCGAGATGCCGACCGAGCGGATCCTGGCCGCGGCTCCGGCCGGCGCCCTGCGCATCGTGGAACTCCAGACGTCCGACGAGGACCTCTTCGCGGCGCTCGCGGACAGCCGCGCGTTCCTGGGCTCGCTCACGGACCCGACCCGGGCCTGACGCCCGCCCGTCCGGGCCCGGTGCCCGAACACCTCGCGTACCCGCCCGCGTCCCGACACCCGGACAACCCGTGCCGGACCCGACGCCCGCACACCTCGCGTACGTGCCCCTGGCTCCGACGCCCGGACACCTCGCGTACGCGCTCCTGGCCCGACGCCTGAACACCCCGTACACCTCACGGACTTGACGCCTGATCCCGCCGACGTGTCCGCGTCGTGACGCCGGGGGAGCACGCGCACCTCCCCGGGCCTCCCGTCCGGACCGCCGCGCACCGGGCGAGGTCCGCCATGCCGCCGCGGGGCGGCCCCACCCCGAGACAACGACCCCACCGTGTTCCGCCGAGCGAGAGGACGAGAGACCCGATGCCCGAACCACGCGAGGACACGGCGGCACCCGATGCGGACCGGCAGCCGTGGCGGGACGCCTCGTTGCCGGTGCGCGACCGGGTGGCCGACCTGCTGAGCCGGATGACCCTCGAGGAGAAGGTCGGGCAGCTCGGCGCCTACTGGGTGGCGCCCCTGCGTCCCGGTGAGCCCGTGCTCGCGGTGCCGGAGGGGGCCACCGACCCGCTGCCCCCGCCCCTCGGGGAGGCGGCGGCCGTCGGCCTCGGCCAGCTCACCCGGGTCTACGGCACCGAACCCGTGCTCCCCGCGGCGGGCCAGGAACGGCTCCGGTTCCTCCAGGACACGGTGATGTCGGCGAACCGGTTCGGGATACCCGCGCTCGTGCACGAGGAATGCCTCACCGGCGTGCTGTCCTGGACCGCCACCGTGTTCCCCACGCCGCTCGCCTGGGGCGCGGCGTTCGACCCCGCGCTGGTGGAGGAGATGGCCACGGCCATCGGGGGCAGCCTGCGCGAGCTGGGCGTCCAGGTGGGCCTGGCGCCCGTGCTCGACGTGACGCGGGACTACCGCTGGGGCTGCACGGAGGAGACGATCGGCGACGACCCCCACCTCGTCGCGACCGTCGGCGCCGCCTACGTCCGCGGTCTGGAGCGCTCCGGCATCGTCGCCACCCTCAAGCACTTCGCCGGGTACTCGGCGTCCGCCGCCGGGCGGAACATGGCGCCGGTGGCGTGCGGCCCCCGCGAGTTCGCCGACGTCCTGCTGGAGCCGTTCGTCGCCGGCCTGCGGCTGGGCGGGGCGCGTGCCGTGATGGTCTCCCAGAACGACGTCGACGGCATACCGGCCACCGGCGACCCGCACCTGCTCACCGACGTGCTGCGCGGCGAGCTGGGCTTCGACGGCGTCGTCCTGGGCGACTACTTCGGGATCTGGAACCTCAAGCACATCCACGGCATGGCCACCTCGCGCGAGGAGGCCGCCGCGCTGGCGCTGCGGGCCGGCGTCGACATGGAGCTGCCCACCACGCACTGCTTCGGGGCGCCGCTGGCCGAGACGGTGCGGCAGGGCGCCGTCGCCGAGGAACTGGTGGACCGGGCGGCCGCCCGGGTGCTCACGCTCAAGTGCGAGCTGGGCATGCTGGACGAGACGTGGAAGGCCGACCTGGCCGCCCTCCCCGCCCTTGAGCCCGGGGACCTGGACCCGCCCGGACACCGGGCCCTGGCCCGCAGGCTCGCCGAGGCGTCGGTGGTCCTGCTGGCCAACGACGGCACGCTGCCGCTGCGCGACGGCGCCGTCGCACTGGTCGGCCCGCTGGCGGACGATCCGTCGGCCCTGCTGGGCTGCTACGCGTTCGCCAACCACAACTCCCTCGACTTCCTGGAGGAGATGGCCGCGCGTGTGGGCATGGAGCCGGGGGTGGAGATCCCGTCCCTGGGCGCCGCTCTGGCCGCGGAGCTGCCGGACGCGAAGATCCGGGTGACGGCCGCGGACGACACCGCGATGAGCCGGGACGCGGACATCGCCGCCGCCGTGGCCGCGGCACGCGACGCCGATGTGTGCGTGCTGACGCTCGGCGACCGCTCCGGTCTCTTCGGCACCGGCGGACGGACCTCCGGAGAGGGCAGCGACGCGGAGACGGTGGCCCTGCCCGGCCGGCAGGCCGAACTCGCGCGGGCGGTCCTGGACACCGGGACCCCCACGGTCCTCGTGCTGATCTCCGGCCGCCCCTACGCCCTGGGCGGCCTCGCCGAGCGGGCCGCCGCCGTCGTCCAGGCGTTCTTCCCCGGCGAGGAAGGGGCGGGCGCGATCGCCGGAATCCTGTCCGGCCGGGTCGAGCCGTCCGGACGGCTGCCGGTGAGCATGCCCCGCCACGCGGGCGGCCAGCTCGGAACCTATCTGCACCCGGCGATGGGCGGCCCTTCCCGGGTCAGCTCGGTCGACCCCACGCCCCTGTACCCGTTCGGGCACGGGCTCACCTGGACCACCTTCGCCTACACGGACCTCGCCACGGACCACGACGTGATCGCGACCGACGGCACCGTGCGGATCGGCGTCACCGTCCGCAACACCGGGCGCCGGGCCGGGACCGAGCTGGTCCAGCTCTACCTCTCCGACTTGGTGGCCTCGGTCGTGCGTCCGTCCCGCTGGCTCGCCGGCTGGGCCAAGGTGCGGCTCGAACCGGGCCGCGCCGCCCGCGTCGAGTTCACCGTCCACGCCGACCGCGTCTCCTTCACCGGACGGGACCTGCGGCGCGTCGTGGAACCCGGGGTGATCCACGTGGAGGCCGGTCCGTCCAGTGCCGACCTGCCGCTGCGCGGGTCCTTCCGGCTCGACGGCCCGGAGCGCGTCGTGGGAGCCGACCGGGTGCTCACCGTGCCGGTGAGCGTCCGGCCGCTGCGCCCCGCGGGCGAGCCGCGGCCATGACAGCCCTCGCCGGCCCGGCCGCGGAAGGGGAGGAAACGGCGGACGCGGCGACCGCGCCGGCCCGGAGGGGCCCGGCGGACGCCGTGGCCGAACGACTGCGCCGCCGTCGGCGCTCCGCGGCACAGCTCTTCGCGCTGATGCCGTACGCCGGGGCGCCGCTGATCCTCGGGACGGTCCTCGCGCACGTCCTCGCGGGTGCGGCTCCGGTCACCTTCGTGGTCGGCAGCGGCACGGCCCTGCCGGAGGCGGTGGCCGGGCGGGCGTCATGGGGGCTGTGGCTCGCCGCGGGCGCCTTCCTGCTCCAACAGGCGCTGGCGCCGGTGCAGTTGGTGTTGTCGCGCGAGGTCGCCCGCCGGATCGACGCGGCCTGCGTCACCCGGCTGACCCGGTTCGCGTTGCACGACGCGACGCTCGCGGGCCTGGAGCGCCCGGAGGTGGCGGACCGGCTCAACGAGGTGGACGAGGCGTTCGAGCAGTGGGTGCTGACACCGGGAGCGGCCGTGGAGGGCGGACTCGCGCTGACGGCCCGCTACACCCAACTCGTCGGCGCCACCGGGGTCCTGGCCTGGGCCATGGGCCCCTGGGCGGCGGTGGCGGGGGCGCTGGTGGCGCTCGTCGCGCGGACCGGGCACGCCGAGGCCTTCCACCACTTCGGCGCCGCGTTCCACGCCACCCAGCCCATGCGGCGGCGGGTGGCGTACATCCGCGACCTGGCGACCGGCACCCGGGCGGCCAAGGAGATCCGTTCGCTGGGCCTGCTCGGGTGGCTCGACGCGCGGTTCCACGCCGAGACCCGCGCCTACCTGGACCCCCTGTGGGCCCGGCGCCGGCGCATCTACGGCCCCCCGTTCCTCGCGTACACGGCGGTGGCCCTCGCCGGGCTGGCGGTGGCGCTGCTCGTGATCGCCCACGCCGGCGGCACCGGCTCGGCCGGCCACGGCTGGCGGCCCGCGGAGGCCGGCATGGCGGTGCAGGCCGTGGTGCTGTGCGGCCGGTTCGGGGTGATGTTCCCCGAGTCGGACATCAAGCTGGTCTTCGGCCGCGGCGCCTGGGAGGCGCTCGGCGGTTTCGAACGGATCGTGCGGGAGACGGCGGGTCCCGCGACCGGGGAGCGCCGGCCGGCGCCCGCCCCCGCCGACGCCATCACCTTCGAGGGGGTCGGCTTCGGCTACCGGCCCGGCGCCCCGGTCCTGGACGGCCTCGACCTGACGCTGCCCGTGGGCACCTCCACGGCCCTGATCGGCGTCAACGGGGCCGGCAAGACGACGCTCGTCAAACTCCTCGCCGGCATCTACACACCGGACACCGGCGCCGTCCGCGTCGACGGCACGGACCTGCGCGAGCTGGACCCGGACTCCTGGCAGCGCGGGTTCGCCGTCACCTTCCAGGACTTCCTGCGCTACGAGCTGTCGCTGCGCGACAACGTGGCCATGGGCGCCGTCGCCCACCGCGGCGACGACGAGGGGATCACCCACGAACTGCGGCGGGTCGGCCTCGGCGACCTGCTCGACGCCCTGCCCGGCGGACTCGACACCCCGCTGACCCGCTCCCTGCCCGGCGGGCGGGAGCTGTCCGGCGGGCAGTGGCAGCGCATCGCCCTCGCCCGGGCCCTGTTCGCGGTGCGGCACGGTGCCCGCGTCCTGGTCCTGGACGAACCGACCGCCCAGCTCGACGCGCGCGGCGAGGCGGAGTTCTACGACACCTTCCTCGACCTCACCCGCGGTGTCACCAGCCTCGTCATCTCGCACCGCTTCTCCAGCGTCCGCAAGGCGGACCAGATCGTCGTCCTCGACGGCGGCCGGGTCACCGAGGCCGGGACCCACGACGAACTCGTCCGGCGCGACGGGCGGTACCGGCGGATGTTCGAGGTGCAGGCACGCCGCTTCGGCCTCGCCGGGCAGGACCCCGCGCGGCACACCCGGGAGGTGTCCCCGTGAGAGACGTGTTCTTCTGCCTCGGGCGCCTGTTCGCCCTCGCCTGGCGCCTGGACCGGCGCCGCCTGGGCATCGGCGCGGGCCTCCTGCTGCTCGGCGCGGTCGCCACGCCCCTCGTCGGCCTCTGCGCGAGCGGTCTCGTCGAGGGCCTCGCCGCCTCCCACCGGGACGACGCCGTCGGGTGGGCCGCCGCGGGCGCCGCCGCCCTCGGCGCCGAACTCATGCTCGGCCACTTCGCGTTCCTCTACTACTTCGAGGTCGCGGAGCTGGTCGAGGAGCGGTTCAACCGCGACCTCCTCCACCTCGTCAACGGCGGCCCCTACCTCGACCGGACCGACGACCCCGCGCACGCCGACCGCGTCGATCTGCTGCGCCAGGACGTCATGCGGATGCGCGAGACCACGCAGCTCGGCCTCCAGCTCGGCGCCACCGCCGTCCAGACCGTCTGCACCGGAGCCGTCCTCGCCACCGTCTCCCCCTGGCTGCTGGCGCTCGTGGCGGCCGCCGCCGTCCCCGTCGCCGTCGGCAGGCGCGCCGAGGCCGGCCTGCAGAAGGTCGTGGAGCAGCAGGCCCCCACCACCCGCGGCATCCGCCATCTGCGCCGCCTGGCCACGAGCCCGGCCTCGCAGAAGGAGATCCGCCTCTGCGGCGGGGGCGACCACCTGCTCGACCGCCAGCGGGCCCTGCTGGACCGCTACCACGGGGCCCTGGCCCGGGCCGACCTTAGGCACGCACTGCTGCGCGGCCTCGGCCAGCTGACCTTCGCCCTCGGGTACGTCGCCGCCGTGCTGTGGACCTTCGAACTCGTCCGCCAGGGCCGGACGGGCGTCGGCGACATCGTCCTCACCATCGTCCTCGCCACCCAGCTCAGCACCCAGATGGCCACGGGCGTGCAACTCCTCGGCACGGTCCACCGGGCCGCCGCCGGACTGCGCCGCTTCACCGCCTACCGCGCCGAGCAGGACGACCACGGCGCCTCGGTCCCGGACGCCCCGCTGCCCGCCGACGCGCGCGGCGGGCTGCGCCTGGAAGGCGTGCGCTTCCGCTATCCCGACGCCCGCACGGACGTCCTGTGCGGCATCGACCTCGACCTGCCGAGCGGCTCCTCGGTCGCGCTCGTCGGCGAGAACGGCGCGGGCAAGAGCACCCTGATCAAGGTCCTCACCGGTCTGTACCGTCCGACCGGCGGACGCGTCCGGTCCGGCGGCGCCGACCTCGCGCGGGTGTCGCCCGAGGCGTGGCGCGAGCGCACGGCCGCGCTGTACCAGGACTTCGCCCGGGTCGAACTGTCCCTGCGGCACAGCGTCGGCATCGGCCGGCTCGCGGACGTGGCGGACGCGGCGGCGGTCGGCAGGGCCGTCGACCGCGCCGGTGCCCGGGCCCTGGCCGAGAGCGTCGGCCTCGACGGCATCCTCGGCCTCGGCTACGCGGACGGCCGGGACCTGTCCGGCGGCCAGTGGCAGACCGTCGGCTTCGCCCGCGCGCTGATGCGGCCCGATCCGCTGCTGCTCGTCCTGGACGAACCCGCGTCGGCCCTCGACGCCCTCGCCGAGCAGCGGCTCACGGACGCCTACCAGGCAACGGCGAAGGAGGTCGCCGCGACCGTCGGCGGCGTCACCCTCTTCGTCACCCACCGCATGTCCACGGTCCGGCTCGCCGACCGCATCGTCGTCCTCGACGCGGGGCGCGTGGCCGAACACGGCACCCACGAGGAACTGATCGCCGCCGGCGGTGCCTACGCCCGCCTCTGGGCCCTCCAGGCCCGCGCCTACGCGGACTGAGCGCGGCGGCGCGTCCGCTCCCCGGGGTGCGGGCGGCGGGCGGTCACGGCAGCCGGAAACCGAGGGCCTCGGCGGCCGCTTCCGGGGACGGCTGGGACCACAGGGCCGCGACCGCCTCGTTGGTGGACAGCGAGCGCAGGTCGGCGCGGTCGACGTAGAGGACCCCGTCGAGGTGGTCCGTCTCGTGCTGGACGATCCGGGCGGGCCAGCCGGTGAAGACCTCGTCCAGCGGGTTGCCGTGTTCGTCCTCGGCACGCAGCCGTACCTCGGCGTGCCGCGCGACCACCGCCTGCCAGCCCGGCACGCTGAGGCAGCCCTCGAAGAACGCGGCCCGCGCGGTGCCGACCGGCTCGTAGGAGGGGTTGACCAGCACCCGGAAGGGCTGCGGGCGGCGGCCCCGGGCCGCGGCGATCTCCTCCGGCACCGGCGCCGGGTCCTCCAGGACCGCGATCCGCAGCTCCACGCCGACCTGCGGCGCGGCGAGGCCCACGCCCGGCGCGGCGTGCATGGTCAGGCGCAGGGCCTCGACGAAGCGGGCCAGCAGGGCGGGGCCGAGCTGGCCGTCGTACGGCTCGGTGACCCGGCGCAGCACCGGCCGGCCGGCGGCGACGAGGGGCAGGGGGCCGCCGGCGGCGAGGAGTGCCTCGACCCGTTCGGCGAGCGGCGCGTGATCACGGTCGGGTGCCATCGCGCCAGGATGCCACGGCGGCCCGGGGCGCACGAGGCGCCCGGCTCAGCGCTCCGCGAAGTCGCCGGCGAGCGCCGAGGCGATCCGCAGGTGCTGCCGCGCCTCCTCGTGCCGGGACTGCCTTTCGAGCGTGCGGCCCAGCATCAGCCGGGCGTAGTGCTCCACCGGGTCGCGGTCCACGATGGTCCGCAGCTCGGCCTCCGCGCGGCGCAGCTGGGCCGAGTGGTAGTAGGCGCGCGCCAGCAGCAGCCGGGGCGCGGTCTGCTCCGGCACCTCCTCGACCAGCCCGGCCAGCACCCGCGCCGCTCCCGCGTAGTCCTTCGCGTCGAAGAACGCCTGCGCTCGCTCCCAGCGCTCGGCCGGCGTGCCGTGGTCGTAGTACTTGGTGTCCACTGGTGACCTCCTTCGCCGCTCACAACCGAGCCAGGTAGTTCAATATTCCACTACCTCTCCGGTCGTCGCCCACCGCCCGAATTCGGCCGAATTGACAGCCTGCCGGCCCCGGTCGTGACAGGGTGGTGCGATCCCGCTACCAGCAGCGCCGAAGGAGAATGACGCATGGGCATTCTGGAGACGATCCACGGCCCGCAGGACCTCAGGAAGCTCGATGCCGGCGAGCTGGGGACGCTGGCCGAGGAGATCCGCGCGTTCCTCGTCGACGCCGTCTCCCGCACCGGCGGTCACCTGGGGCCGAACCTGGGCGTGGTGGAACTGACCATCGCGCTGCACCGGGTCTTCGACTCGCCCAGGGACCGCATCGTCTTCGACGTCGGCCACCAGACCTATGTGCACAAGCTGCTGACCGGCCGCCAGGACTTCTCCCGGCTCCGCAAGGAGGGCGGCCTCTCCGGCTACCCGAGCCGCGCCGAGTCGCCCCACGACATCGTGGAGAACCAGCACGCCTCCGCCGCCCTGAGCTGGGCCGACGGCATCGCCAAGGCCGACCGGCTGGCCGGCCGCCGGGACCGCTCGGTCGTCGCGGTGGTCGGCGATGGGGCCCTCACCGGCGGGATGACCTGGGAGGCGCTGAACAACATCGCCGCCGACAAGACGCTCCCGCTGGTCATCGTGGTCAACGACAACGGCCACTCGTACAACCCCACCATCGGCGGACTCGCCACCCATCTGGCCGCCCTGCGCACGACCGACGGCTACGAGCAGTTCCTGGAGCGCACCAAGGCCGTCCTCGACCGCACCCCGATCGTCGGCCGCTCGGTCTACGACGCGCTGCACGGCGCGAAGAAGGGCCTGAAGGACTTCATCGCCCCGCAGGGCATGTTCGAGGACCTGGGCCTGAAGTACGTCGGCCCGATCGACGGCCACGACACCGAGGCCCTGGAGTCGGCGCTGGCCCGCGCCAAGCGGTTCGGCGGGCCGGTGATCGTGCACTGCATCACCGAGAAGGGCCGCGGCTACAGCTTCGCCGAGGAGTCCGAGGAGCGCTTCCACCAGGTCAAGGTGATCGACCCCGACACCGGCAAGCCGGTCTCCGTCTCCGGCAAGGACTGGACCACCGTCTTCGGCGAGGAGATGGTCCGGCTCGGCGCCGAGCGCGACGACATCGTGGCGATCACGGCGGCCATGCAGCGCTCCACCGGCCTCGGGCCCTTCGCCGAGCGGTTCCCCGACCGGTTCTTCGACGTCGGCATCGCCGAGCAGCACGCGGCGGCCGCCGCGGCCGGCCTCGCCACGGCCGGGCTGCACCCCGTGGTCGCGGTGTACGCGACCTTCCTCAACCGGTGCTTCGACCAGCTGCTGATGGACGTGGCCCTGCACCGCTGCCCGGTGACCTTCATGCTCGACCGGGCCGGCATCACCGGTGACGACGGCGCCGCGCACAACGGCATGTGGGACATGGCCGTCCTCCAGGTGGTCCCCGGCCTGCGCATCGCCGCGCCGCGCGACGCCGGGCAGCTGCGCGCCCAGATGCGCGAGGCCGTCGAGGTCGCGGACGGGCCCACGGTGGTCCGCTACTCCAAGGGCACGGTCGGCCCCGAAGTGGCCGCCGTCGGCTCCGTGGCCGGCATGGACGTGCTGCGCGGCTTCGCCGAGGACGGCTCCGACGTGCTGGTCGTCTCCGTCGGCGCGCTCGCCCCGATGTGCCTGGAGGTCGCCGACCGGCTCGCCGAGCAGGGCATCGGTGCCACCGTGCTGGACCCGCGCTGGATCAAGCCGGTGAACGCGGCGCTGCCCGGCATCGCCGCCCGGCACCGGCTCGTGGTGACCGTCGAGGACGGAGTGCGTGCCGGAGGCGTCGGCGCCGCCGTCGCACAGGCCCTGCGGGACGCCGAAGTGGACGTCCCCGTACGGGACTTCGGCATCCCGGTCGAGTTCCTCGACCACGCGGGGCGTGACCGGGTGCTGGCCCGCGTCGGCCTGACGGCGGCGGACATCGCACGCCGGGTCTCGGGCGTCTTCGCGGGCCTCGGCCGTGACGAGATGGTCTTCCCCGGCTGAGCCGCGTCCCACCCGCGGGCGGCCTTTCGGGGAGACCGCCCGCCGGTGGCGGGCGTCAGCGGTGGATGGGCAGCGGCGTCGTCTCGGTCAGCCGGCGCCCCGTCCCGCCCCACCGCAGCGCGATGATCTCCGCCATGATGGCGACCGCCGTCTCCTCCGGGGTGCGGGCGCCCAGGTCGAGGCCGATGGGCGAGGACAGCCGGGAGAGTTCCGCCTCGCTCATGCCCTCCTCGCGCAGCCGCCGCAGCCGGTCCTCGTGCGTACGGCGGCTGCCCATCGCGCCGATGTAACGGGCCCGGGTGCGCAGCGCCCGCCGGAGCAGGGGCACGTCGAACTTCGGATCGTGGGTGAGGACGCAGATCACCGTGTTCTCGTCCACCTCCGCCGACTCCAGGTACCGGTGCGGCCAGTCGACCACCAGCTCGTCCGCGTCCGGGAAGCGCCGGCGCGTGGCGAAGACCGGGCGGGCGTCGCACACGGTGACGTGGTAGCCGAGGAACTTGCCGATCCGGGCCACCGCGGAGGCGAAGTCGATGGCGCCGAACACCAGCATCCGCGGCGGCGGCGCGAAGGACTCCACGAACACCGCGAGGTCGTCGCGCCGCTCCTCACCCGACCGCCCCAGACGCACCACACCGGTGCTGCCCTGCGCCAGCAGCCCCTGCGCCCGTTCGGTCACCGCCGAGTCCAGCCGGGCGTCCCCGAGCGTGCCCTCCTTGCCGGAGGAGGTGACGATCATCTGCCCGGCCGGGGCGGCCGTGGGGTCGGGCTCCGCGCCACCCCCCTGCGCGGGCAGCGGGGACACCACCGCCACGGGCCGGCCCGCGCCGATCGCCTCCAGCACGCCGGGCAGTCGGGGGAAGCGTCCCGCACCCGCCGGGCGGACCAGGATCTCGATGATCCCGCCGCAGGTCAGGCCGACCGCCAGCGCGTCGTCATCACTCACCCCGTAGGTGACGAGCGCGGGCTCGCCGGTTCGCAGGACCTCGCTCGCCAGCTCGTACACCGCCCCCTCGACACAGCCGCCGGAGACGCTCCCGATCACCTCTCCGTCCTCGGCGACCGCCAGCGACGAGCCGGCCTGGCGCGGCGCCGACTTCCAGGTCCGCACGACCGTCGCCACCGCGAACCGTCTGCCCGACGCACTCCAGGAGGAGAGGCCCTGCGCGATGTCCCGCATCCGTGTGCCTCCTTCGGCAGCGCGCACCACCGTCACACCCACCGGTACCCGTCCGCACGCCGTGCAGGCCGTACGGCACCCCGGTCAACGGCAGCTTAAGCGAGCGATCGGCACCCCGCCCGGGACGCCGGCGGACCCCGCGCCGCACCGGGCGCCCGGCCCTCCCGGTGTCAGCTGAAGGTGCGGCGGTAGGTGTGGGGGCTGACGCCGGTGGTGCGCTTGAAACGGTCGCGGAAGGCGGTCGGCGAACCGAAGCCGACCTGGGCGGCGATGCGCTCCACGGAGTGCTCGGTGGTCTCCAGCAGGTGCTGGGCCTGGCGGACGCGGGCCCGGTGCAGCCACTGGAGCGGGGTGCTGCCGGTCTGCTCGCGGAAGCGGCGGATCAGGGTCCGGGTGCTGGTCCCGGCGTGGGCGGCGATGTCCGCGAGGGCGAGGTCGCGGCCGAGGTTGTCCTGGAGCCAGGTGAGCAGCGGTTCGAGGGCGGAGCCGCCCGGGGCGGGCGCGTGGTCGTGCGCGATGAACTGGGCCTGGCCGCCCTCGCGTTCCAGCGGCATGACGGACAGCCGGGCGGCGTCGGCGGCGACGGCCGAGCCGTAGTCGCGGCGGACCATGTGCAGACACAGGTCCAGGCCCGCTGCCGCGCCGGCCGAGGTGAGGAACTGCCCGTTGTCGACGTACAGGACGTCCGGGTCGACGTCGATCTCGGGGTGGGCGGCGGCCAGCAGGCCGGCGGCGGCCCAGTGGGTGGTGGCCCGCAGCCCGTCCAGCAGACCGGTGGCGGCCAGCGGGAAGGTGCCCGTGCAGATGGACGCGATGCGCGTGCCATCCGCGGCGGCGGCGCGCAGCGCGTCGCACACGTCCCGGCCGGGCGGCACCTCCGGGGCGGTCGTACCGGGTACGACGACGGTGTCCGCGCCGGCGAGCCCGTCCAGGCCCCACGGCGCGCGCAGTACGAAGGCCCCGGCGTCCACCTCCGGTCGCGGCGCGCACACCCGGACCTGGTAGCCGGGGCGGCCGTCCGGGAGCCGGGTCCGGCTGAAGACCTCGATCGGGGTGCCCAGGTCGAACGGGATCACCCGGTCCAGCGCGAGAACGGCGACGGTGAGCATGGCGCGACCATACCCGCTCGCCGGAGAGAAAATCCCGTTCCTGTCTCTTGGAGCAGCAGTTCAACGGCCAACTCGGAGGCTTGTCACTTTTCCGTTGAATACTGTCACTCCTGCCACTGGGAGGTCCGGCGGCGGCCCGTTACGTTCGAGGCCGGCCCGGTGCTCGCCGGGCGTCCCCTGGACCCCCCTGGTGAAGGACCGTTCATGCATGCCCAGATCGTCCTGTTCGACGGCTTCGACCCGCTCGACGTCGTCGCCCCCTTCGAGGTGCTGCACGCCGGAGGCATCGCCGCGCCCGGCGCGGTCGGCGTGGAATTGGTCAGCGCCGAGGGGCCGCGCGAGGTGGTCGGCGGCACCGGCGGTCTGACGCTGCGTGCCACCGCCGCCCTCGACCCGGCGCGCCCCGGCCTGGTCCTGGTCCCCGGCGCCTCCGGCCGCGTGGGCGAACCCGCCGAGGTCCCCGCCGACGACAGGGGAGACGGGCGGCGGCAGGACGAGTTCATCCCCGTCCTGCTCCGCCGCACCCTGGAGACCGAGCTGCCCGCGCTGCTGGCGGCCGCGATGGAGAACCCCGAGGTGACCGTGAGCGCCGTGTGCGGCGGCTCCCTCGTCCTGGCCATGGCCGGCCTGCTGGAGGGCCGCCACGCCACGACCCACCACCTCGGCCTCGACCTGCTCGACGCGACCGGCGCGCACGCGGTGACCGCCCGCGTCGTCGACGACGGCGACCTGGTCACCGGCGCGGGCGTCACCTCCGGGCTCGACCTGGGTCTGTACCTGCTGGAACGCGAGGTGGGCCCGCGCATCGCACACGCCGTGGAGGAACTGTTCGCCCACGAGCGCCGGGGCACGGTCTGGCGCGCCCGGGGCCCGCGGCCCGCCCACTTCTGACCCGCCCCACCCCACGACAGAAGGAACACCAGCATGTCCCCCGAAGGCACCTGGGACCTGACCATCGCCACCCCCGTCGGGAGGATCGAGGCCGTCGCACGGTTTCGGTACGACGACGGTGTCCTCTCCGGAACCGCCCACGGCGCGGGCCAGGACGTACCGCTCACCGATCTCGTGTCGGACGGCGACCGGCTCACCTGGCGGCAGTCCGTCACCAAGCCGCTGCGCCTGAACCTGACCTTCGCCGTGACCGTCACCGGCGACACCCTCAGCGGCACCTCCAGGGCAGGCCGCCTCCCGGCCTCCCAGGTCACCGGCGTACGCCGTGCCGCACGGGCGGGCGCGGAGCACTGACCATGACGAAGCTCTTCCTCTGCCTGCACGTCCTGGCCGCCGTCGTGGCCGTCGGCCCGGTCACCGTCGCCGCCAGCATGTTCCCGCCGGCCCTGCGCCGCGCCCACCACGCACCCGGCGACCCGGACGCGCTCGCCACCCTGCGGCTGCTGCACCGCATCTGCCGCGTCTACGCCGCCGTCGGCGCGGCCGTCCCGGTCCTCGGGTTCGCCACGGCCGGCACGATGGGTGTCATGGGCAGCGCCTGGCTGATCGCCTCCATCGTCCTGACCGCCGCGGCCGCCGCCGTCCTGGCCCTCCTGGTGCTGCCCGCGCAGAGCGGCGAACTCGACGCCCTGAAGGACGCGACCCCGGGCCCCGCGCTCCGGGCGCCCGCCCGGCTGGCCATGCTCACCGGCCTGTTCAACCTGCTGTGGGCCACGGTCACGGTCCTGATGATCGTCCGCCCGGGGTCGACCACGGGTGCGTGAGGGCCGGGCGGCGGGGGAGACGTCGCCGCGGCCGGCGCCGGCCGCGGCCGTGATCCCCGCCGTTCGTAGGATGAACCGTTCTGATCGCGTACGGGAGGGAGGCCGCCGATGCTGGCCGCCGTGGTCGACGCGCCCGGTCCGCTCGCCGACGTGCTGACCGTACGCGAAGTGCCCCCGCCACCGGCCCCCGGTGCGGGCGAGGTCGTGGTGCGCATGCTCGCCTCGACCGTCAACCCCTCCGACGCGGTCACCGTCTCGGGCGCCTACCGGACCCGGACGTCGTTCCCCATGGTCCCCGGCTTCGAGGGCGTCGGGGTGATCGACGCCGTCGGTCCCGGGGTGCCCGCCGCCGTGCTCGGCCGGCGGGTGCTGCCGCTGGGCTCCGCCGGGGCCTGGCAGCAGTACAAGCGACTCGCCCACTCCTGGTGCGTCCCCGTTCCGGACGACATCCCCGACGACGTCGCCTGCTTCGCCTACGTCAACCCCCTGACGGCCGTGACGATGGTCGAGCGGTTCTGCCGGCCCGGCGTGCGTCACGTGGTGGTCACCGCGGCGACGTCGGCCATCGGCCGGCACCTCGCGGAACTCCTGAGCGAGCGCGGTGTCGCGCCGATCGGGGTCGTACGGGGGACGCCCGGGCGGACGGTCGCCGATCCGGCCCGGTGGCGGGCCGTGATCCGCACGGACGAGCCCGGCTGGCGCGAACGGCTGCGGGCGGTGACCGGCCCCCACGGCATCGAGGTGGCCTTCGACTGCGTCGGTGGCGCCGTGGGTGGTGACGTGTGCGCGCTGACCGCCCACGGCGGCGTGTTCGTCCACTACGGCCTGCTGTCGGGACGCCCGCTCCCGGCGGAGTCCCGCACCGGACACGGGGGCGCCCGCGTGGAGCTGTTCCGGCTGCGCGACACCGTCCACCAGGACGCCGGGCGGCACCTGCCCGAGCTGTTCGCCCCGGTCTTCGAGCACCTGCGCCGCGGCCGTCTGCACACGGCCGTCGCGGCCCGCGTGGGCCTCGGCGGCCTCGTCGGCCACCTCCGGAATCCCGCGGCCGGACGGCCCGGGAAGATCCTGATCGAGCCGCAGCGGTGACAGGCCGCGGCCACCCGCGGCCGCCGCAGGAAGCGCCCCGGCAACCGCCGCCGGCCAGTCCGGCCGGCCCCGCCGCATCCCCGCAGCGGCCTCCCGAAGCACACCGCGCACCCCCGGCGCAGGGGCCGGTCGGCCCTGAAGACCCGACCGACGGGCCCCTGTGCCCGCCCGCCGCGGATGACGATGATCGGCGCATGCGGAGAAGGGAAGGCCAGGAGTGATCGCCGTCGTCGGACATCACGATCTCACCCCGCCGACGCTGGCCCTGCTGGAGGAGGAACTGCGCTCGCGGCTCGTGGACCGCGCCCGCGCGGGCCGTGCCGGACTGGTCCGGGCCGGCAGGGGCCTGCCCGTGGCGTTCGGACGGGCCGCCCGGGCGGCCGGTCTGGCCCTGGTGACGGTGCTGCCGGCCCGCCGGGGCATGCCCGCCCACGTCGCCGAGCCGGACCGCAAGGCGGCCGGCGAACTGCTGCTGCTGTCGCAGATGGTGCGCCTGCTGGAGTACGACCCCGCCGACCGCGCCTCCTGCATCACCGCCGACGAGGCCCTGGTGCGCTCGTGCGGCGGGCTGCTGGCGGTCTGGGACGGCTCACCCTCCAACGGCCGGGACGCGACCGCCCACTTGGTGGCCTACGCCCGCAGCCACGGCGTCGACGTCGAGGTGGTGTGGCCGCACGGCGCCGAGCACCGCGGCGGCTCGCCCGCAAGGGCGCCGGTGACCCGCGGGCTCACGGGCCGTTCGCCGGGTGACTGAATCCGGATCGCAGTGGACGGTGCTGTGCAGGCACTCGTCCGTCGGGACCAGGGAGCCGTCGGCGGGGACGGCCGCGAGCTCCGGGGGGCGTCCGGCGGCGGCCGGCAGCCGCGCGGCCTCGACGAGGGGCGGCTGCGCCGCTTCCGCCGGTGGGGGCCGAGGGGCGGAGGACGAGTCAGAGGGCCGGTGGTCCCGCCTCCACGCGGCGCAGCACCGGGGCCAGCCGGTCCAGGTCGGGACCGCCCTGGAGTTGCCGTTCGTCCCACCAGGTGGCGCCCGCGTCGCGCAGCGGGCCGATCACGTCCGGGGCAGTGGCGGGATCCGTGACCCCGCCGAGGACGAACTCGAAGGGGCGCTCCTCCTCGCCCGCCCGCTGCTCGCGCACGAAGCCGACCAGCTCCCGCACCTGCGCCAGGTCCGGGACCTGCCCGTGGCGCGCGGTCTCGAAGAGCGGCACCGCGCCGTCCCAGCGGGCCGCGCGGCGCATGGGCCGGCGGTGCGGCCAGAAGCCGCCGATCCAGACCGGCGGGCGCGGCCGCTGCGCGGTGGCGGGCAGCAGCGTCACGTCCCGGGCCGTGTAGTGCCGGCCCTGGTGGTCCACCGGTTCACCGGACCAGAAACGGGTCACCAGCTCCAGGCCCTCGTCCAGCCGGCCGGCCAGCTCGCGTGGCCCGGCGGTGTCGCCGAAGCTGCCGTACTCGTCCTCGACCGGGCCGCCGAGGCCCGCCGCGAAGACCACCCGGCCGCCGCTCAGCCGGTCCAACGTGGCGACCTGGCGGGCCAGTTGCTCCGGGCGGTACCGGGGGACCGGAGTCAGCAGCGTGCCCAGGCGGATCCGCGAGGTCGCGAGCGCGGCGGCGGTCAGCAGGATCCAGGGGTCGGCGAAGGGGCGTCCGTGGTGCCGCCGGTGCAGCACGTGGTCCCAGACGAACAACCCGTCCCAGCCCGCCTGTTCGGCGGCCGTGGCCAGGGTGGCGACGGCACGGGGGTCGGCGAAGTCACCGAAGTTCGGCACGTTCACGGAGAAGCGCATCCCGACATGATGGGCGGACGGCCGGGCCCCGGCAATCGACTTCTCCACCGGCCGCCCGGGTCCCCGCCGCCCCGTCGTCGGGCCGTTCCGCGCCCGCGCTATCCTTGACGGGCGGTGCGACCCCGGTCCCCGCACGGCGGTGGGTCCCGCCGTACCCAACCGCGGCAGTGTCGCCGCCGATGGTCCCTCCTGACGACGAAGCGCGCCGCGGCATGCCCTGGCGCCGGTACCGAGGAGGTCCATGTGGGAGAGGTCCGGATCGAGGAGGCCGCCGAAGCCGGCACCGAGGCACCCGTGTCCGCCCGGCCGCCCGCGCCGTGGCGCGGACAGCCGCCGGTCCTCGCGGCCGTGGCCGTGGGCGGTGCCCTCGGGGCGTGCGCCCGCTACGGTGCCGCCCTGCTGTGGCCGACCGGGGCCACGGCGTTCCCCTGGACCACCTTCTGGGTCAATGTGACCGGCTGCGCCGTCATGGGCGTCCTCATGGCGGTCATCACCGATCTCCGGGTGGGGCACCGCCTGGTCAGGCCCTTCCTCGGCACCGGAGTGCTCGGCGGGTTCACCACCTTCTCCGCCTACGTCGTGGACATCGAGCGCCTGACCGGCGCCGGCCGGGCCACCACCGGCCTGCTGGACCTCGCCGCCACCCTGCTCGGCGCCCTCGCCGCCGTGTGGACGACGGCGCACCTCACTCGCCGCGTCATCCGGTGGAGGGCCTCATGACGGCCCGGACCCGCCCCCGCCGTACGGCTCACCGTGCCTTTTCGCCCCGACCGGCCGAACCGGTCGGCGAGGGCCCGGTGGCCGCCGACCACCGCGAGACCGTGTGCCGCAACGGCCATCGGGACAAGGAGAGTTCGTGAACTGGCTGCTCGTCGTCGCCGGGGCCGCCGTGGGCGCACCGCTGCGCTACCTCACCGACCGTGCCGTGCAGTCGCGGCACGACACCGTCTTCCCCTGGGGCACCTTCACCGTGAACGTCGTCGGCAGCCTCGTCCTCGGCCTGGTCACCGGGGCGGTCGTGGTCGGCGGGATGTCCTCCGACGCACAGCTGCTGATCGGCACCGGATTGTGCGGGGCGCTGACCACGTACTCCACGTTCTCCTACGAGACGCTGCGGCTCGCCGAGGACGGCGCCCGCTTCCTCGCCGCCGCCAACGTGGTGGCGAGCGTCGTCGCCGGACTCGGCGCGGCCTTCACCGGCGCCGTCCTCGCCCAGGCCCTCTGGACCTGATCCGGCCCCCCGCTCTGACGAGGTGTTTTACAGTGGCTGGCGCCAGTTCCGACGACAGGACCTGTGAGGTATCCGCGAACATGCCGACCGAGACGTTTGAGTTTCAGGTGGAGGCACGTCAGCTGCTCCAGCTGATGATCCACTCGGTGTACTCGAACAAGGATGTCTTTCTGCGCGAGCTCGTCTCGAACGCGTCCGACGCGCTCGACAAGCTGCGCCTGGAGAAGCTGAAGGACGACTCGCTCGACGCCGACGTGTCCGACCTGCACATCGAGCTGGACATCGACAAGGACGCCCGCACCCTCACCGTGCGGGACAACGGCATCGGGATGTCGTACGACGAGGTCGGCCGGCTCATCGGCACCATCGCCAACTCCGGCACCGCCGCGTTCCTCGAGGAGCTGCGCGAGTCCAAGGACGCGGCCGGCGAGGAGGGGCTCATCGGCCAGTTCGGCGTCGGGTTCTACTCCGGCTTCATGGTGGCCGACGAGGTCACCCTGGTGACCCGGCGCGCGGGCGAGAAGCAGGGCACCCGCTGGACCTCGCGCGGCGAGGGCACGTACACCCTGACGACGGTCGAGGACGCGCCGCAGGGCACCTCGGTCACCCTCCACCTCAAGCCGGCCGACCCGGAGAACCAGCTCCACGACTACACCTCTTCCTGGAAGGTCAGGGAGATCGTCAAGCGGTACTCCGACTTCATCACCTGGCCGATCCGGATGACCCCCGAGGGCGCCGCGACCGACGAGGGCGAGCCCGAGCCCGAGACCCTCAACTCCATGAAGGCGCTGTGGGCCCGGCCGCGCGACCAGGTGTCCGACGACGAGTACCACGAGCTGTACAAGCACATCGGCCACGACTGGCGCGACCCGCTGGAGACCATCCGTCTCCAGGCGGAGGGCACCTTCGAGTACCAGGCGCTGCTCTTCCTGCCCGCGCACGCCCCGCACGACCTGTTCACCCGGGACTTCCGGCGCGGCGTACAGCTGTACGTCAAGCGCGTGTTCATCATGGACGACTGCGAGGCGCTGCTGCCGCCGTACCTGCGCTTCGTCAAGGGCGTCGTCGACGCGGCGGACCTCTCGCTGAACGTGTCCCGCGAGATCCTCCAGCAGGACCGCCACATCGAGATGATGCGGCGCCGGCTGACCAAGAAGGTCCTGTCCACCGTCAAGGACCTGATGGCCGAGGAGTCGGACCGGTACGCCACGTTCTGGCGGGAGTTCGGCACCGTCCTGAAGGAGGGCCTGGTCACCGACGCGGAGAACCGCGACGCCCTCCTCGCCGTCTCCTCGTTCGCCAGCACCCACCACGACACCGAGCCGACCACGCTCAAGCAGTACGTGGAGCGGATGAAGGACGGCCAGGACGACATCTACTACCTGACCGGCGAGTCCCGGCAGAGCATCGAGAACTCCCCGCACATGGAGGCGTTCCGCGCGCGGGGCATCGAGGTGCTGCTGCTGACCGACCCGGTGGACGAGGTGTGGGTCGACGCCGTCGGCGAGTTCGAGGGCAAGAAACTGCGGTCCGTCGCCAAGGGCGAGATCGACCTCGACGGCGAGGACGCGGAGGCCGCGAGCGGCGAGCGGGAGAAGCAGAGCGAGGAGTACGCCGGGCTGCTCGAGTGGATGGGCAAGCACCTGGCGGACGACATCAAGGAGGTGCGCCTGTCCTCCCGGCTCACTGTCTCCCCGGCCTGTGTCGTCTCCGACGCGGGCGACCTCACGCCGGCCCTGGAGAACATGTACCGGGCCATGGGCCAGGAAGTGCCCACCGCCAAGCGCATCCTGGAGCTGAACCCCGGCCACGCGCTGGTGAAGGGCCTCAACCAGGCGTACACCGAGCGCGGAGAGGCCCCCGAACTGGCGGAGACCGCCGAGCTGCTGCACTGCCTGGCGGTCCTCGCCGAGGGCGGCCAGCCGAAGGAACCGGCCCGCTTCGTCAAGCTGATGGCGGAGCGGCTGGAACGGGCGCTGTAACACCGGAGCCCCGGGCGCCGCGACCGGTCGGACGGCGCGCCGCCCGGGAGCGTCCAGGCGTACCAGGGCCTGTTCTCCTGACGAGAGCTATGCCGCCGGGCTCCACCTGAGTGGATCCATCCTCTGGTGACGCAGCCTCGACCCGGGGCCGCGGTTGCGGCGTCCGGCCGGCAAGCCGGACGCCGCAACCGCGCACGTCAGGCCGACGCGGTGACCGCTCCGCCGAGGTGGCGGGCGAAGAACCGGACCGCGCTGTCGGCCTCGAACCGGGGCAGCTCCTTGTGCCGGCCCGAGTTCACGTGCAACGACTTCTCCTTCGAGGCGAAGGCGTCGAACAGCGCGAGACCCTCCTCGCGAGAGATGTGCTCGTCGTCCCACTGCAGATCGAACTCGATCGGGATGGTGATCTGCTTCGCCTTCTCGGCCAGGACGTCGGGCCAGTGCTGGCCGAAGACGGCGGCCGTGATCCGGGGTTCGGCGGCCACGAACGGCACGCCGATCGCGGTGCCCATGTTGATGCCCCAGTAGCCGACCGGCCCGTCGCTGCCGATCTCCGGAAGCTCCTGGAGAGCGTCCAGGAGCGCCTGGTACTCGGGCACGGCGAGCTCCGCCAGGTGGTCGTTGTAGCGGACGACGATCGGGCCTTCCGGCTCGCCCGCCGCCCTCGCCCGGAACAACTCGGCGATCTCCGCTTCGTCGTGCGCCGTGCGCGGCCGGTCGCCGTGACCGGGCGCGTCGACGACGGCGACGTGGAAGCCGCAGCCGGTCACCAGGAGGCGGGCGCGGCCCGCCATCGCCGGGTGCTTCTTGTGGTTGCCGCCGCCGTGTCCCATCAGGACCAGGGGCGCTCGATCGGTGGCGCCAGAGGCCGGTGACCAGAGGACTCCGGGGACATCGTCCACGGTGAAGTCGCGCTCGATCACGCCGTTCGACGAAGATTCGGCGGTGAACCGCAGAGAGTGCATAGGTGTTGCCTTTCGGGAGTGCCTTGTTGTCGAGGCGCTCCCGGCGAGACCTACGTCAATCGCCCGACCGTGACGGGAAGGGGGAGCACCCACAGAGATACAGCGTTCATGGGTCTCACCTCCTCGGGCGACGTCACGGGCAACTGAAAGCTACCAGACTGATCATCAGCCCGCCCAGGCCTTTTCCTGACACGTGACGTCAACGCAGAACGGGCCCTAGGCGTACGGCGTGAAGTGCGCCGGCGCGTGGTCGATGGGGAGTCCGGGGCGCCAGGCGGTGAGGATCTGGGCGCTGCACACGAACAGGCCGTCGGGCAGCCGGTCCAGGGGGTACCAGGCCCAGTCGCCGACCCGCTCGTCCGGCTGCGTCGCCGGTCGGCCGCGCCACGCGGTGACGACGGCGCCGACCGTCACCCGTACGACGTCCTCGACGTGGTCGACCAGCGTGCCCAGCAGCCGGACGTCCTCGGTCCGTGCGACGAGCCCGGTCTCCTCGGCGAGTTCACGGACCGCGGTCCGCTCCAGCGACTCCCCGGCCTCCACGGTGCCGCCCGGCAGTTCGAGCGTGCCGCGCCGGTGCCGGCCGAGCAGCAGCCCCTCGTCGCCGAGGACGATCACCCCCACACCGACGGCGGCGTGCGGGACGGGCGGCTTGGGGGAGCGGTTGCGGCTGGAGACGGGGGTGACGCCGGGTACGGACACGGGGGGACTCCTGGGGGAGACGGGTGCGGGGGAGGGACGGGGACGGGCTGCTGCCCGCGGGCCACTATGTCGGATGCCGTGCCTCGACGTGCCGTCCGGCGGGGCGCCGGCCGCGCCGGTCCACCGGTCACTCGGCGTCGTCCTCGTACTGGGCCGGATACACGGACGGATCGTCCAGCGGCAGCTTGAGCCAGGAGATCATCTCCCGCAGCCGGTGGTAGGCGCGCAGCCGCTCGCCGTCGCTGTCCCGCTGTTCCGCCTCCGCGATCGGCTCCCACAGCCGGTGAACCATCACCGGCCCGATCTCCAGCAGCCCGCCGCTGCCGCCGGTGGCCCACCGCGCCAGCACATAGCGGGCGAGGGCGCCCACGGGGATGCCCAGGTTCTCCGACATGCCGCGCAGGGTGGCCAGCGGATCGAGCCGGCCGTACAGGACGACGTCCGACTTGAAGTTGGCGTGCGGATCGTCGGCCGGCCAGGTGGCGTTCCAGCGGTCGAGCCGGATCACCGGCTCCTCCCGCGGGCCGGTCTCGTCGTGCGGCACGGTGCTCACGGTCCCTCCCTCGGGCGACGCCTGCCCGTCATCATGCCCCGCCCTCGGGGCCGCGATCCGCCACCGGGGTGAATCACCGCGATCGGAACGGCGGAGGCGGGTACTCAGGGGGACGGCCGCCCCGGTGTCCGGGGCGGCCGTGAGCGCTCTCGTACGACCTGGCCAGAGGCCCGGACCGGGGACCGGCCGCAGATCCACGACGTACGCCGACACGAGACCGACGAGGAGCAAACGATCATGGGTGACGCACAGAAGGACCGCGACCAGGCCGCGCGGCTGCCGGAGGGCGATGTCGTGGCGATCCTGCTGGAGCAGCACGCCCGCATCAGGGAGCTGTTCGGCAAGGTGAAGCAGTCCAGCGGTGAGCGGAAGCAGAAGACCTTCGACGAGCTGCGCGCCCTGCTCGCCGTCCACGAGACCGCCGAGCAGATGATCCTGCGGCCGGTCTCCGCCGACAAGGCCGGGAAGGCCGAGGCCGACGCCCGCAACGCGGAGGAGGCCGAGGCGAACAAGGTCCTGTCCGAGCTGGAGAAGATGGACGTGGACAGCGCCGAGTTCATCAGCCGGCTGGCGGAGTTCGAGAGGTCGGTCCTGGAACACGCCGAGAACGAGGAGCAGCAGGAGTTCCCCGCCGTGCGCGCCGGGTGCCCGGAGGACCAGCTGCGGAAGATGGGCAGCCGGTTGCAGTCGGTGGAGCGCATGGCGCCCACCCACCCCCATCCCAAGGTGGCCGGGTCCACCGCGGCCCAGTGGCTGACCGGCCCCTTCGCCGCCATGGTCGACCGGACGAAGGACGCGCTGAGCAAGGACTGACGCGAGCGTCCCGGTCGGCACAGGAAAAGGATCTACCGGCGGGGCGGCCACGCACGGTCGTGGCCGCCCCGCGGCGCGTGCGCGCGGGCGGCGCGGCCCCCGGGCCCGGCGGCCGCCCGGCCCGGCGTGTGTCGCATGAGGTCAGAGACGCACGGGTACTCGGGCGCCGGCGACGGAAGGAGGGCGAGCCCATGGCAGGCGGCGACGACTTCTACTCCAAGGACCGGCCCGAACATCCCCGGATGGCGGAGGACCGGCCCCGTGGCGGCGGTCCGGAGGACCGGCCGAGCACCGGGCACCGGCACGTGCTGATCTGGTTCGTCGTGGCGGTGGTGGTGATCCTGGTCCTCTTCTTCATCTTCCTCTGAGCCGGTGCGCCGGGGCACTCCCGCACTTGAGGGGTGACGTAGAGCGAACTTCATAACGGATGTAGATCCGACATTTACCGCATCCCTGTTACCTGTGGATATGGAACCGTGGGTGAGCGATGAGGCGTGGCCGGACGGGGGGAGCGCGCCGTCGTGGGGCGGGGCGCCGCTCACCGCGCAGGAGCTGCGGGAGTACGCGACCGAGATCGGCTCCCTCGGTCCGGCCGGCTCACCCGAGCCGCGCTTTCGCCGCTACCGCGACGGGCGGCTGCTGCTCGTCGGAGCGGCGGGTCCGCTGTCGGCCGCGCTGCTGTCCGGCGCCCTGCGGGCCGGCTGCCGGGACATCGGGGTCGTGGGCGCCGACCCCTCCGACCCCGGCCTCACCGCGCTGGTCGAGCGGGCCCGGCGCGACGGCGCCCAGCGCGTCCGGCCGAGACCGGACCTCGATCTGGAGACGCCGGGTGCCGCGGACGTCGTCCTGCACCTGTCCGGCTCGCTGCGCGAACTCGCGGCGACGGCCGAACGGTGCGCCGCCACCGGGGTGTTTCTCGGGCAGGCCCTGATCGGCGACGACGAACTGTGGACCGGACCGCTGGGCCCCGCCGCGCGAACCGCCGTGGCGTCGGCGTGGCGGCGGCTGCGCGGCGTTCCCCGCCGCACACCGGTGGCGGACGGCGGCCGGCCCGCCGAGATCGCCGCCGGACAGCTGCTGCGCGCCTGGTTCGCGTGGGCGACCGGCACCGCGCGGCCGGCGGGCGCCCCGTACCTGCTGCGCACGGAGCTGCCGCACGGCACCACCGTCCCGCACCGGATCCTGCCGCTGCCCGCGGCGCCGAGGGTCACCGAGGTCCGGGCCCGGGCGGCGTTCCTGGGCAGGCAGGGCGGCGAGGCCGTCGACGCCGGCGAGCTGTGCGCGCGCGCCGACGCGGTGACGGACCCGCGCACCGGACTGCTGGGCACGACGCGGTGCGAGGAGATCACGCTGGGGGCGGGCTCCCGCTGGGAGTGCCGGACGGCCGTCGCCGACCCCCTCGGGGCCCGGCCCGCCGGAACGCCCGACGCCGTGGTGACCGGCCATGGCGGGGACCGTGAGACGGCGCGAGTGCAAACGTTGCTCACCGCGCTCGCCGCCTACGGAACGCTCGTCGCCTACGGATGCCGCGCCGCCCGTGCGCGGGACGACGGCGCCGACGCCTGGGGTCTGGACCTGGTGACCGGCGCACTGCGCAGGGTCCCCGTCCGGGACGCCCATCCCGCCCCGGACGGCGAGGTGCCGTACCGGCCGCCCGTCGGCGCGGCGGCCGGTCTGACCTGGGCGCACGCCGTGGAGGCCGGACTCGCCCAGCACTGCGAGGAGTTGCTGTCGCGACGGCTCGCCGACCGCGCGACGCGCGTGCCCCGGCTGCCGCTGCCGGCGGACGAGGCACCCGGTACCGCCCATCCGCTGTCCCTGCTGCGCGCGCTGGGCGAGCCGGTCGCCCACGACCTCTCCGCCCTGCTGTCCGTGCCGGCCTGCGGGGTCCGGCTCGGCTCCCGGACGGCCCTCGCGGTCGGCGCCACCCGGGTCGAGGCCATGCGGACCGCGGCCGAGCGCGCCCTGCTCGCCCAGCGGCTGCCCGCCGGGGCCGTACCGGCGATCACACCGGAACAGGAACGGCCCGCGGAATTCTTCCCGAAACCCAGGGGGACGGCCGGGCGGCCGCGGTTCGCCGAGGCCTTGCGCGCCCAGGGCAGGACGCCGGTGGCGGTGCTGCTGGACCACGATCCGCAGGCCGCGGTCGTGCTCCCGTACGTGGTGCAGGTGATCTTGGCGGACGTGTGAGGGCCTGGCTTCTTCCCGTCACTTCATGGCATATTCGTAAGCCTGTTCACCGGATACTCGGACGTCGTCTGGTGGCGGTGCGTTACGGGGGCGCGTCCGGTGAATAGGAAGGCCGGTTCGTGGCGGAAGCCATTGGGTTCGCCGTGCTCGGAACGGTGCGTGTGCACCGGGACGGGCGGGCACTGGACATCGGATCACCACAGCAACAGGCGCTGCTCGTCGCCCTGTTGCTGCGCTCGGGCAGAGCGACGTCCTCCGAGGAACTCCTCGCGTCCGTCTGGGGCGAGGAGGCCCCGAGTTCCGCGCTCGCGAGCGTGCGCACCTACGCCTGGCGGCTGAGACGGGCCCTGGAGAAGGACGCGGCCACGCCCGAACTCCTCGTCTCCCAGCACGACGGCTACCGTCTGGTCGTCCCGCCGCTGGCGCTGGACGCCGACCGCGCGGAACACCTGGCGGGGCACGCGCAGCGGGCGCGGGCCGCCGGGGACGACGAGGCCTGCGGCCGGCTGCTCACCGAGGCCCTGGACCTCTGGCAGGGCTCCCCGCTGAGCGGCGTGCCGGGGCCGTTCGCCGAGCAGCAGCGGTCGCGGCTGACCGAGCTGCGGCTGGGGTTGCAGGAGGAACTCTTCGAGTGCGAGCTGCGCGCCGGCCGGCACGGCTCGCTCATCCCCGATCTGACGGCCTTCATCCGGGAACACCCCTTGAAGGAACGGCCGTACGCCTTCCTGATGCGCGCGCTGTACGCCGCCGGACGCCAGGCCGACGCGCTCGCCGTGTACACCCGGGCCCGTGCCGTGCTGGCCGAGCAACTGGGCGTCGACCCCGGCCCCGAACTCACCGCGCTGCACGAACAGGTGCTGCTCGGAGACCCCTCGCTGCACACCCCGGCACACGAACCCGAGACGATCCGGGCGGCCGGCGCCGAGGAGGCGGACCAGGCGGTGGGGGCGGCACCGGCGCAGGTTCCTCCGCGCCCCGCCCAACTGCCCGCCGACACATCCGACTTCACCGGCCGGGCCGGACACGTGGAGCACCTGTGCCGGGTCCTCACCGCGGCCGGGCGGTCCTCGCTCGCGGTCGCGGTGGTCAGCGGCATGGGCGGGCTGGGCAAGACGACGCTGGCGCTGCGGGTGGCCCACCGGGTCAAGGAGGAGTACCCCGACGGACAGCTCTACGCCGACCTGCGCGGCAGCGGGCTGGAGCCGGCCGACCCGGGTGCCGTCCTCGGCAGCCTGCTCGCCACGCTGGGCGTGCCCGCCCACACCCTGCCGGCCATGACGGAGGACCGCGCGCGGCTCTTCCGCACCCTGCTCGACGGGCGGCGGGTGCTGCTCCTGCTGGACAACGCCCGGGACGCCGCGCAGGTCGCGCCGCTGCTGCCGGGCTCCGCCGACTGCGGTGTCCTCGTCACCAGCCGCACCCGGCTCGTCGGGATCTCCACGGTCGCCGCCGTGGCCCTCGACGTCTTCGACACCGAGGAGGCGGTCGGGCTGCTCGCCGCGATCGCCGGCCCCGAACGCGTCACCGCCGAGCCCGACGCGGCGGCTGAACTGGTGAAGGCGTGCGGCAATCTGCCGCTCGCGGTGCGCATCGTCGCCTCCCGGCTCGCGGGCCGGCCCCGCTGGCAGCTGGCGACCATGACCCGCCGGCTGGCCAACGAGCAGCGCAGGCTCGGCGAATTACGAGCAGGCGACCTCGCGGTGGCCGTGGCCTTCGAACTCGGCTACCGCCAGCTGCCCGAGGACCAGGCGTGCGCCTTCCGGCTGCTCGCCCCCGTGGCCCGCACGAGCATCGGACTGGAGGCGGCGGCCGCGGCCCTCGGGCTGGACGAGCACGACGCGGAGGAGAGCCTGGAGTCGCTGGTGGACGCCGCCATGCTGGAGGCCCCCCAGCCCGGCCGCTACCGCTACCACGACCTGGTGCGCGCCTACGCGCTCCAGCTCGGGACGTCCCCGGCCGACGGCTGCCCGGAGGCGGGCGTCCCGGTCCTCGCCCCGCTCCTGGAGCACCTGGTGGGCCGCGCGTGCGCGGCCTTCCAGTGCATGGTGCCGGGCGACCCCGCCGACATCTTCCGCACGGCGGCGTCCGAACCCGCACCGCCCTTCGCCGACATGGCCGACGCACTGGACTGGGTGAGCACCGAGTTCGAGTGCGTGACCAACGCGGTGACCCTGGCCGCGCACGGCCCGGTGGGCGCGGAGCACCGGACGCTGCGGCTGGCCGCGGACCTCCTGGTCGCCCTGAGCCCGTTCGGCAAGGACATCGCCTACGGCGAACTCGCCTCGGCCGCCGAGCAGTTGGCCGAGACGGCGGCTCGGCGCGGTGACGACTACGCGGCCGGGCGCGCCCGGTTCGTCTGCGGCAACGCGGCGCTCCAGAACGCCCGGCTGGAACAGGCGGAACTGATGACCCGGCTCGCCACCGAGTCCTGCCAGCGCGCCGACGACGTGGTCATCCTGCGCCAGACGCTGAACGACCGGGGACTCATCGCGCAGTTCCAGCACCGCTACGCGGAGGCGGAGCGGTGCTACGAGCAGGCGATCGAGCTGGCACGGGAACTCGGCCACCGCTCGGGGGAACTGGTGACCACGCTGAACGCGGCGCAGGCGGCACTGCGCAGCGGCCGGGCCGAGGAGGCGCTGCGGGTCTGCGACGAGACGCTGACGGCGCTGCGCGAGGTGGCGGACCACTACGGCATCGCCTACGCGCTGTACGTCCGGGGCATGGCCCTGCACGAGCTGGGACGGTACGCCGACGCGGTCGCGAGCCACACGGAGTGCCTGGACATCTGCGGCACCTGGCAGATCCGCGGGCAGGAGTCGCAGGCCCGCTTCCGGCTCGCGGAGACCCTGCGGGTCATGGGCCGGGGCGACGAGGCGTTGTGGGAGGCCGGTCGGGCCCTGACCCTGAGCGAGCAGCGCGGCGCCGACCGGGACCGGGGCCTCGCCCTGCTCGTCCTCGGGTGCACGCTGGCCGATCTCGGTGAACGGGAGGAGGCACTGGCCCGTGCCCGGCAGGCGGCGTCCGTGCTCACCCGGCTGGGGCTGCCCGACGCCGAGGACGCGGCGGACCTCGTGGCGTCCCTCTCCACCCCGGAGTGAGCGACGGCTCCGCGCCCTTCCGGACGGGCCCCGCGGAGTTCTGTACAAGCCGCGTACAGAGCTTCGCAAGAGGCCCGCAAGAGGTCCGTATGAGATCCGTCCAGAGATCCGTATAGACGTCCGCATAGACGTCGCGTAGATGCCGGTGCCGCGGTGGGGATCGAGGCTATATCCGGCGCATATCCGGTGTAGATCACCGGTTGGCAGAGTTCCGGTCACGAGCAAGCAAGCCGAGCGAAAGCAGACGTGACGATGCCTTCCAGCCATTCCTTCGCCGTGCGCACCACCTTCGCCGCCGCGGCCGCCATGTCGGCGCTGCTCCTCACGGCCGGTGTCCAGCACGCCGGGCCGGCCGCCGGATCCTCCCTGAGCGTGCGGGCCGACGGCGCCGACCAGCCCGAGGCGTCGGTCCCCGACGAGTGGAACAGCAGGGGCTGACGGGGCCCTGGTGGACCGCCGGAGGGGGATTCCGACGGCCCGGCGCGACGGTGACGGACACAACGGGGAGATCATGAAGAGCAGCAGTTCCACAGCGCTGGCCCAGCCGGCGGTGGCCGAGATCGTACGCAGCGCGCGGACGAGCCGCGGGGTGAGCCAGCAGGACCTCGCGAGGAGATCGGGGATCGGTCTGCGGACCCTGAGAGAGATCGAGCGCGGGCGGGTACGGGACCCGCGCACCGGGTCGCTGCGCGGTATCGCGCGCGCCCTCCAGGAGCCGGAACTGCTCGCCCGGGTGGGCGAGGCGCAGGACGGTCCCCGCGCCCGCACCTGCGCGAACGAGCCGCTGGTCCTGCGGATACTGGGCCGGCTCTCGGCCTCCCACGGCGGCGGGGAGCTGGCCACCGGGACGCCCAAGCAGCAGCTGCTGCTCGGCCTGATGGCCCTTCAGCCCAACCGGGCCGTCGGCCGCGACGAGATCATCGACGTCCTGTGGGGCGACCGGCTGCCGGACTCCTTCGGCCAGCTGATCCACACCTACGTCTCGCGCATCCGCAGACTGCTGGAGACGCACCATGTGCCGGGCGCCGGCCGCATGTCGGTCGTGCGGCGCGGAACCGGTTACGAACTCCAGGCCGACGACCCCGCCACCCTCGACGTCCTGGAGTTCGACCGCCTCACGTGTGCGGCCGAGTCCGCGCGGGCCGCCGCCGACCCGGCCGCCGAACTCGCCCTGCTCGGCGACTCGCTGCGGCTGTGGCGCGGACGGCTGCTGGAGGGGATGCCTTCGGCGCTCCAGCGGCACCCGGTCGCCGTCGAGCGGTCCCGGCGGCGGGTCACCTCCGCGCTGCGGCTCACCGACCTCGCCCTCGCGCGGGGGCAGTACGAGGAGGTGCTGGCCCGGCTCGAACCGATCGCCCGCGAGGAGCCGCTGCACGAGGGGCTGCACGCCCGCCTGATCGCCGCGCTGGCCGGGTCGGGCCGCCGGGCGGAGGCGCTGGAGCTGTACGTCCGCGTCGACCGGCGGCTGCGCGAGCTGAGCGGCATCGCTCCCGGCGACGAACTGCGCGGCGCGCAGATGGCCGTGCTCCGGGAGGAAGCCGGGCGCTGACGACCGGCACGCGTCCGGCGCCCGTTCACGCGTCCCGGCGCCGCAGCACGAGCCAGCCGCCGGTCGCGGCCAGCACGGCCCAGACGACCATCACCAGGAAGCCGGTCACCGGACCGTAGGGCGCCGCCGCGTCCAGGTGCAGCCGCAGCGGGTACTGGCCCGCCCGGTCCGGCAGGTACCAGGCCAGGTCGCGCAGCCCCGGGATCTCGGCGAGGACGGGGGAGACCAGGAACAGGAACGGAACCAGCACGCCCATGGCGAGCGTCAGGCTGCGCAGCATCGCGGTGATGCCCATGCACATCACGGCCAGCACCGGGAAGTACAGCGCGCCCGCCACGACGGCGCGCACGGTGCCCGCGTCCCCGAGGTGCGCGCCGTGGCCGGCGAGCAGCCGCTGCGAGACGAGGAACGTACCGGCGGAGGCCACCACCCCGGCCACCAGCGACAGGGCCGCCCCCGTGGCCAGCTTGGCGCCGTAGAACAAACCGCGCCGGGGCACGACGGCCAGGGAGGTGCGGATGGTCGCGGTGCTGTACTCGTTGCCGACCACGAGCACCGCGAAGGCGATTACCATGACATGGGCGAAGAAGATGCCGTAGTAACCGAGTTGGACCGGGTCGAAGGTCCTCGCCCCGGCGTCGTCGGCGCTGACCGAGCCGCACACGCCCGCGCCGATGCCGATCAGCAGCAGGGCGGCGAGCGGCAGTGTCCAGACGGTCGAGCGGACCGAGCGGATCTTCGTCCACTCCGAGTGGAGAACGGCGTTGACCGACATCCTCAGGCCACCTCTCCCAGGGGTCGGGCCACGTATTCCATCGCGTCGGAGGTCATGCGCATGAAAGCGTCTTCCAGAGAGTCCTCGATCCGGGTCAACTCCAGTACGGGGGCGCCCTCGTGAGCGGCGATCAGCCCGATCTCGTCGGTGCTCGCGCCGTACACCTCGAAGCCGTCGCCCGCGGTGCCCTCCACCCGGAGCCCCTTGCGGCCGAGGGCCTGACGCAGCCGTGCGGGGTCGGCGGTGCGGACCCGCACCCGGCCGCGGCCGTGCTCCTCGGCGAACTCGGGCATGGACACATCGGCCAGCAGCCGGCCCCTGCCGATGACGACGAGGCGGTCGGCGAGCAGCGCCGTCTCCGCCATCAGATGGCTGGAGACGAACACGGCCCGGCCCTGGGCGGCGAGGTCCTTCAGGAACGTCCGCAGCCAGCGGATGCCCTCCGGGTCCAGGCCGTTGACCGGCTCGTCGAGGATCAGCACCCGGGGGTCGCCGAGGAGGGCCGCGGCGATGCCCAGCCGCTGCCGCATGCCGAGCGAGAAGCCTCCGACACGCCGCTTGGCCGCCGGGGCGAGACCGACCTGCTCCAGCACCTCGTTCGCGCGGTGGTCCGCGATGCGGTTGGCGCGGGCCACGCACAGCAGATGGTCGCGGGCGGTGCGGGCGGGGTGCACGGCACCGGCGTCCAGGAGGGCGCCGACGTGGCGCAGCGGCTCCTTCAGTTCGGGATAGGCGTGTCCGAGGACGCGGACCCGGCCCTCCTGCGGGCGGTCGAGACCGAGGATCATCCGCATGGTGGTCGACTTGCCGGCCCCGTTCGGACCGAGGAAGCCGGTCACCAGGCCGGAGCGCACCTGGAAGCTGAGCCCGCGCACCACGGTGCGCTCGCCATACGCCTTGACCAGGCCCTGGACGTCGATCGCGGGTGGGTCCTGGGCACCGGCCGGGGAAGTGCTGTCGCTGCTCATGCCACCGAGCGAACCAGCACGCCGCCGCCACCGGATCCCCCCGCGGCGGGAACGGCGTCCCCCCTGAGAGGGAGACGGCGGGGGACGGCATCGTGCATCTGAAGCTCTACGCCGCCCTGACCAGGGGCGCCACCTACTCCCGCGCCCTGCACGTGCTCATCGGCGCGGCCGTGGGACCGGTGTGCGTCCTCGTCTACCCGGGCTTCTCCCCCTCGCTGCCGAGGACCCTGGCCGCGGCCGCCGTGGTGCCGGTGCCCCTGCTGCTCCTCCTCGGCCTGGTCCCGGCGGTGCGGCACGCCGAGGGGCTCCAGGCCCGGATGATGCTGGTCCCCGCCAGCGAGGGGCAGATCGGGCTCGCCCCGGCCAGGGGGCCGGCGGCGGGCTGGCGCACCGGTGTCTGGCTGGTCGTACGCGCCTCGTGGGGGCTGCTGGTCGCCAGCGTTCTCGCCCAACTGCTGTCCATCACCGGTACGTTGGCCACCGTGCCCGCCCTCGAACGCACCAGCACCGTGCTCGGCGTGCGGATCGAGGGCGGTCCGGAGCGCACCTGGGTGCTGGCCCTCGTACCGCCGGCCCTGCTGCTGATCGCCGGTGTCGTCATCGGCGCGGGACAGGTCCAGCTCGCCGTCGCCAAAAGGCTGTTGGGCCCCTCCACGGCCGAGCGGCTGGCCGACGCCGAGCGGCTGGCCGACGAGCTGCTCGCGCGCAACTGGCTCGCCGCGGAACTGCACGACTCGATCGGGCACGCCCTGACGGCGACCGTCCTCCAGGCCGGTGCCGCCCGCGAACTCATCGACGTGAACCGGGACTTCGCGGTCCGCGCGCTGACCTCCATCGAGGAGACCGGGCGCCGCGCCATGGACGACCTCGAACGCACCCTCGGCCATCTGAAGGAGGCGGAGCGGCCCGCGGCCCGCACGGCCCGGCCCACCCTCGCGGACATCGGCCAGCTGCTGGAGGCCAGCCGGGCGGCCGGGGCGACCGTGCGGTCCCGTACCGCCGAGGACGTCACCGCCGTGCCCGGGGTCGTCTCCCGGGAGGCCTACCGCATCCTCCAGGAGGCGCTCACCAACGCGATGAAGCACGCGCCCGGCGCGCCCGTGGACGTCGTCCTCGACCTGACCGACGAGCACCTCGACCTCTGTGTGGCCAACACGCTCGTGCCCGGCACCCGGCGGGCGCACGGCACCGGCAAGGGGCTGCGCAGCCTGCGGGAGCGCGCCGCGCTGCTGGGCGGCCGGGCCGCGGCACGGTCCGAGTCCGGGCGCTGGATCGTCAGCGCGCGCCTTCCCCTGCGGCTGGAGTCATGACCACGATGCCCATCTCCGTCCTGCTGGTCGACGACGAGGAACTGGTCCGGGCCGGCATGGCCGCGATCCTCGGCAACAGCCCCGACATCACCGTGGCCGGCGAGGCTTCCGACGGCTCCGAGGTGATCGGCCTGGTGCGCCGGCTGCGCCCGGACGTGGTCGTGATGGACGTCCGGATGCCCCGGGTCGACGGCATCACGGCGACCCGCGATCTGCTGGCCGCCGTCCCGGAACCGCCCCGGGTCCTGGTGATCACCACGTTCGAGCACGACGACTACGTCTACGAGGCCCTCAAGGAGGGAGCGTCGGGTTTCCTGCTCAAACGCTCCCGGCCGGCCGAGATCGTCCAGGCCGTGCGCACCGTGGCCACCGGGGACTCGGTGCTCTTCCCCGCCGCCCTGCGCACCCTGGTCTCCGGGCGCCGCAGGCCCGGCTCCGGCGACGCCCTGGCCCGTGCCCAGCTCACCGCGCGGGAGGCACAGGTGCTGCGGCTGATGGCGCGGGGCATGTCCAACACGGAGATCGCGGAGGAACTGTTCCTGGGGGTGCAGACCGTGAAGACCCATGTCAGCAGCACCCTGGCCAAGCTGGGCGCGCGCGACCGCACCCAGGCGGTGGTGATCGCCTACGAGTCCGGGTTCATCGAACCGCGGTGAGCGGCCGGTCAGCCGGTGATCTCCTTCAGCCGGGCCACCACGGACGCCTCGCTCTCGCCGTCCTGCGGCACCGGCACGATCTGGAGGTGGGTCACGCCCGCCTCGCGGTACGCGGCCAGCCGGTCCCGTACATAGCCTTCCGGGCCGCAGATCGTGGTGGCCTCCAGGAGCGCGTCCGGGACGGCGGCCGCGGCCCCCGTCCGGTCGCCCGCCCGGAACAGCCGCTGGATGGCCTGCGCCTCCTTCGCGTAGCCGTAGCGGGCGACCAGGTCGTGGTAGTAGTTGTGGCCGGGGGCGCCCATGCCCCCTATGAACAGGGCGAGTTGGCCGCGGGCCAGCTCCCGCGCGCGGGCGGCGTCCGGGCCGATGGCGAGCAGTCCGCCGGCCGAGACCCGCAGCGGGCCGAGCCGCGGGTCGCGGGCGGCCGCGCCGGCCCGGAGTGCCGGCCCCCACACCTGGTCGCACCACTCGGGCACGAAGAACATCGGCAGCCAGCCGTCCGCGGTCTCGGCCACCATCCGGACGTTCTTCGGGCCGAGCGCGGCGACCCACACCGGGACCGACGGACGTACCGGCGGCGTGAGCAGCCGCATCGGGATGCCGAGGCCGCTGCCCTGCCCCTCGGGCAGCGGCAGCCGCACGGACGCGCCCTCGTAGCTCACGGGCTTGTCCCGCTTCCAGAACGCCCGCATGACCTCGATCGTCTCGCGGGTGCGGGTGACCGGGGCGGTGAACGGCACCCCGTGCAGGCCCTCGACGACCTGCGGGCCGGAGGAGCCGAGCCCGAGGTGGCAGCGGCCGCCCGAAAGCGCGTCGACACCGGCGGCGGTCATGGCCAGCAGCGCCGGGGTGCGGCTGTACACCGACAGGATGCCGGAGCCGATCTCCAGCCGCTCCGTGCGGGCGGCGAGGAAACCCATGAAGCTGGGCGCGTCGTAGCCGTACGCCTCGGGCACCCAGACGAGATCGAGCCCCGCCCGTTCGAGTTCGGCGACCTGCGCCGCGGCGCCCACGATGTCGCCGTCGTACTTGAGCTGCATGGAGATCTTCACGGGAGGGACTCCGATCGGAAGGAGGGGCGCGGGTCAGCGGGTGCGGGGGGCCGGGGTGTCCAGGCGGGTCAGGGCGCCCTGGGCGATCAGCTCGCGCACCCGGAACTTCCGGACCTTCCCGGAGGCGGTCAGCGGCAGCGCGTCCGCGGTGAACCACTGGGTGGGGACCGTGTGCGGCGACAGCCGTTCCCGGCAGCGTTCGACGAGGAAATCCGGGTCGGGCAGCGCCTGTTCGCCCGGCGAGGGCAGCAGCACGGCGGCGACGACCTCGCCCCACAGGTCGTCCGGCACGCCCACGACGACGGCGTCGCGCACCCCGGGCAGCGTGCTGAGGAAGGTCTCGACGGGACCGGGGGCGATGTTCTCGCCGCCGCGGATCACGAGGTCGCCGAGCCGGCCCTCGATGCGCAGGGCACCGGTGGCGTCCATCGAGCCGAGGTCGCCGGTGCGCACCCAGCCGTCCGCGTCCACCTTGCGCGCGGTGGCTGCGGGATCGCCGTAGTAGGCAAGGAGTTGCTGGTAGCCGCGGGCGCAGATCTCGCCCACGACGCCGAGCGGCTGGACGCGTCCGGTGTCCGGGTCGACGATCTTGCAGGAGGCGTGCGGCAGCGGCCGACCGACGGTGCTGGTCTTCTCCTCGGCGGTGTCGCCGGGCCGGGTCAGGGTGAGCACGGAGGCGAGCTCCGTCTGCCCGTAGAGGTTGAAGACGGTGGTGGAGAACAGCTCCTCGGTCTCCCTGATGAGCTGGGCGCGCACCGGGGCGGCGCCGGTGAGGACCGCCGACAGCCGGACGGGTGCGCCGGCGGCGGCCCGCGCGGCGTTGCCCAGCGCGGTGAGGATGGTCGGCACGCTGGTCAGCACCGCGCCGGGGGAGCGGCGCAGCACCTCCAGGAGGACCGCGGGCTCGAACCGCTCCAGCAGGGTGAAGGTGCCCCCGCACCACAGCGGGCCCAGGCAGGAGATGACCGCTCCGGCGGTGTGGAACATCGGCAGCGGCGAGACCACCGTCGCGCCGTCTCGGACACCGAGGCCCTCGAAGGTCAGCCGGGCGACGTTCACCACCGACCGGTGGGACAGCAGGACGGCCTTCGGAGCACCGGTGGTACCCGAGGTGAACTGGATCTGCGCGGGCACGCCGGCCGCGACGATTTCCTCCCGGGAGGGCAGCGGCGCGCTCCCGCGCAGCGCTCCCGGCTCGCTCAGCGACAGGACGTGCCGCAGCCCGGGCAGACCGGCCGCGACGGTGCGGGCCACCTCGGCCATGTCGTAGTCGCGGCTGCGGTCCGCGTGCAGCAGCAGCTGCGCCTCGGAGGTGCGCAGGGCGTGGTCCAACTCCTCCGCGCGCAGGGCGGGGTTGAGGGTCACCAGGGTCACTCCGGCCAGCGCGGCCGCGTACTCGATCACCGGCCACTCCGGCACGTTCGGCGCCCACAGGGCCACCCGGGCGCCGAGACCGACGCGTTCGCGCAGTCCGGCGGCGACGCCCTCGGCCTCGGCGAGCAGCTGGGCGTAGGTCCAGCGGCGAGGTGTCCCGCCGCCCTGCGGGACCGACTCCAGGGCGATGCGGTCCGGCCGCTCGGCGGCCACCTCGCGCAGCAGGGAGCCGACGGTGTGGGAGGAGAGCGGGACGGTGGTGTCCGCCGGCCGGAGCGACTCGAGGAGCGCGCGGTCGGCCGGTGGTGCGGTGATGGTGCGCATGGGCGGGGCTCTCCTCGACGGGTGTGGACGGCGCTTGTCGGTGCCGTACCGAGCCAAGCCGGAGTGCGCCGGGAGCGGATCCCCCGGCGGCTGGAAGCGGCTCCCTCCCGGGAGGGAGCCGGTGGGCGGAGGCAGCTCGCGTCCAGTTCACGTCCAGTTCCCGTCCAGGGACCGGCCGCGGCGCGCCGGTAGCGTGCACCACCGCGTGCGCCCTCGGTGGGCGCGCGGCGAAGGGGAGGTGCGATGGGCGGGGACGCGACGGCGGACCGGGGGCCCGCGATGGCCGGGCTGCGGATCCTCGATCTTTCGAGGCTGCTGCCGGGCGGGTTCGCCACGGTGCTGATGGCCGACCTCGGCGCCGATGTGATCAAGGTGGAGAGTCCCGACGGCGGTGACTACGGGCGGCTGGTCGATCCCGAGACGTTCGCGGCGCTGAACCGCAACAAGCGGTCGGTCGTCCTCGATCTGCGGGACGAGGCCGGGCGCGAGACGCTGCTGCGGCTGGTGGAGCGCTGCGACGCGGTCGTGGAGAGCCACCGGCCCGGTGTGCTGTCGGGCATGGGGCTCGGCTACGAGCGGCTGCGGGCGGCGAACCCGCGGGTGGTGCTCTGTTCGATCACCGGCTTCGGGCAGACCGGCCCCTACGCCGGCCGGCCCGGCCACGACCTCAACTTCCTGGCGCTTTCCGGTTTCTTCGCCGTCCCCCACCGCCCGGGGCGGTCCGTCGACCGGGTCGGGGTGCGGGTGGCCGACCTCGCGGGCGCGATGTACGCGGCGCTGTCGCTCACGGTGGCGGTCGCCGCGGCCCGGGAGTCCGGCGAGGGCCAGCACCTGGACGTGTCGCTGCACGAGGCGGCGGCCGGCTGGGCGGGACCGCTCGCCCTGCCCCTGCTGGGGCTGGCCGACCCCGCCGACAGCCCGTTGGTCACCGGTGACAACGACCTGTTCACCGTGGCCGACGGCGGGCGGATCGCCCTGGCGACCTTCGAGGACAAGTTCTGGCTGGTGTTCCGCGAGGCGTTCGCCGGCGAGTTCCCCGAGCTCGACGACGACCGGTACGACCGCCGCGCCGACCGCACCCGGGACCGCACCCGGGTCGCGGAACTCCTGCGGGACGTGTTCGCCCGCCGGGACCTCGCCTGGTGGTGCGCCCGGCTGGCCCCGCTGGACCTTCCGTGGGCGCCGGTGTACGAGACGCCCGGGGAGTTCCTCGCGGACGAGCACGTCGTGGCCCGCGACCTGGTGGGCGTCCTGCCGGGCTCGCCGCACGCGGAGCCGCGCCGGCAGGTGCGGTTCCCGGTGCGCTTCGGCGCCGGCCTCGACTCGCTGCGCCGCGCCGCCCCGGCGCACGGCGAGCACACCGCCGAGATCCTCGGCGAACTGGACCAACAACGCGAACGCGAACGCGAACAGGAGCCGAAGCGATGAGCGACGTCCGCGACCGGGCCGCGAGCGGCTTCGCCGAGACCACGGAGCGGCGGGCGCTGCGCGAGGCCGTCGCCGCCTTCGCCCGGGGCCGGGGCGCCGGTGCCGCGGCCCCGCGCGACTCCGAGCAACTGTGGGACGAGGCGGGGAAGTTGGGCTACCTCGGGGTCAATCTGCCCGAGGAGTACGGCGGCGGGGGACAGGGCATCACCGAGCTGTCCATCGTCCTGGAGGAACTGGGCGCCGCGGGCAGCCCGTTGCTCATGCTGGTGGTCTCGCCCGCCATCTGCGGAACGGTCATCAGCCGCTTCGGCACCGAGCGGCAGAAGCGCCGGCTGCTGCCGGGGCTCGCCGCCGGGACCGCCCGGATGGCGTTCGGCATCACCGAGCCGGACGCGGGCTCGAACTCCCACCGGCTGACCACCACGGCCCGCCGCGACGGCACGGACTGGCTGCTGACCGGCCGCAAGGTGTTCGTCTCCGGCGTGGACGAGGCCGACGCGACCCTGGTCGTCGCCCGGCGCGCGGACGAGCGCACCGGCCGGCTCAAGCCGTGCCTGTTCGTCGTCCCGCGCACGGCCCCGGGCTTCGAGTTCCGGGAGATCGAGATGGAACTCAGCGCGCCTGAACGGCAGTTCCAGCTGTTCCTGGACGAGGTGCGGCTGCCGGCCGACGCGCTCGTCGGCGACGAGGAAGCGGGCCTCGAGCAGCTGTTCGCGGGCCTGAACCCCGAGCGGATCATGATGGCCGCGTTCGCGGTGGGCATGGGCCGGTACGCCCTGGCCAAGGCGGTCGACTACGCCCGTACCCGCCAGGTGTGGTCGGCGCCGATCGGCGCGCACCAGGCGGTGGCGCACCCGCTGGCCGAGGTCCACATCGAACTGGAACTCGCCCGGCTGATGACCCGCAAGGCGGCCGAACTCTACGACGGCGGCGACGACCTGGCCGCGGGCGAAGCCGCGAACATGGCGAAGTACGCCGCCGCCGAGGCGGGCGCCCGCGCCGTCGACCGGGCGATCCACACCCTGGGCGGCAACGGGCTCACCGCCGAGTACGGGCTCGCCTCGCTGCTGGGTCTCTCCCGGGTGGCGCGGATCGCCCCGGTCAGCCGGGAGATGATCCTCAACTTCGTCTCCCACCACACGCTCGGGCTGCCCAAGTCCTACTGATCCACCGGTCTCCAGCGCGACGAGGCCCCGCGATCCGCGGGGCCTCGTCGTCGTGCGGGCGGGGGTCAGCGGGCGAGCGGCACCCCGACGCCCAGGGCCCGCGCGCGCTCGAACACCGCGGCGGCCACCGCGATGTCCTGCACGCCCATGCCGAAGGGGTTGATCACCACCCGCTCCCGGTCCCCGACGCGGCGGTGGTAACCGCCCGAGAGGAGGGTGGGCAGGGCGGCGTCCACCGCGCGGCCGTCGTGCGGCGCGGACGCCCCGGGGCCGGTGACCCGGCCCGCGCGGGCGAGGACGCCGAGCAGGCGGTGGTCGTCGTCCACGACGAGGTCCCAGTCGTCGACGAACAGGTGATCGCAGCCGAGCAGCAGACTCTCGGCCGCGTCGTCCAGCGACACGTTGACGAACGTCCCGCCGGCCGGCACCCAGTCGAGTTCGACGTAGGGCTCGGTGGTGGTGGTCACCGCGATGGTCAGCTCGGCCCGCTCGACCGCGTCGCGGGGCTCGGCCACCACGGTCACGGTGACCGCGGGGCCGGCCGCGCGCCAGGCGGCGGCCACCTCACCGGCCCGCGCCGGGTCCTGGTCGTACAGGTACAGCTCCTCGACGCCCGGGCAGGCGCCGGCGAGCAGTTCACGGTGCACCTCGGCCTGCCGGCCGCAGCCGAGGAAGGCCACCCGCCTGATCCCGGCCGTGTCCCGCACGGCCCGGACGGCGGCGATCGAGACCCCGGCGGTGCGCAGCGCGCTGATCCGGCCGCCCTCCATGATGCAGACCGGCCGCGCGGTCTCGGGGTCGTACAGCACGATCAGGCCCGCGGCGCGCGGCAGGCCGAGCAGGTGGTTGCCCAGCGAGGCGTTGATGATCTTGCAGCCGTAGCTGTCCCCGGACCAGCCCGGCAGGATGAGGCTGCGGGCGGCGGCGCCGGAGCCGGTGGTCCAGCGCAGCGCGGCCTCGGGGGCGAGCCCCGCCTCCTTGCGGGCGTAGGCCAGCAGGGTGCGGTGGGCGAGGTCGACGACCGGCAGGTCCGCGGTGAGCCGTCGTACGTCGGCGCCGTCGAGATAGGTGAGGGTGTCGTCCGGGTGTCCGGTCATCGGTCCGTCTTCTCTTCGGGGTGGATGTGGTTCAGCACGGCCAGCGCCGCGCGGATCTCCTCGTCGGACTCGGGCGCGCGGGAGCCCGCCGCCCCGTGCAGCTGGGGGTACTTCTCCCCGCTGTCCGGGCAGACGCACGCGATCTCCCGCAGCGCCGGGTCCAGCCGGGCCCGGACGACCGCGCCGAGCACCGCGGCGCCGCCGCTGCCGCCGAGCGAGATCCCGGTGTGCCGCCGCACCAGCAAGCAGGCCGCCGCGGCCGCCGTGTCCCCGATCCGGACGACGTGGTCGACATGGCCCGGCTCGATGAACCCGGAGACCTGCCCGGACCCGAACCCCATGAACTTGTGGGGCCGTTCGGCGGGGACCCCGCCGAGCGCGGAGGAGCCCACGGCGTCCACCGCGATGATCCGGGTCCGGGGCGCGTTGCCCCGGAAGTGCCGGGCGAGTCCGGCCAGCGTGCCGCCGGTCGAGACGGCCACGGCGACGGCGTCGAAGTGCCCGTCCGGCGCCCCCTTGACCAGCTCGGGGCCGGTCTGCCACTCGTGCACGCCGGGGTTGGCCGGCGAGGCGTACTGGTTGCTCCACACGGCGTCCGGGTCCGTCGCCAGGATCTCGCGCACGGCGGCCAGCCGGGCGCCCAGCGTCCGGCCGCCCGGCACCTCGCGCACGGTCACCAGGTCCGCCCCGAACGCGGCCATCCGCTCGACGCTGCCGCGGGGCGTGGTGGGCTCCACCACCAGCGTGCAGCGGTAGCCGCGTTCCGCGCACAGGCCGGCGAGCGCCACCCCGAGATTGCCGGAGGTCGACTCGACCACGCGCATGCCGGGCCGCAGCGTCCCGGACGCCTCCAGCGCGGCCAGCAGGGCCTCGGCCGTGCGGGCCTTGATGGAGCCGAATCGATTCTCCGACTCCAGTTTGAGCCAGACGCGGACGGTACGGTCGCCGAGCGCGATGCGCACGGGCCGCAGCGGGGTGTTGCCGATGCCGACCGAGCCGGCGGGCACCGCGAGCGCGGTGGGTTCCGTCATGGATGCTCAGTCCTCGGTGTTCTGGGTACGGGCCGCCGGCCGCTGCCGTACGGGTGGGGCGGTGCGGTGCGGGCCGATGTCGGCGAGGTCGTAGCCCGACGGGTAGCCGGGGTACGTGCGGGCGGTGGGGCGGGTCATCAGCCGGGTCATCAGCCGCGGGGCGAGCCGCTCGGCACGGGCGTGGCCGCGCAGCCCGGCGTGGTGCAGGGCGCGGGCCCAGCGCGGCGGGCGGGCCAGGCCGAGGGCGTCGAGCGCGGGGTCGTCCAGCCGGCACGGCAGGGTGGCGCAGACCAGGTCCCGGACCGGGCGCCGGTACCAGGAGGCGTAGAGGCCGATGATGGCCGTGCCCACGCGGTGGTTGCTCGGGGCCCGGTCGAAGCGCGCCCGCTCGTACTCCCGGTTGAACGCCTCGAACGTCGGATAGTCGGTGGGGATGTCCCGGATGTTCATCCGCTTGCCCACGTTGGCGAAGAAGTAGAACGCGGCCAGCCGCTCCGTCTCGCTGGTCGGGCGCCAGGCCCAGCGGTCGATCCAGCGCACCGGTTCGAACACGAACGTGGACAGGACGTAGAGCATGTCCTCGTTCTCGATGTCGAACCTGCGGTGCGCGTTGTTGATCTGCCGCAGCGCCTGGCGGCCGCGCGCGGAGTCGTATCCGCCGCGGACCAGCTCGCCGAGGAGGATGCGGGTGTCGTCGTAGCGCTTCTGCGCCCGCAGCGCGAACTCGCCCGAGCCGTCCAGGACTTCGGAGATGGCGGGCACGCAGCAGGTGCGCCAGATGGCGACTTCGAGGCCCCGGCCGTAGTCCCAGGGGAACTCGCGGTCGGAGGATATGCGGTGGATCTCCTCGTGGTCCGCCTTCGGATCGAGGGTTTCCAGGTGTCTGAGTGTCGCGAAGCGGTCTCGCATCCGTACCCCGTTCACGGTGGGAGGGCGGCTACAGCGGTGTGGACCCGGTGGCGCCGGCCACCTCGGGCCGGGAGGGGTCGAAGCGCAGCGTCTCGAAACGCCACTTGAGCTGGCCGGTGAGCCAGCTGCGCAGCCCGGCGACGTGCCGCGCCAGCCGGTCCGCCGGGAACAGGGCACGCTGCCCGGGCGTGAGTCCGTCCACGAAGTGCTCGCTCAGCTCGGTGAACCGGTCGAAGCGGCCCTGGATCATCGCGCCCACCGCGTCGGCGGAGGTCTGCAGATCGGTGCCGTGCGCGTGCTGGTGGACCAGGACGAGATTGTGCGGGTCGCCCAGCAGTGCCTCCTTCTCGCAGGAGAAGAGGTCGTTGGTCCACAGGTCGGCGTCGGACAGGGCCGCGTTCATCTCGGCGAACTCCGGGAGCCGGTAGATCTCCTCGGGCACCTCGGCGTGCGTGGTGACCTCGATGAGGTCCAGATAGGGCATCAGGGCCCGGCCGCGCCTGGCGATGTACTCGTCCAGCTCCGGCACCCGTCCGGTGAGCCGGTTCTCCGACTCCCAGGCGCAGGTCTCGAAGAAGTCCGCGACATGACCCGCGAGCCGGGTGCGCCAGGCCGGGGAGGTGAGGGGGACGGTACGGCGCCACAGGTCCGCGTAGGCCGGCCGGAACACCTTGGTGATCGAGTGGGCGGGGGTGACGGACTCGTCCACGGAGCCGTCGGCGGTGAACCAGCCCAGCACCTCCGCGCACACCTCGCGCAGCCGCTCCGGGTCGGTGCCGAGCGAGGTCTCGTCGAACTGGTCGTCCAGCACCAGCATGGTGCTGATCCAGTCGGTGACCAGCTGGAGTTCGAAGGCCCCGGCGTGCGGATAGGCGCGGCCCATCAGCGTGCCGAGCAGGGAGCGTTCGTGGTGGCGGCGCGCCGCCTCGTCGGGCACCAGGCCGTAGCGGGCCACGAAGGCGCGGGTGCCCGCTTCGGCGTCGTCGGCGTACGGGCTGAGTTCGGCAGGGAATTCCACATGGATGTGGGGCATGCGCAGGGGCACGTTGTCACCCGTCGTCGGTGGCGGAAGGTTGGTGGTGGGGGATGGGGGGAGGCTGGGAAGGGGGCGTCACGCGGGCAGCTGGAGGGACTTGACCTCCTGGAACTCCTGGATGCCGTGGCGTCCCAGCTCCCGGCCGTGCCCGGACTGCTTGTAGCCGCCGAACGGCGCTGCGGCGTTGAACCTGGCCCCGTTGACGTCGACCTGGCCGGCCTGGAGGCGGCGGGCCACGGAGACGGCCCGCTCGACGTCGGCGGACCAGACGGTCGCCGCGAGGCCGTACGCGGACCGGTTGGCCAGCTCGACGCCGTCCGCGTCGTCGTCGTACGGCAGGACGGCGAGGACCGGGCCGAAGATCTCCTCCCGGGCCAGGGCGGAGGAGGGGGACACCTCGGTCCACACGCTCGGGGCCACGAAGTGCCCGGCGGGTGACGGGCGGATCGCCGGGTCGGGCTCGGTCACCCGGCGCGCGCCGTCGGCGGCGGCGCGGGCCAGGTGCCCGAGGACGCGCTCGCGCTGCCCGGCGGAGACCAGCGGCCCCAGCCGGCAGGCCGGGTCCTGCGGATCGCCCGGCACGTAGTCGGCGACGACCGAGCGGGCCACGTCGAGCGCCTCGTCCAGCCGGTGGCGCGGGACGAGCAGCCGGGTGCGGGCGGAGCAGGTCTGGCCGGCGTTGTGCAGGGCGCTGTGCACGCCGTCCTCGACCGCGACCGCGAGGTCGGCGTCGGACAGCACGAGGGTGGCGGACTTGCCGCCCAGCTCCAGGCAGGTCCGCTTGACGGTGCCGGCCGCGGCCGCGCCGATCGCCCGGCCCGCCGCGAGCGAGCCGGTGAAGGACACCAGGTCGACACCGTCGTCGGCGGCCAGCGCCGCGCCCGCCGACGCGCCCCGGCCGGGCACGAGGTTGAAGACGCCGGGCGGCAGGCCGATGCCGTCGATCAGTTCGGTCAGCAGGTAGGCGGAGAGAGGGGCGAGTTCGCTCGGTTTGAACACCAGGGTGCAGCCGGCCGCGAGCGCCGCACCGATCTTGGCGACGGCCTGGTGCAGCGGGTAGTTCCAGGGCGTGATGGCGGCGACCACCCCGACCGGCTCCCGCACCACGAGGGAGTGCCCGATCCGCTCCTCGGCGTGCGCGGCGCCCAGCGCGTCGATGAACCCGTCGAGCACCTTCGGGGGCAGCCCGGCCTGGACGCGCCGGGAGAAGGCGATCGGCGACCCCATCTCGCGGGTGACCGTGCGGGCCAGCTCCTCGTGGTGCTTGGTCAGGGCGTCGCGCAGCGAGGACAGCGCCGCGATCCGTTCCGCCGGGCCGGTCGTGGACCAGCCGGGCAGGGCGGAGCGGGCCGCGTCGACCGCGTGCCGGACGTCCTCGTTCCCGCAGTCGGGCACCTCGCCGACGGTCTCGCCGGTCGCCGGGTTCTCGACGGCGATGGTCCCGGTGGCGCGCGGCGCGGTCCACCGGCCACCGAGATAGACCGACCGCAGGGGCAGTGAACTCATGGTGTGAAAGTCCCTTTCGGCGGCATGACCATGGGGGGAATTCCGGAAGTGATTGCGGTCCACTCTAGGGACGGTTCCGCCGGGCCGGCTTGATGAATTCTGTACGGGAAAACTGCCTCCCATAAAGGGTGGTGACGGGCCGGGGAAAAGTGATTAAAGTGCGGTGCTCGAAATGTCGTGACGCCGAAAAGACCCGGGAGATGGCCACCCGTGACGCCCGCACCCTCCGTACGCGCCGTGCCCCCCGCCGAGCGCTGGCTGCGCCGGTTCCGTCCGGTGGCCGGCCCCCGGCTGCGGCTGGTCTGCCTGCCGCACGCGGGCGGCACCGCGGGTGCCTTCCACGGCTGGGCGGCGACGCTGCCCGACGACGTGGAGCTGGTCGCGGTGCAGTACCCGGGCCGGCAGGACCGGTTCGCCGAGCCCTGCCCGCGGGACATGGGCGAGCTGGCCGACACCCTCGCGGGCGCCCTGCTGCCACTGTTCGACACGCCGGTCGCGCTGTTCGGGCACAGCATGGGCGCGGCCCTCGCCTACGAGGTCACGCTGCGGCTGGAGACCCTCCACCGGGCCGTGCCGAGCCGGCTGTTCGTCTCGGGCCAGACCTCGCCGACCCGCCCGCGGCGCGACCGTGATCTCCACCTCGGGGACGACGACGCGCTGCTGGCCGGCCTGCGGGAACTGGGCGGCATGGACGAGGCGGTGCTCGCCGACCCGGAGCTGCTGCCCCTGCTGCTGCCCTCCTTCCGCGCCGACCTGCGGCTGATCGAGACCTACCGGCCGCGGCTGACGGCGCCGGTACGGGCCCCGGTGACGGCCTGCGTCGGCGACGCGGACCCCGACGTACCCGTCGCGGACGCCGCCGCGTGGGCCGACCTGGCGGCCACCGAATTCGACGTCCGGGTCTTTCCCGGCGGGCACTTCTATCTCGTGGACCGGGAGGCGGAGGTCGTCGCGGATATCGCCGGACGGCTCGCCGCCGTGCGCTGAGTCATTTCTTCCGGACGGACGGTGTCCGGACCATCGCCCGAGGAGTCTGGTGAATTGTGTCAGAGGAGTCTTGCCGGTGCGGAATGACGAAAGGGGCGCCGTCGGGCATGGCCGCGACTGAATCACCGGCCACCCTGCTGGTGGACCGGCCGGACCCCGGGATCGTGGTCGCCACGCTGAACCGGCCGGCCCGCCGCAACGCCCTCGACGAGGACCTGTTCGCCCGGCTGACCGCGCTCTGCGCCGACCTGCGCGCGGACCCGACGGCGCGCGTCCTCGTGCTGGCCGGGGCGGGCGGCACGTTCTGCGCCGGGTACGACATCGGCGAGGTGGACCGGATCGCCGGCCTGCCGCCCCTGGAACTGCTCGCCCTGCTGCACCGCCAGGCGGCGGCGGTCACCGGGCTGCGCGAACTGCCGCAGACGGTGATCGCCGCGGTCGACGGCACCGCGGTCGGCGCCGGGCTCTCGCTCGCGCTCGCCGCCGACATCCGGCTGGCGGACCCGGCGGCCCGGTTCCGGGCCGCCTTCGTGAAGATGGGCCTGTCCGGCGGCGACATGGGCGCCTCCTGGCTGCTGCCGAGGATCACCGGCCTGGGCTTCGCCTCCGAGATGATGCTGACCGGCCGCTGGGTCGAGGCGCCCGAGGCCGTCGAACGGGGGCTGGCCAACCGGGTCACCGAGCCCGGCGGAGTACGGCGGGCAGCCCTGGACCTGGCCGCGGAGATCGCGGTCAACAGCCCGGTCTCGCTCTGCCTCACCAAGCAGGTGCTGCAGAGCAACACCGACGCCCCCTCGCTGGCGGTCGCCCTGGAACGGGAGGCGCCCGCACAGGTGGTCGCCGCCCGCTCGCCGGACGTCCGCGAGGCCGTGGCGGCGTTCCGCTCGCGCCGGCCGCCCCGCTTCGACGGCGCTCCCGCGGCGCAGGACCACGCCAACCCAGCGGGCAACCGGGCACCGCTGCAACGGAAGGACGCACCATGACCCGACTCGACACCCCACCCGCCACCGCCGCCACCGGCACCTGGCGGCCCCGGATCGTCCGCCCGGCCGACCTCGGCGTGGCCGCGAGCCCCGAAGGACTGCGGGAGTTCCTGGCCGGCGCCGACATCGCCGGACTCCTGACGGCCGAACGCGCCGTCTTCTTCCGCGGGTTCGGCATCGGCACCGACAGCTACGACGCGGTGGCCGACCTGCTGCTGCCCGAGCGGCTGGCGTACGTCCACGGCAACTCGCCGCGCACCAAGGTCGGCCGCAACCTCTACACGTCGACCGAGTACCCGGCCGAGTACGACATCTCCATGCACAACGAGATGTCGTACGCCCACGCATGGCCCGCCAGGATCCTCTTCTACTGCGAGGTGGCGCCCGAGACCGGAGGGTCCACCCCCCTGGTCGACGGCCGGCTCTGGCTCGACTCCCTCGACCCCGAGGTGCGCGAGGCCTTCGCCGGCGGTGTCCGCTACACCCAGAACCTGCACGACGGCGTGGGCTTCGGCAAGAGCTGGCAGGCCACCTTCGAGACCGAGGACCGCGCCGCGGTCGAGGCCTTCCTGGCGGGAGCCGGGGCCGAGTGGAGCTGGCAGCCGGACGGCACGCTGCGGGTGACCCAGCTGCGCCGGGCGACCCTGGAACACCCGGTCACCGGCACCGAGGTGTGGTTCAACCAGGCCGACCAGTGGCACATCGCGGGCCTCGGCGAGGACGCGGCCGCGCTCGCCGCGATCATGCCCGAGGAGGAGCTGCCGCAGAACGCCTCCTTCGCGGACGGGAGCCCCATTCCGGCCGCGTACATCACGCACATCCAGGAGACCGGCATGCGCACGGCGGTGGACGTGCCCTGGGAGGCCGGCGATCTGCTGCTCGTGGACAACGTCGCGGTGGCGCACGGCCGCCGGGCGTTCACCGGGGCGCGCCGGATCCTGGTGGCCATGTCGTAGCCGCGGCGCACCACTCGAGGAAGCCCGCCGGTCGGTGCGACCGGCGGGCTTCGTCATGCGGCCGGGGCGAGCTACGCGCCGCGCAGCGGCGAGCGCTCCGCCGCCACCCGCTCCAGCTCCGCCACCGCGTCCGCGACGCTCGGCAGGGCCAGCATCCGGCGCTGCGCACTCCGCGCCCGCCGGGTGAACTCCGGGTCCTGGAGCACCTGTTCGCAGCCCTTGGCGATCTCGGCGGCGTCGACGTCCCGGATCCGGGTGCCCAGGCCCAGCTCCTCCACCCGGTCCGCGTTCTGCGGCTGGTCGCCGAAGACGGGCAGCACCGCCATCGGCACTCCGGCCCCGACGCACTCGCGGATGCTGTTGTACCCGCCGTGCGTGAGCATCAGCTGCGCGCACTGCAACAACAGTGGCTGGGCGAACGACTCGACCAGGTGGACGTTGCCGGCGACGCGCTCCTGCTCCACCGGGACGCCGCCGGTCGCGACCACCGCGACGCAGTCGACCCGCGACAGGCCGGCGACCATGGCGTTCAGCAGCGTGGTCGGGTTGTACTTCGCCCACCGGTCCAGCGGGATGTTGTGGTCCTGCGGGCGCAGGTCCTTGAACTGCGGGAGCGCGGTGCCGATCGCGGCCACCACCAGCGGCTTGTCCGTGGGCAGCTGGGCCACCCACCCGGGCAGGCGCTCGGCCCGGTCGACCGTGGCGGGCTGCCGGTAGGCGAAGGTGTGCGGGGTCGGGTTGGCGATGAAGCTGTGGTCGGGGGGCATGCAGTCCAGCCGGCCGTAGCGGAAGATCGCGTGCGGGTCGTCGGTGGGGGGCAGCCCCACCTCCGCGCGCCGTTCGTTCAGCGGCGCCAGGACGAGGGCCGGGTCGAACACGTTGCCGCTGCCGGAGGGCACCGGCAGGTGCGGCACGCCCAGCTCCTCGCCGACGAACGACGCCGCGAACTCCGTGCCGTCGCGCAGGATCAGCGCGGGTCCGAAGTCACGGGCGACCGGGAGCAGCGCCCGGAAGGTGTCGGCGAGCTTGGGGCCGACCCGGGACGAGGAGCCGGGGGCGGGCAGGGCGCCGAGGACCGAGACCGGCTCGTGCGCGAACACATGGGTCAGCTCCGGCGGTACGACGACGAGCACTTCGTGGCCGGCCTCCGCGCAGGCCCGGGCCAGCGGAAGCATGGCGCGCGCGTGCGAGGGCTTGCCGGTGACGGTGCACAGGATGCGCATGACGGTTCTTCCTCCGATGCGGGGGTGGGGATGTGACTGTGGGGGGCGGGGTGGGGGGCATACGGGTGGCGCGGGGGAGCGGACGCCGGCCGCTCAGCCGGTCCGGTGGACGGCCTGCCGGGCCATGGCGCACAGCTGCGCCGACCAGTCGGGGGCGAGGGCCCGCCGGGCGACCTCCTCGGCACTGCGCAGCCGCTCGGCGATGGCCGACTCGACGGTGTCCCGGAAGCCGTTCGCCAGCAGCAGGTCGTGCAGGCGGTCCGGGTCGGCGCCCGCCGGGTCGTCGCCGACCAGGGCGGCGATCTCCGCGTCGTCGCGCAGCGCGTACGACATCAGCAGCGTCATCTTGTGCTGCCGGAAGTCGAGTTGGGCCGGCTTGCCGGTCAGTTCGGGGCTGCCGAAGGCGTCCAGCAGGTCGTCGCGCAGCTGGAACGCCTCGCCGACGGCCAGCCCGTACTCCTCGAACGGGCCCAGCAGCTCGCCGGCCCCGGCGAGTTCGGCGCCCATCGCCAGCGGACGGTAGACGGTGTAGCGGCCCGACTTGAACAGCGCGATCCAGCGGGCGAGTTCCGGATCGGGCACGAACCGGGCGGCGGCCCGCACGTCCAGGAACTGACCGACCATCAGCTCCGTGCACAGCTCGCCCCAGACCCGGCGGGCCCGGGGCGGGCAGTCGGCGAGCAGTCGTTCCGCGTAGACCAGGGCGAGGTCGCCGGCGAGGACGGCGACGCCCTCGCCGTACCGGCGGGCCTCGCCCCGCCAGCCGCGCTCCCGGTGCAGCGCGGAGTGCGCCCGGTGCGCGGTTGGCTCGCCCCGGCGCAGCCCCGAGTCGTCCATGACGTCGTCGTGCAGCAGCGCGAAGGTGTGCAGCAGCTCCAGGGCCGCCGCCACGTCCACGACGGCGTCGTCGCCCGGATCGCCGCCGCCCGCCAGATATCCGGCGACGCAGAAGGCCGGGCGCAATCGCTTGCCGCCGCTGCCCACCATGCGGGCCACGCAGTCGATCAGTTCCGTGGAATCCGGGTTGCGCTCCGCCCAGACGCGGCGCTCTTCGGCGAGGAATTCCTGAATGCGCCGCTCCACTCGGGCCAAGAGGAAATCGAGGGTGTCGCGGGCCGTGTCACCGGTGATTCGACGGCTCGTCGGAAGGGCTGTGGACATGGTTGATCTCCTGTTGCCGGGCCGACCTCAACCTGCCCTTTCTCGCACACCCAAGCCGCCCTGGAAAGGGGCAGCTTGACGTATAGCCACTGTCCAGGCCGGTGTGCCGGGGTCGGGCTAACCTCCTCGGAGCGCGCGGACCCCGTCCGCCGGGAACCGCATTCTTTTCCGTGTCTTGTGCGAGCAGGAATTCCCCTCCCGCGCAACCGTAGGTGAATGGCGAGGAATTATGGATCTGTCTCTGTCCTTTACCGACGGCGAGCAGTTGCTTCCGCTGACGGGCGCACAGGCAGGGGTGTGGTTCGCACAGGCCGTCGAGCCCGACAGCCCGATCTTCCGGGCGGCCGAGTACCTGGAGATCCACGGCCCCGTGGACCCCGAGCTGTTCGAGCGGGCACTGCGCCGGATGACCGCCGAGGCCGACGCCCTGCACATCACCTTCGTGGACACCGAGGACGGCCCGCGCCAGCGCATCGGCGCCGAACCGGACTGGCGGCTGCGGATCGTGGACGTGTCCGGCGAGTCCGACCCGCGGCGCGCGGCCGAGGAGTGGATGCGGCGCGACCTGCGCCGGCGCATCGACCTGACCGGCACCGAACTGTTCACCTACGCGCTGTTCCGCGTCGCCCGGGACCGCTGGTTCTGGTACCACGCCTACCACCACATCCTGCTGGACGGGGTGGGCGCCGCCCTGCTGGTCCGCCGGGTCGCGGACCTCTATTCCGCGCTCGTCGCCGGCACCGAGCCCGAGCCCGGCCCGTTCGCCTCCGTGCGCACCCTGCTCGCCGAGGACGCCGCCTACCGCGCCTCCGAGGAGTTCACCGCCGACCGCGCCTTCTGGCAGGGGCGGTTCGCCGACCAGCCGGAACCGATCGCCCTGTCGGCCCGCCCCCTCGTGCCCTCCGCGGACTTCGTGCGCCGCAGCGCGCACCTTCCCGCGGACGTCCAGGACGCGCTGGTGCGGGCGGCGGAGCGGGCCGGCACCGCGCGCTCCCGGATCGTCATCGCGGCCACCGTCGCCTATCTGCACCGCATGACCGGCTGCACCGACGTGGTGCTCGGACTGCCGGTGACCGCGCGGCCGGGCCCGCACTCGCGCCGCGCCCCGGGCATGGCCGCCAACGTGGTGCCGCTGCGCGTGGCCGTGGACGACGCCACCACCGTCGCCGAACTGCTGGAGCGCACCCGCGTCGCCCTGCGCGGCGTCTCGGCCCACCAGCGCTACCGCGGCGAGGACCTGCGCCGCGACCTGGGCCTGCCCAACGACCACCGCCGGTTCTTCGGGCCGCTGATCAACGTCGTGCCCTTCGACTACGACCTGCGCTTCGCGGGCAGCCGGGCGGACGCCCACAACATGTCGCTGCGGCTCATCGAGGACCTGGCCATCTCGGTCTACGACCGCGGCAACGGCACCCCCGTCCGGGTCGACTTCGACATCCACCCCGAGCTGTACGGCACCGCCGAACTCGCGGCCCACCAGGACCGCTACGTGGCCTTCATCGGCCGGCTGGCCGAGGCGCTCGCCGAACCCGGCACCCCCCTCGGCAGGCTCGGCCTGCTCGGCGCGGACGAACTCGCGGACGTCCTCGCCCCGCCCGCCCCCGCGGCGGCCGGGCCCGCCCCCACCCTGGCCGGTCTCTTCGAGCGGCAGGTCCGCAGGACGCCCGACGCCCCCGCCGTCCGGTACGAGGACACGGTCCTCGACTACGCCGAGCTGAACCGGCGCGCCAACCGGCTCGCCCGGCTCCTCATCGCCCGCGGCGTCGGCCCCGAGGACCGGGTCGCCCTGCTGCTGCCCCGCTCGGCCGAGTTCGTCGTCGCGCTGCTGGCCGTGGTCAAGGCGGGCGCCGCCTACGTCCCCGTCGACCCGGACTACCCCGCGGCCCGGATCGCCCACATCCTCGGCGACGCGCACCCCGTGTGCGTGCTCACCGACGCCACCACCGCCGCCGCGGCCCGTGAGGCGGGTTCGGCCACCCTCGCGCTGGACGACCCGGCCGTCCTGGCCGAACTGGCCGCCGCCGCGGACACCGACCCGGCCGACGAGGACCGCACCGCCGCGCTGACCGCCGGGCACCCCGCCTACGTCATCTACACCTCGGGCTCCACGGGCCGCCCCAAGGGCGTCCTCGTCACCCACACCGGCATCCCCGCCCTCGCCCAGACGTTCATCGAACGCCTGGGCGTGCGCCCCGGCAGCAGGGTGCTCCAGTTCGCGTCGATGGGCTTCGACGCGATGGTGCCCGAGCTGTGCATGGGCCTGCTCGCCGGCGCCACCTTCGTCCTGGCACCGCGGGAGCGGCTGCTGCCCGGCGACCCGCTGGCCGCGTTCACCCGTGAGGCCGGCATCACCCACGCCATCCTGCCGCCGTCCTCGCTCGCCGTGCTGAACCCCGAGGGCGACCTGCCGCCCGGCATGACCATCCTGGTGGCCGGCGAGGCCAGCTCCGAGGAACTGGTGGCCCGCTGGGCGCCGGGCCGGGTCCTGGTCAACGGCTACGGACCCACCGAGACCACCGTGTGCGCCACGATGAGCGAGGCGCTCGACGGCACCCGCACACCCCCCATCGGCGACCCCTTCGCCGAGACCCGGGTCTATGTGCTCGACAGCGCCCTGCTGCCCGTGCCGCCCGGCGTCACCGGCGAGCTGTACGTCGCCGGGCCGAGCCTCGCCCGCGGCTATCTGGGCCGTGCCGCGCTGACCGGCGAGCGGTTCGTCGCCAACCCCTTCGGGCGGCCTGGCGAGCGCATGTACCGCACCGGCGACCTGGTCCGCCGGCTCCCCGACCGCACCCTGGAGTTCGTCGGCCGCGCCGACGACCAGGTCAAGATCCGCGGCTACCGCGTCGAGCCCGGCGAGACGGAGGCCGCCCTGCTGCGGCTGCCGGCCGTCGGCCAGGCCGCGGTGACGGTGCGCCGCGACGCCACCGGGGCGCCCGCCCTGGCCGGCTACGTCGTCCCCGCCGAGCCCGGCGACGGCCTGGACGTCGACGCCGTACGCGACGCCCTGGCCGAGGCGCTGCCCGGCTACCTGGTGCCCGCCACCCTGACCGTCCTCGCCGCGATCCCGCTCACGCCCAACGGCAAGGTCGACCACCGGGCGCTGCCCGACCCGGGCGCCCCCGGGGCCCGCACCCGCAGGGCCCCGGCCACCCCGCGCGAGCAGGCGCTGTGCGCGCTGTTCGCGGACGCGCTCGGCCTCGCGGACGTGGGCACGGACGACGACTTCTTCATGCTCGGCGGCCACTCCCTGATGGCCGCCCGGCTGGCCCGGCGGATCAGCGCCGAACTCGGCGTCGACTGCGGCGTGGAGGCCGTCTTCGCCGCCCCGTCGGTCCGCCGGCTCGCCGACCGCCTGGGCGCCCCCGCGGCCGGCCGGCCCGCGCCGGCCCCCGTCCCGCGCACCGGCGACCTCGAACTCTCCCACGCCCAGCAGCGGTTGTGGTTCCTGGACCAGCTCGAAGGACCCAGCGCCGCCTACCACATCCCGCTCGTCCTCACCCTCGACGGCCGACTCGACCGGCAGGCCCTGGAGTCCGCCCTCGGCGACCTCACCGCACGGCACGAGATCCTGCGCACCGTCTACCGCCAGCGCGACGGCGTGGCCGCCCAGCACATCCTGCCCGCCACCGGCACCGTGCCCGCCCCCGTGCGGGCGGTGACCGACGCCACCCTCCCCGGCGAGCTGTCCGCCGCCATCGCCCGCCCCTTCGACCTCGCCGCCGAAGCCCCGCTGCGCGCCACCCTGTTCGCCCTCGCCCCCGAGCGCCACGTCCTGCTGCTCCTGCTGCACCACATCGCCGCCGACGCCGGCTCGCTCGGCCCGCTGCTGCGCGACCTCACGGCCGCCTACGACGCCCGCCGCGCCGGAACGGCGCCCCAACTGCCCCCGCTCGCGGTGCAGTACGCCGACTACGCCGCCTGGCAGCGCCGGGCGCTGGGCGACGAGAACGACCCGGACAGCCAGGCCGCCCGCCAGATCGCCTTCTGGACCGAGCGGCTGGCCGGCCTGCCCGACCACCTGGAACTGCCCGCCGACCGCACCCGCACGGCCCACTCGGCACCCGCCGCGGACCTCGTCACCCTCGACCTCGACGCGGCCACCCACCGCCGGCTCGGCGAGCTGGCCCGCGCCGGCGGCACCAGCACCTTCATGGTCGTCCAGACCGTGGTGGCGGCCCTGCTGACCCGGCTCGGCGCCGGCACCGACATCCCCCTCGGCACCCCCGTCACCGGCCGCCCCGACGACGCCCTGGACGACCTCGTCGGCTTCTTCACCAACACCCTGGTGCTGCGCACCGACACCTCGGGCGACCCCACCTTCCGCGAGCTGCTCGCCCGCGTCCGTGCGGGCAACCTCGGCGCCTACGCCCACCAGGAGCTGCCCTTCGAGCGGCTGGTCGAGGTGCTCAACCCGGCCCGCTCGACGTCCCGGCACCCGCTGTTCCAGGTCATGATCGCCATGGACAGCTCGCAGCGCGCCCTGCCCGCCGCCGACGGCCTCACCCTCGGCCTGCTCGACGTGCCCACCGGGACCGCCAAGTTCGACCTGTCCTTCAACATCCGCGAGCACCGCACCCCGGCCGGCGACGAGAACGGCGTCCTCGTCGCCCTGGAGTACCGCACCGACCTGTTCGAGCGCGGCACCGCGCAGGCGTTCCTGGACCGCTTCGCCCGGCTCGCCGAGACCGCCGCGAACGCCCCCGGCACCCGGATCGGCAGCGCCCCGCTGCTCGCCGCCGACGAGACGCACCGGCTGCTGGTCGAGTGGAACGACACCGCCGCTCCCGAGTCCCTGACCGACGTCGTGGCCCGCGTCCGCGAGGTCGCCGCCGAACGCCCCGACGCGGTGGCCGTCACCGACGACCACGGGGACCTCACCTACCGGGACCTGGTGGACCGCGTCGACCGGCTGGCCGCCCGGCTGCGCGCCCGCGGCGCCGGACCGGACGCGGTGGTCGCCGTACTCGCCGAGCGCGGCGCCGCCGCCGTCACCGGCTTCCTCGGCATCCAGGCGGCCGGCGCCGCCTACCTCCCGCTCGACACCCGGGCCCCCGTGGAGCGCTCGGCCGCCCTGCTCGCCGACGCGCACGCCGGCTGGCTGCTGGCCGGCCCCGGCCAGGAAGCGGCGGCGGACCGGATCGCCGCCGCGGGCGGCGCGCACGCCGAGGCGCTGCCCGTGCACGACCCCGACGACCCCGCCGCGCCCGCCGCGCCCCGCACCCCGGACGCGGCCCGGCTCGCCTACGTCATCTTCACCTCCGGCTCCACCGGCCGCCCCAAGGGCGCGATGGTGCACCACCGGGGCATGAACAACCACCTGCTCGCCAAGGTCGCCGACCTCGGTCTGACCGCCGCCGACACGGTCGTCCTGAACGCCCCCTGACCTTCGACGTCTCGGTCTGGCAGATGATCGCCCCGCTGCTCACCGGCGGCCGCGTCCGCGCCGTGGGACAGCTGCTCGCCGCCGACCCCGAGGGCCTGTTCCGGCTGGTCGCCCACGAGCGGGTCGGCGTCCTGGAGGTCGTGCCGTCCCTGCTGCGCGCGGCGCTGGACACCTGGGACGAGGGCGCCGAGGTGCCCGAGCTGCCCGCCCTGCGCTGGCTGGTCGTCACCGGCGAGGAACTGCCGACGGAACTGTGCCGGCGCTGGTTCGCGCGCTTCCCCGGCATCGCCATGATGAACGCGTACGGCCCCACCGAGTGCTCCGACGACGTCACCCACGCCGTCATCACACCGGACGACCTGGACGAGGACCGGATCACCGCCCCGATCGGCCGGCCCATCCGGAACACCCGGCTGTACGTCCTCGGTGACGAACTCGCGCCGGTCCCGCCCGGCACCGCCGGCGACCTGTACGTGGCGGGCGTCGGCGTCGGCCGCGGCTACCTGGGCGACCCCGGCCGCACGGCGGCCGCGTTCGTGCCCGACCCGTTCGCCGCCGACGGCGGCCTCATGTACCGCACCGGGGACCGGGTCCGCCACCGCCCGGACGGACAGCTGGAGTTCATCGGGCGCCGCGACGCCCAGGTGAAGATCCGCGGCCAGCGCATCGAACTGGGCGAGGTCGAGGCCCATCTGCGCGCCCGGCCCGGGGTGAGCGACGCCGTGGCCGCCGTGGTCCCCGGGCCCGGCGGACACCACCAGCTCGTCGGCTACCTCGTCGGCACCGAGGACGTCCGCGGCGTCCGGGAGGCGCTGGCCGCCGCGCTGCCCGAACACCTGGTCCCCGCCGTGCTCGTGCCGCTGCCCGCGCTGCCGCTCACCCCGAACGGCAAGATCGACCGCAAGGCCCTGCCCGTCCCGGACTTCGCGCCCACGGACAGCCGCGCGCCCCGCACCCCCGAGGAGGAACTGCTCTGCGGCATCTTCGCGGAGCTGCTGGGCCTCGACCGGGTCGGCGCCGACGACGACTTCTTCATGCTGGGCGGCCACTCCCTGCTGGCCACCCGGGTCGTGGCCCGCGTCCGCGCCGTCCTCGCCGTGGACCTGGACGTGGCCGCCCTGTTCGAGACGCCCACCGTCGCGGGCCTGGCCGCCCGGCTCACCGCCGCGGGGCCGGCCCGGGGCCTGACCGCACGCCGGGAGCGGCCCGAGGTGCTGCCGCTGTCGTACGCCCAGCGCGGCCTGTGGTTCCTCAACCGGATGGACCCGGCCGACGGCACCTACAACATCCCGCTGGTGCTGCGGCTCTCCGGCCCCCTCGACATCCCCGCGCTCGAGACGGCGCTGGCCCGGGTGGCGGAGCGGCACGAGATCCTGCGCACCGTCTTCCCCGAGGCCGACGGCGTGCCCCGGCAGGTCGTCCGCGACCCCGGCGCGGCCCGCCCCGCACTGGACGTGGTGGACGCCGCCGGCCGGGACACGGACGCGCTGATCGCCGAGGCGGCCGGGCGCGGCTTCGACCTCACCCGCCAGACGCCGCTGCGCGCCCGGCTGCTGGTGCTCGACCCGCGGACCCACGTCCTGGTCGTCGTCGTCCACCACATCGCCGGCGACGGCTGGTCCACCGCGCCGCTGGCCCGCGACCTCAGCCAGGCGTACGCCGCGGCCCTCGACGGCCGGGCACCCGACTGGACACCGCTGCCGGTGCAGTACGCCGACCACGCCCTGTGGCAGCGCGAACGGCTCGGCGAGGAGACCGACCCGGCCAGCCTGATAGCACGTCAGGTCGCCTATTGGAAGCGGACATTGGCCGATCTCCCCGAGGAGCTGGCGCTGCCCGCGGACCGGCCGCGGCCCGCGCTGCCCAGCGGCCGGGGCGGACTCGTCCCCTTCGCCCTCGGCCCCGAGACCCACGACGCGCTGCTGCGCCTGGCCCGCGCCCACGGGGCGACCACCTTCATGGTGCTGCACGCCGCCCTCGCGGCCCTGCTGACCCGGCTCGGCGCCGGCACCGACCTCCCCATCGGCGGCTCCGTGGTGGGCCGCACCGACGAATCCCTGGACGACCTGGTCGGGTTCTTCGTCAACTCGCTCGTCCTGCGCACCGACACCGGCGGCGACCCGACCTTCGGCGAACTCCTGGCCCGCACCCGCGCCACCGACATCGCCGCCTTCGCCCACCAGGACCTGCCGTTCGAACGACTGGTGGAGGCGGTCAACCCGCGCCGCTCGCTGGGCCGCCACCCGCTGTTCCAGATCAAGCTGGTCCTGCAGAACCTGGACCGCCCGCTGCTCGACTTCCCCGGGCTGCGCGCCGAGGTCGCCCGACTCGACCCGGACATGGCCAAGTTCGACCTGCTGTTCAGCGTCGCCGAACGCTACGACGAGCAGGGCCGCCCCCAGGGCGTCGAGGCGGCAGCCGGCTACTCGGCCGACCTGTTCGACCGCTCCACCGTGGAGGCCCTCGCCACCCGGTTCGTCCGGCTCCTCGAATCCGCCCTCGCCCACCCCGACCGGCCGGTCAGCCGCCTCGCCGTGCTGGACGGCACCGAACGCCACGACCTGCTGGTCACCCGCAACGACACCGGGCACGCCACCCCCGACGCCACCCTCGCCCAGCTCTTCGAGGCCCAGGCCGCCCGCACCCCCCACGCCCCGGCCCTCGTCCACGGCCCGGTCGAGCTCGACTACGCGCAGCTCAACGCCCGCGCCAACCGGCTCGCCCACCTGCTGCTGGCGCGCGGCGCCGACCCCACCACCCTGATCGCGCTCGCCCTGCCCCGGTCCGCGACGGCCGTCGAGGCGATGCTCGCCGTCGGCAAGTCCGGCGCGGCCTACCTCCCGCTGGACCCCGAGCACCCCGGCGAACGCGTCACCCAGCTCCTGGCCGACGCCCGCCCCGGCCTGCTGCTGACCACCGCCGAAACCCTGCGCGGGGCCCCGCATCTGGCCGACCAGCCGGCCCGGCTGCTGGTCCTCGACGACCCCGAGGTGACCGCCGAACTGGCCGCCCGCCCGGACACCGACCCCGGCGACACCGACCGCGGCGCGCCCGTCGGGCCGGGCGACGCCGCCTACGTCGTCTACACCTCCGGCTCCACCGGCACCCCCAAGGGCGTCGTCGTGGACCAACGCGCCCTCGTGGACTACGTGGTGCGCTGCGCCGCCGAGTACCCCGGCCTCGCCGGACGCACCCTGCTGCACTCGCCGCTCTCCTTCGACCTCGGCCTGACCACCCTCTACGGCACCCTGCTGGCCGGCGGCTGCCTGTACGTCGCCGACCTGGACGAACACCTGGACGTGCCCGGCGGACTGACCTTCCTCAAGGTCACCCCCAGCCACCTGCCCCTCCTGGACACCCTGCCCGACGCCTGCGCGCCGGACGCCGAGCTGATGACCGGCGGCGAGGCCCTGCACGCCGAACAGCTCACCGCCTGGCGCGCCCGGCACCCGCGAGCCACCGTGGTCAACCACTACGGCCCCACCGAGGCCACCGTCGGCGTCCTCGACCACCGGGTCGCGGCCGGCACCACGCCGGCGGCCGGACCCGTCCCGCTCGGCCGCCCCATGTGGAACACCCGGGTGTACGTCCTGGACGCGGCCCTCCAGCCGGTGCCCGACGGCGTCGTGGGCGAGCTGTACCTCGCCGGCACCGGCCTCGCCCGCGGCTACCTCGGACGGCCCGGCGGAACCGCCGAGCGCTTCGTGGCCGACCCCTACGGGCCGCCCGGCACCCGGATGTACCGCACCGGCGACCGCGTCCGCTGGAACTCCGCCGGGGTCCTGGAGTACGTGGGCCGCGTCGACCACCAGGTCAAGGTGCGCGGCTTCCGGATCGAACTCGGCGAGGTGGAGGCCGCCCTGCTGACCGCGCCGGGCGTGCGCCAGGCGCTGGCCGTGGTCCGCGAGGACCGGCGCGACGACAAGCGGCTCACGGCCTACGTCGTCCCCGCCCCCGGCGAGAGCGTCGCGGCCGACGAGGTGCGCGCCCATGTGGCGCGGACGCTGCCGGAGTACCTGACCCCCACCGCCGTGGTCGTCCTGGACGAACTCCCGCTGACGGCCAACGGCAAGGTCGACCGTGCCGCCCTGCCCGCCCCGGAAACCCCCGCGAGCGCCGCGCCGGCCCGGGCCGCCCGCACCCCGGAGGAGGAGATCCTCTGCGGGCTGTTCGCCGATGTGCTCGGCGTCGAACGCGTGGGCGTGGACGACGACTTCTTCGAGCTGGGCGGCCACTCGCTGCTCGCGATGCGCCTGCTCAGCCGGATCGCCGGCACCCTGGGCGCCCGGGTGGGCGTCAAGGCGCTCTTCGACGCCCCGACGGTCGCCGGCGTCGCCGCCCGGCTCGCCACCGCCGGCGACGACCGCCCCGCGCTGGTCCCGGCCGAGCGCGGCGAGCGCGTCCCGCTGTCCTACGCCCAGACCCGGCTGTGGTTCCTCAACCGGCTCGAAGGCCCCAACGCCACCTATAACATCCCGCTCGTGCTGCGCCTGACCGGCGACCTCGACCGGGCCGCACTGCGCGCCGCGATGCGCGACGTCGCGGACCGCCACGAGAGCCTGCGCACGGTCTTCCCCGAGACCGGCGGCGTGGCCGGCCAGCACGTCCTCGGCCCGGTCGAGGGCGCCCCCGCCCTGGAGGAGAGCGAGGTCGCCGCCGACGCCCTGGAGGCCGCCGTCAGCGAGACCGTGCTGCGCGGCTTCGACCTGACCTGCCAGCCCCCGCTGCGGGCCCGGCTGCTCACCCCGGCCGGCACCACCGACGAGGCCGTTCTGGTCCTGGTGATGCACCACATCGCCGCCGACGGCTGGTCGCTCGGCCCGCTGCTGCGCGACCTGTCCGAGGCGTACACGGCCCGCCGCGGCGCCGCCGCGCCCGACTGGCGGCCGCTGCCCGTCCAGTACGCCGACTACACCCTGTGGCAGCGCACGGTCATGGGCGACGAGAACGACCCGGACAGCCGGCTGACCGAGCAGCTCGACCACTGGAAGGCGGCCCTGGACGGGCTGCCCGAGGAACTGGACCTGCCCGCCGACCGGCCGCGGCCCGAGGTGGCCACCTACCGCGGCGACCGTGTGCCGCTGGAGCTGAGCGCGCGGGCGCACGCCGGTCTCGCCGCGCTGGCCAGGGCCAACGGCGTCAGCGTCTTCATGGTGCTGCAGGCCGGACTCGCCGCCCTGCTGACCCGGCTCGGCGCCGGCACCGACGTCCCGATCGGCACCCCCATCGCGGGCCGCACCGACGCCGCCCTGGACGACCTCGTCGGGTTCTTCGTCAACACCCTGGTGCTGCGCACCGACACCTCGGGCGACCCCACCTTCCGGGAACTGCTCGCCCGGGTGCGGGAGACGGACCTGGCCGCCTACACCCACCAGGAGCTGCCCTTCGAGCGGCTGGTGGAGGAGCTGAACCCGGTGCGCTCGCTCGCCCGGCACCCGCTCTTCCAGATCATGCTCATCCTGCACAACACCGACCGCCCCGAGATCGAGCTGCCCGGACTGCGGGCGAGTGCCGAGGGCGCGGACGCCCCCGTCGCCAAGTTCGACCTCTCCGTCAGCCTGTGGGAGCGGCACACCGAGGCCGGCGAGGCGGACGGGATACTCGGACAACTGGAGTACGCCGTCGACCTGTTCGACCGGTCCACCGCCGAGGCCGTCGCGGCCCGCCTGGAACGCCTGCTGACGGCCGCCGCGACCGACGCGGACTTCCCGATCAGCCGGCTCCCCGTGCTGTCCGGCACCGAACTGGACGAACTCCTGGTGACCCGCAACGACACGGCCGTGGCGCGCCCGGAGGCATCGCTGCCCGAACTGTTCCGGCACCGGGCGGCCCGCACCCCCGACGCCGTCGCCCTGGTGAGCGGCGCGGTGGAACTGACCTACGCCGAACTGGACGAGCGCTCCGACCGGCTCGCGCTGGCCCTGCTCGACCGGGGCGTACGCCCCGAGGACCGGGTGGCCCTGCTGCTCGCCGACCGCGCCCACCACGTGCCGGCGACCCTCGCCGTCGCCAAGGCCGGAGCCGTCTACGTACCGCTGGACACCCGCAGCCCCGAGGCCCGCACGCGGCGCGTCCTGGAGGACACCGGCACGGTCGTCGTCCTCGCCGACCGCACCACCGCCGAGCGGGTGCCGCAGGGACCGGCCGCCGTCGTCCTCGTGGACGGGGAATGGGCCGGGCCCGCCGAGCGGCCGGACCACACCTGGACGCTCCCGCACCCCGACCAGCTGGCGTACATCATGTACACCTCCGGCTCCACGGGCGAGCCCAAGGGGGTCGCGGTCACCCACCGCGGCGTCGTCGGCCTGGTCCGCGACGGCTACTGGGGCCACGGCCCGGACGACCGGGTGCTGATGCACTCGCCGCCCTCCTTCGACGCCTCGACGTACGAGCTGTGGGGCCCGCTGCTCGCGGGCGCGCGGATCGTCGCCTCGAACGCCGACGCCACCGACATCGCCGCCCTGGCCGCCACCATGACCCGGCACCGGGTCACCGTCGGCCTGTTCAGCGAGGGCGTCTTCCGGCTGCTCGCCGAGAACCACCCGGAGGCCTTCCGCGACCTGCGGGACGTCTACGTCGGCGGCGACACCGCCTCGGCGGCCGCGGTCCGCAAGGTCCTGGAGCAGGCCCCCGGCCTGCGGCTGACCAACAGCTACGGCCCCACCGAGACGACGCTGTGCGCGGTCCACCACGCCATCGGCGCGGGCGACGTCGCCCGCAACTCCTTCCCGATCGGCCGCCCGATGGACAACACCCGCGTCTACGTCCTGGACGAGCGCATGCGGCCGGTCCCGGACGGGGTCACCGGCGAGCTGTACATCGCGGGCGAGGGCCTGGCCCGCGGCTACCACGGCCGGCCCGCGACGACCGCGGAACGCTTCGTCGCCGACCCCTTCGGACCCGCGGCCTCCCGGATGTACCGCACCGGCGACCGGGCCCGGTGGCGCGCGGACGGCACGCTGGAGTTCGCCGGGCGCGCCGACACCCAGGTGAAGGTGCGCGGCTTCCGGATCGAGCTGGGCGAGGTCGAGTCCGCGGTCGCGGCCCACCCGGACACCGCCCAGACCGTGGTCGTGGTGCGCGAGGACCGGCCGGGGGACCGCCGCCTGGTCGCCTACGTCGTGCCCGTGCCCGGCGCCGGGGCCGACCCCGAGGCGCTGCGCGCCCACGTCGCCGAACGCCTGCCGGACTACATGGTCCCCGCCGCCTTCGTCCCGCTCGACGCGCTGCCGCTGACCGGCACCGGGAAGCTGGACCGCCGGGCGCTGCCCGCGCCCGACTACGCGGGCGGCGGCGGCCGCGCCCCGCGCAACGAGCGGGAACAGCTGCTCTGCGCGCTCTTCGCCGATCTGCTCGGGGTGACCGACGTCGCCATCGACGACAACTTCTTCGCCATGGGCGGCGACAGCATCGTCTCCATCCAGCTGGTCAGCCGGGCCCGCCAGGCGGGTCTGCAACTGACCCCCCGCGACGTCTTCCAGTGCCAGACCGTCGAGGCCCTCGCCGTCGTGGCGAGCGCCGCCGACGCGGACGGCGACACCGCCCCGGACGACGGCACCGGCACCGTCACGGCCACCCCGATCATGGAGTGGCTGCGCGGACTCGGCGGCCCCGTCGAGGGCTTCAACCAGTCCGTCGCCCTGCGCACCCCGCCGGGCCTGGGCGAGGCGGCGCTGCTCACCGCCGTGCAGGCGGTCCTCGACGGTCACGACCTGCTGCGGGCCCGCCTCGACCGGACCGGCCCCGGCGCGTGGCGGCTGCACGTCCCGCCGGCCGGCAAGGCCGTCGCCGCCGACGCCGTACGCCGGGTCGACATCACCGACGTACCGGACGGCGCCCTCACGGACCTGCTGACCGAGCAGGCCGAGACGGCCCGGCGCGAACTGGCCCCGGACGACGGGGTGATGCTCCGGCTGGTGTGGTGCGACGCGGGCGCCGACCGCCCGGGCCGGCTGCTGATCCTCGCGCACCACCTCGTGGTCGACGGCGTGTCCTGGCGGGTCCTGGTGCCCGACCTGATGAACGGCTGGGCCGCCGCCGAGGCGGGCCGCCCGGTCACCCTCGAACCGGTCCGCACCTCCTTCCGCACCTGGGCCGACCGGCTGGCCGCCCAGGCGGTCACCGCCGCCACCGAGGCCGAACTCCCGCTGTGGGAGCGGATGACCGCCGAGGCCGACGCGCCGCTCGCCAGCCGGCCGCTCGACCCCGCCGTGGACACCCGGGCCACCGTCCGGCGGCACACCGCCACCCTGCCGGCCGGGCGCACGGACGAACTGCTGACCACCGTGCCCGCCGCCACCGGGGCCGGACCCGACGAGATCCTGCTCACCGCGTTCGCGCTCGCCGTCGCCGAGTGGCGGCGCACCCGCGGGCGCGGCGCGGGCGGCGGCGGACCGGTCCTGCTGAACCTGGAGGGCCACGGCCGCGGCGACGGCGGCGACGCCGAACTCTCCCGCACGGTCGGCTGGTTCACCGCCATGCACCCGCTGCGCCTGGACCCGGGCGTCAAGTGGCACGAGATCCGCGACGGCGCACCGGCCGCCGGCACCGCGCTGCGCCGCGTCCAGGACCAGCTGCGCGCGATTCCCGGCAAGGGCGTCGGCTACGGCCTGCTGCGCCACCTCAACCCCGCCACCTCCGGCATCCTCGCCGCCGGGGCGCAGCCGCAGATCGGCTTCAACTACCTGGGCCGCGTCCGCGCCGGGACCGGCGACCCCGCCGACTGGGGCGCCGCACCCGAGGACGTCCGGATCGCCCCGGCCGACCCCCGGCTGCCGTTCGCGCACTGCCTGGAGGTCAACGCGGTCACCCACGACCGGCCCGGCGGACCGGAGCTGAGCGTGACCTGGACCTGGCCCGGAGGCCTCTTCGAGGAGCCGGACATCGGGGCGCTGACCGGCCTGTGGTTCGAGGCCCTGGACGCCCTCGCGCGGTACGCCGCCGCGCACCGCGCCGCCCCGGGCGGCGCCGAGGACCGAACGACATCCGACCTCTTCCTGGTGGACCTCGGCCAGGACGAGATCGACGAGCTCGAAGCCGACCTGGAGGACCTGACGTGACACGAAACGGGCGACCGGCGCCGAAGCCGTCCGGACTCGAGGGCGTCCTGCCCCTGTCCCCCTTGCAGGAAGGCCTGTTCTTCCACTCCCTCCTCGACGACGGGGAAGGCCCCGACGTCTACGCCGTGCAGCTCGCCGTCGACCTCGAAGGACCGCTCGACGCCGAACGCCTCAAGGAGGCCATGGCCGGCCTGCTGCGGCGGCACGCCAACCTCCGGGCCGGTTTCCGGTCCGTGCGCTCCGGCAAGCCGGTGCAGTTCCTCCCCCGGCACACCACGCTGCCCTGGCGCGAGGCCGACCTGACGGCCCTCGCCCCCGCCGACCGCGAGGCCGAACTGGCCCGGCTCGCCGACCGGGAGCGCGCCGAACGCTTCGACCCGGCCCAGCCGCCGCTGATCCGGGGCCTGCTGATCCGCCGCGAACCGGACCTGCACCGGCTGGTCGTCACCAACCACCACATCCTGCTCGACGGCTGGTCCATGCCGGTCCTGCTGCGCGAACTGTTCACCGCGTACGAGCACGGCGAGGGCGCGCTCGCGCCGGTCATGCCGTACCGCGACTACCTCCGGTGGCTGGCCGCGCAGGACCGCGACGCCTCCCGGGACGCCTGGCGGCGCGCGCTGTCCGGCGTAACGGAGGCCACCCGGCTCGCCCCGGCCGACGCGCGGCCCGCGGCCCTGCTGCCGGAGCGGATCGAGCTGCTGCTCCCGGCCGAGCTGGGCGACGGCCTCGCCGAGCTGGCCGCGGCCGGATCGGTGACCCTGAACACGGTCACCCAGCTCGCCTGGGCGGTCGTCCTCGGCCGGCTGACCGGGCGCGACGACGTGGTCTTCGGCACGACCGTCTCCGGCCGCCCGGCCGAGGTGCCCGGGATCGAGACCATGGTCGGCCTGTTCATCAACACCGTGCCCGTGCGCGTCGTCCTCGACGCCGAGGAGCCCTGGTCCAAGGCGCTCGCCCGGGTGCAGAACGAGCAGTCCGACCTGGGCCCGCACCAGCACCTCGGTCTCGCGGAGATCCAGTCGGCCGCGGGCCTCGGCGAACTCTTCGACACCACCGTCCTCGTGGAGAACTACCCGGTGGACCCGTCCGCCGCCGGTGCCCGCTCCGCCTCCGGGCTGCGCCTGACCGGCGCCAGGGGACGGGACGCCACCCACTACCCGCTGACCCTGGTCGTCTCCCGCACGGCGGCCGGTGTGCACGCGCGCCTCGACTACCGCCCGGACCTGTTCGACCGCGCGGCGGCGGAACGCGTCCTGAGCCGCTGGGAGCGGGTGCTGGCCACCGCCGTCCTCGACCCGGACCGGCCGGTGGGCGCCATCGACGTACTGGAGGACGCCGAGCGCGAGCGGCTGCTCGGCGGATGGAACGCGACCGGCGCCGAGGTACCGGCGAGCCCGCTGCCGGCCTGGTTCGCGCAGCGGGCGGCGACGACCCCCGACGCCACGGCCGTGGTCTGCGGGGACGAGTCGCTGTCCTACGCGCGGCTCTGGGCGCGCGCGGCCGGGGTGGCGAACGAGCTGACCGGGCGCGGCGTGGACCGCGGCTCGGTGGTCGCGCTGGCGGTGCCGCGCTCGGCGGACGCCGTGGTGGCCATGCTCGGCGTGACGCTCGCGGGCGGCGCCTTCCTGCCGCTGGACCTCGACTTCCCGGCCGACCGGATCGCGCACATCCTGTCCGACGCGGCCCCGGCGGTCGTGCTGGCGACGCGCGCGGGCGCCGACGCGCTCCCTTCGGACCTCGCCGCGCCGGTGGCCCTCCTCGACGACATGGGACCGGCCGCCGGACTGTCGGCCGTGCGCGAGGTGACGCCCGACGACCTCGCCTACGTCCTGTACACCTCCGGCTCCACGGGCCGCCCCAAGGGCGTGATGGTGCCGCACGGCGCGCTGCGCAACTTCCTGTGGTCGATGGGCTCGCAGATCGCCCTGACCGAGGGCGACCGGTGGCTGGCCGTGACGACGTTCGGGTTCGACATCTCCCTGCTGGAGGTGTTCCTGCCGCTGGTGTCGGGGGCCACGGTGGTCGTCGCCGACCGTGACGCGGTGCGCGACCCGGCCCGGCTGGGCCGGCTGATCCGCGCGCAGGGCGTCTCGGTCCTCCAGGCCACGCCCGGACTGTGGCGCGCGCTTCTGGAGGCCGACCCGGCCGCGGCCGAGGGCCTGCGGATCCTCGTCGGCGGCGAGGCGCTGGACGGCGCCCTCGCGTCCGCGCTGGCCGGCGCGGGCGCGGCGGTGTGGAACATGTACGGCCCGACGGAGACCACCATCTGGTCCACCAGCGCCCTGCTGGCGGGCGACGGACGCGCCCCGATCGGCGCCCCGATCGCCAACACGCGGGTGTATGTGCTGGACGGCCGGTTGCGGTTGGTGCCGCCGGGTGTGGCGGGTGAGTTGTACATCGCGGGTGAGGGGCTGGCGCGGGGTTATCTGGGCCGGTCGGGTCTGACGGCGCGGCGGTTCGTGGCGGATCCGTTCGGTGTGGCTGGTGGGCGGATGTATCGCACGGGTGATCTGGTGCGCTGGTCGGATGCGGGTGTGCTGGAGTTCGTGGGGCGTGTGGATGACCAGGTGAAGGTGCGGGGGTACCGGATCGAGTTGGGTGAGGTGGAGTCGGCGTTGGCCGGCGTGCCGGGTGTGGTGCGTGCGGTGGCGGCGGTGCGTGAGGAGGGTGCGGGGGATCGTCGGCTGGTCGGTTATGTGGTGGCGGACGCGGGTGTGGCGCTGGATGTGAAGGCGGTCCGGGCGCGGGTGGCGCAGGTGCTGCCGGAGTACATGGTGCCGTCGGCCGTCGTGGTGCTGGAGTCGGTGCCGCTGACGCCGAACGGGAAGACCGACCGCGCGGCCCTGCCCGCACCGGTCGCCGTGGAGAGCGAGCGGCGCGCGCCGCGGACGGCGCAGGAGGACCTCCTGTGCGCCCTGTTCGCCGAGGTGCTGGGCGTTTCCCGGGTCGGGATCGACGACGGGTTCTTCGAGCTGGGCGGCCACTCGCTGCTCGCCACCCGGCTGGTCTCGCGGGTGCGCTCCGTGCTCGGCGTGGAGCTGCCGATCCGCGCGCTGTTCGAGACGCCGACCGTGGCGGGCCTGGGCCGCCGTCTGGACGGCGGCGCCGCCGCGCGCACCGCGCTGGTGCCGCGACCACGCCCGGAGACCGTGCCGTTGTCCTTCGCGCAGCGGCGCCAGTGGTTCGTCAACCAGCTCGACACGACGAGCCCGCTCTACAACATCTCCCTGGCCCTGCGGCTGGACGGCGAGCTGGACGTGGCCGCGCTTGAGGAGGCGCTCGGTGACGTGGTGTCCCGCCACGAAAGCCTGCGCACCGTCTTCCCCGCCGGCGACGGCGAGCCCCGCCAGGCCGTGCGCGCACCCCAGCCGGTCGCCCTCGCCCTGGCCACCGCGACGGACGGGACCGACGTCGCCGACTGGATCGCCGGCACCGTGCGCCGCGGCTTCGACCTGACCGAGGAGATCCCGCTGCGCGCGGCCCTGCTCACCGTGGGGGAGCGGGAACACGTGCTGGTGCTGGTGCTGCACCACATCGCGGGTGACGCCTGGTCCCTGCGGCCGCTGGCCGCGGACCTCGCGGCGGCCTACACCGCGCGCCGCGCGGGCGGGGCGCCGCAGTGGGCGCCGCTGCCGGTGCAGTACGCCGACTACGCGCTGTGGCAGCGCGAACTGCTGGGCGACGAGAACGACCCGGACAGCGAGATGTCCCGCCAACTCGCCCACTGGACCGAGGCGTTGGCCGGGCTGCCCGAGGAGCTGGCGCTGCCCGCCGACCGGCCGCGCCCGGACGCCGCCTCGCACCGGGGCGAGCGCATCCGCTTCGAGATCGACGCCGGACTGCACCGGCGGCTGCTCGCCGTCGCCCGGGAGTCCGGCACCAGCCTGTTCATGGTCCTCCAGGCGGCGCTGGCCACCCTGCTGACCCGGCTGGGCGCGGGCACCGACATCCCGATCGGTACCCCCGTCGCGGGCCGCACCGACGACGCGATGGAGGAACTGGTCGGCTTCTTCGTCAACGATCTGGTGCTGCGCACCGACACCTCGGGCAATCCCACCTTCCGGGAACTGCTGGGCCGGGTCCGGGAGACCGACCTGGCCGCCTACGCCCACCAGGACGTGCCGTTCGAGCGCATCGTGGAGGCCGTCAACCCGCCCCGCTCGCTCGGCCGCCACCCGCTCTTCCAGGTCATGCTGTCGCTCCAGAACACCCCGCGGCCCGTCCTGGACCTGCCCGGACTGACGGCCCGGGCCGAGCCCGGCGGCGCCGGAGTGTCCCGGTTCGACCTCTCCCTCGGCCTCAACGAGCGCCTCGCCGCCGACGGTTCACCGGCCGGCCTGGACGCGCTGGCCGAGTTCGCCACGGACCTCTTCGAGAGGACGACCGTCCAGTCCATGGTGGACCGGTTCGTCACGGTGCTGCGGACCGTGACGGCGGACGCCGACCGCCGGGTGGCCGACCTGGAGATCCTCACCCCGGCCGAGCGCGAGCGGATGCTGTCCGCCTGGCACGGCCCGGCGCGTGAGCTTCCGGCACTGCTGGTGCCGGCGATGATCGAGGCGCAGGTGAGAAGCACCCCAAACGCGCCCGCCGTGTCCGACGGCGATGCGACGCTGTCGTACCGGGAACTGAACGAGCGCGCCAACCGGCTGGCCCGGCTGCTGGCCGCCCGGCGCATCGGCCCCGAGACGATCGTGGCCGTCGCCGTGCCGCGCTCCCCGGAGCTGGTCGTCGCGGTCCTCGCGGCGCTGAAGTCCGGCGCGGCGTATCTGCCCGTCGACACCGCGTACCCCGCCGACCGCATCGCCCACATGCTGGCCGACGCCGCGCCGGCCCTGGTGCTCGTCACCGCCGGGAGCGCCCTGCCGCAGGACCTCGGGCACCCCGTGCTCGCCCTGGACGACGCCGCCACGGTGGCGGAACTCGACCGGCACGACCACACCGACCCGGCCGACTGCGACCGCACCGCCGCGCTGCTTCCCGAGCACCCCGCCTATGTGATCCACACCTCGGGATCCACCGGCACCCCGAAGGGCGTCGTCGTACGGCACGCCGGCCTCGCCGACTACGTCGCGGGCGCCGCCGAGGACTACCAGGGCGTGCGCGGCGAGGTCCCGCTGCACTCCTCGGTCTCCTTCGACACCACCGTGACCTCGCTGCACGTGCCGCTCACCGTGGGCGGCCACCTGCGGCTGACCGATTTCCCGCCGAACGACGCCGGCCGGCGCTTCGACCTGCTCAAGGTGACGCCCAGCCACCTCGGCATGCCGGCGGACGGCACCACGGCCGGGGAACTGCTCGTGGCCGGCGAGGCCCTCACCTCGTCCGCCGTCACGCCCTGGCGCCGCCCGGACACCACCCTGTTCAACGTCTACGGCCCCACCGAGACCACGGTGAGCGCCGTCCAGCACCGTGTCGGACCCGGCGAGGACCTGCCGCACGGAGCCGTCCCCATCGGCCGGCCGCTGCGCAACACGCGGGTGTATGTGCTGGACGGCCGGTTGCGGTTGGTGCCGCCGGGTGTGGCGGGTGAGTTGTACATCGCGGGTGAGGGGCTGGCGCGGGGTTATCTGGGCCGGTCGGGTCTGACGGCGCGGCGGTTCGTGGCGGATCCGTTCGGTGTGGCTGGTGGGCGGATGTATCGCACGGGTGATCTGGTGCGCTGGTCGGATGCGGGTGTGCTGGAGTTCGTGGGGCGTGTGGATGACCAGGTGAAGGTGCGGGGGTACCGGATCGAGTTGGGTGAGGTGGAGTCGGCGTTGGCCGGCGTGCCGGGTGTGGTGCGTGCGGTGGCGGCGGTGCGTGAGGAGGGTGCGGGGGATCGTCGGCTGGTCGGTTATGTGGTGGCGGACGCGGGTGTGGCGCTGGATGTGAAGGCGGTCCGGGCGCGGGTGGCGCAGGTGCTGCCGGAGTACATGGTGCCGTCGGCCGTCGTGGTGCTGGAGTCGGTGCCGCTCACGCCGAACGGGAAGACCGACCGCGCGGCCCTGCCCGCACCGCGGTACACCGCGCCCCCGCGCGGCCGCGAACCCCGCACCCCGCAGGAGGCCGTCCTGTGCGCCCTGTTCGCGCAGGTGCTCGGCGTTTCCCGGGTCGGGATCGACGACAACTTCTTCGAGCTGGGCGGCCACTCGCTGCTCGCCACCCGGCTGCTCAGCCGGGTCCGCTCGGTACTCTCCGCCGAACTCGGCATCCGCGCCCTGTTCGAGAACCCCACCGTCGCCGGACTAGCCGAGCGCCTCGGCCGGGCCGGGACCGCCCGCCGGGCACCGGCCCCCGCCGTCCGGCCCGAGGCGGTCCCGCTGTCCTTCGCGCAGCGCCGCCTGTGGTTCGTCAACCAACTGGACGCGGCCAGCCCGCTCTACAACATCCCCATGGTGCTGAGGCTGCGCGGCGAGCTGGACGTGGCCGCGCTTGAGGAGGCGCTCGGTGACGTGGTGTCCCGCCACGAAAGCCTGCGCACCGTCTTCCCCGCCAGCGACGGCGAGCCCCGCCAGGCCGTGCGCGCACCCCAGCCGGTCACCCTGACCCGGGCCACCGCGGCGGACGAGGCAGGGGCCCGGGCGTGGATCGCCGAGTTCACCGGCCGCGGCTTCGACCTGACCGAGGAGATCCCGCTGCGGGCCGCGCTCCTGGCGACCGGAGACGACGAGCACGTGCTGGTCCTCGTGCTGCACCACATCGCGGGTGACGCCTGGTCCCTGCGCCCGCTGGCCGCGGACCTCGCGGCGGCCTACACCGCGCGCCGCGCGGGCGGAGCGCCGCAGTGGGCGCCGCTGCCGGTGCAGTACGCCGACTACGCGCTGTGGCAGCGCGAGCTGCTGGGCGACGAGAACGACCCGGACAGTGAGATGTCCCGCCAACTCGCCCACTGGACCGAGGCGTTGGCCGGGCTGCCCGAGGAGCTGGCGCTGCCCGCCGACCGGCCGAGGCCGCTGACCGGCGCCCAGCGCGGGGCGAAGCACCGCTTCTCCTTCGACGCGGACCTGCACCGCCGGCTGCTGGACCTGGCCACCGCCACCGGCAGCAGCCTGTTCATGGTGGTCCAGGCCGGTCTCGCAGCCGTCCTCACCCGGCTCGGCGCCGGCACCGACATCCCGATCGGCGCCCCCATCGCGGGCCGCACCGACGACGCCCTGGACGACATGGTCGGCTTCTTCCTCAACACCCTGGTGCTGCGCACCGACACCTCGGGCGATCCCACGTTCCGGGAACTGCTGGCGCGGGCACGGGAGACCGACCTCGCGGCCTACGCCAACCAGGAGCTGCCGTTCGAGCGGCTGGTCGAGGCGCTCAACCCGGAGCGGTCGCTGACCCGCCATCCGCTCTTCCAGGTGGCCCTGACCGTGCAGAACACCGCCGCCGCCCCGTTCGAGCTGCCCGGTCTGTCGGTGCGGGCCGAGGAGAGCGAGGCCGGCTGGGCGAAGTTCGACCTCTCCCTGGCACTGGGGGAGCGGCAGGACGGCGAGGGCCTCGAAGGCATCGCCGAGTACGCCGCCGACCTCTTCGACCACCGGACCGTGGAGGCGATCGTCGCCCGCCTGGAGCGGCTGCTGCGACAGGCGGTCGCCGAACCCGACCGGCGGATCGGCGCCTTCGAGATCCTGGCCGCCGCCGAGCGGGACACCCTCCTGCGCGAGTGGAACGCCACGGCCGTCCCGGTCCCGGTGACCACACTGGTCCAGCCCTTCGAGGAGCAGGCCGCACGTACCCCGGGGGCCACCGCGCTCGTCCTCGGCGACCAGGAGATGACGTACGCGCAGCTGAACGCCCGCGCCAACCGGCTCGCCCACCACCTCATCGACCGGGGAGTGGGCCCGGGCACCGTCGTCGCGGTCGCGCTGCCCCGCTCGCCGGACCTGGTGGTCGCCCTGCTCGCCGTCCTCAAGGCCGGCGGGGCCTACCTGCCGCTCGACTCGGACTACCCGGCGAACCGGCTCGCCCACATGCTGCGGGACGCGGCACCCGGCTGCGTGCTCACCGACCACGGCCGGCCGGCGGACACCGACGCGCCCACCGTCGAACTCGGCACCCTGGACCTGACCCCCTGGTCCCCGCTCGACCCGCCCCGCTCGGCGACCGCGCGCGACACCGCCTACATCATCTACACCTCCGGCTCGACCGGCCTGCCCAAGGGCGTCGTCGTCCCCCACGAGGCGATCGACAACCGGCTGCGCTGGATGCAGCACACCTACCCGATCGGCCCCGGCGACCGGGTGCTGCAGAAGACCCCGTTCAGCTTCGACGTCTCCGTCTGGGAGTTCTTCTGGACGCTGCGGGAGGGTGCCACGCTGGTGCTGGCCGAGCCCGGCGGCCACCGGGACCCGGTCTACCTGGCCCGGCTGATCCACGAGGCGCGCGTCACCGTCTGCCACTTCGTGCCGTCGATGCTGGACATCTTCCTCACCGAGTCGCCCGCGACGGACCGGCCGACCACCCTGAAGTACGTCTTCTGCAGCGGGGAGGCGCTGTCCCGGGAGACCGCCGGCCGGTTCCACCGCGCCCTGCCCGGCGCCGCGCTGCACAACCTGTACGGGCCGACCGAGGCCGCCGTCGACGTCACCCACCACGCCTGTGCACCGGACGCGACCGGTCCCGTCCCCATCGGCAGGCCCGTGTGGAACACCCGCGCCCACGTCCTGGACGCCGGGCTGCGGCCCTGCCCGGCCGGCGTCGCCGGCGAGCTGTACCTCTCCGGCGTCCAGCTGGCCACCGGCTACCTGGGACGCGCGCCCCTCACCGCCGCCCGCTTCGTCGCCGACCCGTACGGTCCCGCGGGCAGCCGCATGTACCGCACCGGCGACCTGGCGCGCTGGAACGGCGCGGGCGAGCTGGAGTACCTGGGCCGGGCCGACGACCAGGTGAAGCTGCGCGGCTTCCGCATCGAACTGGGCGAGGTCGAGGCGGCGCTGGCCCAGGCGCCCGATGTCGCCCGCGCGGTGGCGACCGTACGGGAGGACACCCCCGGCCACCACCGGCTGGTCGGCTACGTCGTCCCGGTGCCGGGCGAGACCGTGGACCCCCGGGCGGTGCGCCGCCGGCTGGCCGAGGCGCTGCCCGACTACATGGTGCCCTCCGCGGTGGTCGTCCTGGACGCCCTGCCCCTGACCCCCAGCGGCAAGACCGACCGCAAGGCGCTGCCCGCCCCCGGCCTCGCCCCGCGCGTGCGCCGCGAGCCGCGCACGGCACGGGAAGCCGTGCTGTGCCGGCTGTTCGCCGAGGTCCTCGGAGTGGACGCGGCCGGGCCCGACGACAGCTTCTTCGAACTCGGCGGGCACTCGCTGCTGGCCACCCGGCTGGTCTCCCGGGTGCGCGCCGCCCTGGGCGCGGAACTCCCGCTCCGGGCGCTGTTCGAGACCCCGACCGTCGCCCAGCTGGCCGCGCGCCTCGACGGCGGGCACACGCCCGCCCCGGTGGCGCTGACCGCCCGGGAACGGCCGGCCGAGATCCCGCTGTCCTTCGCGCAACGCCGGCTGTGGGCCCTGGACCAGCTGGGAGTGGCGGCGGGGACGTACAACATCCCGCTGGTCGGCAGGCTCCGCGGCGCCCTCGACGTGCGCGCGCTCCAGGCCGCGCTCCAGGACCTCGTGGCCCGCCACGAGAGCCTGCGCACCGTCTTCCCCGCCACGGACGGCCGCCCCCGCCAGTCGGTCCTCGACCCGGCCGACGCGCGGATCCGCCTGCACGTCACCCCGTGCGCCGAGGACGGGATCGAGCGGGCCGTGGCCGAGGCCACCCGCACCGGCTTCGCGCTGGACACCGAACCGCCGCTGCACGCACGGCTGCTGACGATCGCTCCCGAAGACCACGTGCTCGTCCTGGTGCTGCACCACATCGCGGGCGACGCCTGGTCGATGCGGCCCCTCGTGCGGGACCTGTCGACGGCCTACACCGCCCGCGGCGCGGGCACGGCCCCGCAGTGGACCCCGCTGCCCGTCCAGTACGCCGACTACACCCTCTGGCAGCGCGAGGTGCTCGGCGACGAGTCCGACCCGGACAGCACCCTCTCCCGGCAACTCGACCACTGGCGCACCACCCTGGCCGGCCTGCCCGACCGGCTCGCCCTGCCCACGGACCGCCCGCGGGCGCCGGAGACCGGACAGCGGGGCGGCCGGGTGCCGTTCACGCTGGACACCGAGACGCACCGCGGTCTGCTCGCCCTGGCCCGCGCCGGCGGCACCACCGTCTTCATGGTGCTGCACGCGGCCCTGGCCGCCCTGCTGACCCGGCTGGGCGCCGGCACCGACATCCCGGTCGGCACCCCGGTCGCCGGGCGCCGCGACGAGGCCCTGGACGACCTGGTGGGCTTCTTCGTCAACATGCTCGTGCTGCGCACCGACACCTCCGGCGACCCCACCGTCCGCGAACTGCTGGAGCGCGTCCGGGAGACCGACCTCGACGCCTACGCCCACCAGGACGTCCCCTTCGAGCGCGTCGTGGACGCGGTCAGCCGGCACCGCTCGGCCGACCACCACCCGCTGTTCCAGGTGATGCTGTCCCTCGACAACGTCACCCGGGCCGACGTACGGCTGCCCGGCCTGTCCGGCGCCGAGGTGACCGAGCCCGCCGCGGAGGGCGCCGGCCACGCCAAGTACGACCTCTCGCTGCTGCTCGCCGAACGGTTCGCCCCGGACGGCACCCCGGCCGGGATCACCGCGACGGCGGCCTACGCCACCGAGCTGTTCGACCGGGAGACCGTCGAGTCGATGGCCGGCGGGTTCGTCGCGGTGCTGCGGGCCATGATCGCCGACCCGGACCGGCGGATCGGGGAACTGGACGTCCCGGACACCGGCGGCCGCGCGCGGCCGGAGCCCGTGGCCGGCGAGCCGCCCGTGCCCGGCGAGCGGAGCGCACCCGCGCCACGGCCGGCCGAGGAGCGGGACCGGACGGCCGAGGCGACGCTGTGCCGGATCGTGGCCGAGGTGCTCGGGCTCGGCGCGGCCGAGGTCGCCGCCGACGCCAACTTCTTCGACCTGGGCGGCGACAGCATCAACGCCATCCAGGTGTCCAGCCGCGCCCGCCAGGCCGGTCTGCCGCTCACCCCCCGCGACATCTTCCGCCACCAGACGGTCGCGGAGCTGGCATCGGCGATCCGGCCGCAGGAGCCCGCGCCCGCGGCCGTGCCGGAGGACGGCGTGGGAGCCGTCCCCGGCACCCCGGTGCTGCGCTGGCTGCACCAACTGGGCGGCCCCTACGAGGGGTTCAACCAGTCGGTGCTGCTGCGCGTGCCCGGCGGCCTCGGCCTGGAGACCCTGACCGGTGCCGTCCAGTCCGTACTGGACCACCACGACGTGCTGCGCTCCCGGCTGACCGGCGCCGACCTGGGGCTGCCCTGGAACCTGGAGACCGGCCCGCGCGGCAGCGTGGCCGCGGCCGACCGCGTCACCCGCGTCCGGCTCGTGGAGGGGTCCGAGGACACGGTCCGGGAGTTCGTCGCCGAGCACGGCGAGGCGGCCAGGCGCCGCCTCGACCCGCGAGGCGGCGTGATGCTCCAGGTCGTCTGGTTCGACGCCGGACCGGAGCAGCAGGGACTCCTGCTGGTCGTCTGCCACCACCTCGTGGTGGACGGCGTGTCCTGGCGGATCCTGCTGCCCGACCTGGTCGGTGCCTGGCAGGCGCTGCGCGCGGGCCGCGAGCCGGCCCCCGCGCCGGTCGGCACCTCCTTCCGCCGCTGGGCCCAGGCCCTCGTCATGGAGGCGCAGAACCCCGCCCGCATCGCCGAACTGCCGCTCTGGCGCGCCCAGACCGAGCAGGCCGACCCGCCGCTCGGCGCCCGCCCGCTCGACCCCGAGGCCGACACCTGGGCGACCGCGGAGCACCTGACCGCGACGCTCCCGGCGGACCTGACCACCGCCCTGCTCACCGCCGTCCCCGCCCGCCACCGAGCGGGGATCAACGACGTGCTGCTCACCGGCCTGGCTCTGGCCGCCGCCCGGTGGCGCGAGCGCCGGGCCCAGGACGGCCCGGGGGCGCTCCTGGTCGAACTGGAGGGGCACGGCCGGGAGGAGTTCGACCCGACCGTCGACCTGTCCCGGACCGTCGGCTGGTTCACCACCCGCTTCCCGGTACGGCTCGACCCCGGACCGGTCGACCTGGACGACGCGTTCGGCGGGGGTGCCGCGACCGCCGTCGCCCTCGGCCGGATCAAGGAGCAGCTGCGCGCCCTGCCCGACAACGGCCTCGGCTACGGCCTGCTGCGCCACCTCAACGCCGACACGGCCGCCGCGCTGGCCGGCCGGGCCACCCCGCAGATCTGCTTCAACTACCTGGGCCGGGTGGGCGCGGGCGCCGGTGAACTCGGCGCCGGCGACACCGGTTCGGGCTGGTCGAGCGCCGCGGGGCTGCGGGTCCCGCTGCTGCCCACCGACCCCGGCATGCCCTTCGGGCACAGCCTGGAGATGAACGCGGTCACCCGGGAAGAGGCCGACGGACCACGCCTGCACGTGACGTACTCCTGGCCCGGCGGCCTCCTCGACCGCGGCGCCGTGCGGGAACTCGCGGACCTGTGGTTCGAGGCGCTGCGCGCCCTGGCCGACCCCGGCGACGACGGTCCGGGCACCGCGCTCACCCCGGGCGACCTGCCGTCGTCGGGGCTGACCCAGCCCGAGATCGACGAACTGGCGGCGAGCGAGCAGGGCCTGGAGGACGCGTACGCGCTGACCCCGCTCCAGGAAGGGCTGTTCTTCCACGCGCTGCAGGCCGACGCCGGCACCGACGTGTACACCGTCCAGACCGTCCTCGACCTGGCGGGCCCGCTGGACGCCGAGGCCCTGCGCGGCGCCGGCCAGGCCCTGCTGGAGCGCCACCCCAACCTGCGGGCGGGCTTCCACCACCGGGGCGCCGGACAGCCGGTCCAGATCGTCCCGCGCGCCGTACGGCTGCCGTGGGAGGAGGCCGACCTGTCCGCGCTGCCCGACGGCGCCCGGCAGGAGCGTCTGACCGCGCTCACCGAGGCGGCCCGGCTGCGGCGCTTCGACCTGGACCGGCCCCCGCTGGTCCGGTTCCTGCTGCTGCGCCTGGGCGGGCAGCGGCACCGGCTCGTCGTCACCCAGCACCACATCCTGCTCGACGGCTGGTCCATGCCGCTCTTCCTGCGCGAACTGGTGACCCTGTACGAGAACGGCGGCGACACCTCGGCGCTGCCCGCCCCCGCCCCGTTCCGCTCCTACGTCTCCTGGCTGGCCGAGCAGGACCGCGAGGCGAGCGAGACGGTCTGGCGGGAGGCGCTCGCCGGGGTGACGGAACCCACCCTGCTGGCCCCGGGCCGGGCGCCGGCCGCACCGGCCCTGCCGGAACAGACCGTGCGGGAGCTGCCGCCCGGCCTCACCACGGCGCTGCGGCGGCACGCGGGACGCGCCGGCGTCACCCTGAACACGGTGCTCCAGACCGCCTGGGCACTGGTGCTGGGCCGGCACCTCGGCCGCGACGACGTCCTGTTCGGGACCACCGTCTCCGGGCGGCCCCCGGAGCTGCCGGGCGCGGAGCACATGATCGGCCTGTTCATCAACACCCTGCCGGTGCGGGTGCGGCTCGACCCCGCGCAGGGCTGGCGCGCCGCCCTCGCCCGGGTCCAGGACGAACAGGCCGCCCTCCAGGGCCACCAGCACCTGGGCCTGGCGGACCTCCAGCGGATCGCCGGCCACCGCACGCTGTTCGACACGGCCTTCGTGTACGAGAACTACCCGCTGCCCGAGCAGACCGGGGACTCCGGCTCCCGGCTGCGGGCCACGGCGGTGCACGGCCGGGACGCGGCGCACTACCCGCTGGTCCTCGTCGCGTCGCTGCGCGACCGGGGACTGCGCCTGCGCCTCGACCACCAGCCCGACCGGCTCGGCGGCCCGCTCGGCCCCGAACTGCTCGAACGCCTGATCCACACCCTGGAGTCGGTCGTCGCCGACCCGGACCGGCCGCTGGCCCGCGTGGCCCCGGCCCGGCGACCGGCGGACGCCGGGCCGCGGACGGCGCTGCCCGCCGCCTTCCCGGACGGCGCGCCGGTCCGGGGCACGGTGCACGGCCGGATCGCGGACCTCGCCGCCCGCACCCCGGACGCCGTGGCACTGCGCCTCGGGGACGAGCGGCTGACCTGGCGGGAACTGGACGAACGGGCCAACCGGCTGGCCCGGCTGCTGCTCGGCCTCGGGGTGCGCCCCGAGGACCGGGTGGGCCTGTACTTCGACCGGTCCTTCGAACTGGCCGTGGCCTTCCTGGCCGTGCTGAAGGCCGGCGCGGTGTACGTGCCGCTGGACCCCGCCCACCCCGAGCAGCGGCAGCGGACCGTCCTCGAACTCGCGGGCGCCACCGTGCTGCTCACCGACGCGGCGCGGGCCGCCGGCTGGCCGGCACGCCCGGGGCAGGCCTGGCGGACCGTGGCCGTGGACAGCGACCCGCGTCTGGCCCGGCAGGAGCCCACGGCGCCCGACGTGGCCGTGCAGCCGGACCGGCTGGCGTACGTCATGTTCACCTCGGGCTCCACCGGACTGCCCAAGGGCGTCGCGGTGACCCACCGCGACGTGGTCGAGCTGGCGGCCGAGCCCTGCTGGGCCGACGGCAGCCAGGAGCGGGTGCTGTTCCACTCGCCGCACGCCTGGGACGCCTCCACGCTGGAACTGTGGGTGCCCCTGCTCAACCACGGCACGGTGGTCGTCGCCCCGCCCGGCGAGGTGGACCTCAAGGCCATGGCCCGGCTGCTGGTGGCCGAGCGCGTCACCGGACTGTGGCTGTCGGCGGGCCTGTTCCGCTGGCTGGCCGAGGAGGAGCCCGGCTGCTTCGCGGGGCTGCGCGAGGTGCGCACCGGCGGTGACGTGGTCCCGGCCGAGGCCGTGCGCAAGGTGCTGGCGGCCTGCCCCGGCACCCGGGTCACCAACGGGTACGGCCCCACCGAGGCCACCGTGTTCGCCGTGCACAACATGCTGCGGGCGGGCGACGCCGTCCCGGACAACGTGCCGATCGGCGTCCCCCTCGCGGGCCACACCGCCTACGTCCTGTCGCCCTGGCTGGAGCCCGTGGCCCCCGGCGTCGTCGGCGAGCTGTACCTGGCGGGCTCGGGGCTGGCCCGCGGCTACGAGAACGCCCCCGGCACCACCGCCGCCGCCTTCGTCGCCGACCCGTTCGGACCGGCCGGCTCCCGGATGTACCGCACCGGCGACCTCGCCCGCCGACTCCCCGACGGCGCCCTGGAGTTCGCCGGACGGGTGGACGACCAGGTGAAGCTGCGCGGCTTCCGGATCGAGCTGAGCGAGGTCGACGCGGCGCTGCTGCGGCTGCCCGGCGTGGCCCACGCCCTCTCCTTGATCCGGGAGGACCGGCCCGGCGACAAGCGGCTCGTGGGCTACGCGGTACCGGCCCCCGGGCACCCGCGGCCCGACGTCCAGGAGATGCGCGGCCTGCTCGCCGCCACGCTCCCGGACTACCTCGTGCCCTCCGCCCTGGTGCTCCTGGATGCCCTGCCGCTCACCGCGAACGGCAAGGTGGACCGCTCGGCGCTGCCCGCCCCGGCCGCCGCGGCCGCCTCTTCCAGGGGGCCGCGCACCCCGCAGGAGGAACTGGTCTGCGCGCTGTTCGCGGAGACCCTCGGCGTCCCCGAGGTCGGCATCGACGACAACTTCTTCTCCCTGGGCGGCAATTCGCTGCTCGCCGCCGGGCTGGTCAGCCGGCTGCGCAAGGTCCTCGGCACCGAACTCGGCATCCAGGCCCTGTTCCTGGCCCCCACGGTCGCCGGACTCGTCGCCGCGGCCGGGGAGGGCGGCGGCCCGGACGCCGACAACGGGCTGGACGTACTGGTGCCGCTGCGCCGCAACGGCGCGCTGCCCCCGGTGTTCTGCGTCCACGCCGCGGGCGGTCTGAGCTGGCGGTATGCGGGCCTGCTGCGGCATCTGCCGCCCGGCCACCCGGTCTACGGACTGCAGGCCCGCGCCTTCACGGAGCCGGGCCACCGCCCGGCGAGCGTGGAGGAGATGGCCGCCGACTACGTCGAGCGGATCCGCGGCGTGCAGCCGTCCGGCCCCTACCACCTGGTCGGCTGGTCCTTCGGCGGGCTGATCGCGCACGCGGCCGCCGTGCTGCTGGAGGCGGCCGGCGAGGAGGTCGCCCTGGTGGCGGTCCTCGACTCCTACCCCGCCGCGCCGGACGAGCGGATCGTGGTGCCCCCGGCCGCGCAGGTGCTGGCGGGCCTGCTCGACGCGGCCGGGGTCGCCCCCGGACCGGACGGCACCGAACTGACCCCGCAGGAGGGCGCGGCACTGCTGCGCGGCCGCGGCGGACCGCTCGCCGCGCTGCTGGCCGACCGGGTGGACACGATCGTGGACTCCTACCGCTCGGGGATCGAACTGCGGTCGCGGTACCGGCCCCGCCGGCTGAGGGGCGACCTGCTGCTGTTCGTGGCGGGCGACGCCGCCGACGGCAAGGCGCGGCGCTGGCACCCGTACGTGGACGGCGAGATCGAGGCGCACGCGGTCGACTGCCGCCACGAGGACATGCTGCGGCCCGCCCCGCTCCAGCAGATCGGCACCGCGATCGCGGCGCGTCTGACGGTTGACGACACACGGAAGGACGACTGATGGCCCGGGAGTTGTACGAACTGGGGGAGATGCCCCCGCTGGGCGAGGTGCCGCGGCGCATGTACGCCGGGGTGATCCGCCGCGAGCGCTACGGCCCGCCCGAGCGGTCGATGCAGGTCGAGACCGTCGAGGTGCCCGAGGTCGGGCGCGGCCAGGTGCTCATCATGGTGATGGCGGCCGGCATCAACTACAACGGCGTCTGGGCCGGGCTCGGCACCCCCGCCGACGTCATCGCGGACCGGCAGCGGGCCGGTGACCCGCACGACTTCCACATCGCAGGCTCCGAGGGCGCGGGCGTTGTCTGGGCCGTCGGCGAGGGCGTCAAACAGCTGCGGGTGGGCGACCACGTCATCGTCGGCGGCGTCGCCTGGGACGAGTCGGCCCCGGACATCCGGCTCGGCGTCGACCCCACCGCCTCCCGCTCCCAGCGGGCCTGGGGCTACGAGCTGAACTTCGGCTCGTTCGCGCAGTTCACCGTGGCCGACGAGTACCAGTGCCACCGCAAGCCCCCGCACCTGACCTGGGAGGAGGCGGGCTGCTTCCTCGGCGGCGGGTCCACCTCCTACCGCATGCTGACGGGCTGGTACCCGAACACCGTGCGCCCGGGCGACCCGGTGCTCGTCTGGGGCGGCGCCGGCGGTCTGGGCTCCATGGCGATCCAGCTCACCAGATATTTCGGCGGAATTCCCGTCGCCGTGGTTTCGGACGACGACAAATTCGACTACTGTAAGCGTCTGGGAGCCCAGGGAGTCATCAACCGGAACAATTTCGACCACTGGGGCCGGCTGCCTGATCCGGACGATTCCGTCGCCTACCGGGAATGGCTGTCCGGAGTCCGCGAATTCGGCCGTGCCTGCTGGGACGCGCTGGGGGAGCGCCGCTCCCCGAGCATCGTCCTGGAACACCCGGGCCGCGCCACCCTGCCGACCTCGGTCTATGTCTGCGACCGGGCCGGGATGGTCGTCACCTGTGCCGGCACCAGCGGCTACGACGGCACCATCGACCTGCGCTTCCTCTGGATGTTCCAGAAGCGCCTGCAAGGCTCGCACGCCGCGAACGTCCGGCAGACGGCGGCCGTCATCGACCTCGTCGCGGGGGGCCACGTCGACCCCTGCCTGAGTCTGACCCTGCCGTTCACGGACATCGGCCGGGCCCACCAGATCGTCTACGAGGGAAAGCAGCCGCCGGGCAATGTGGCGGTCCTCGTGAATTCTCCGGAACCGGGGCTCAGGGATATTCCCTGACGCCGCCGGAACCTCTTCGAAAAGGAAAGGGAAAAGAAATGACGAACCCGTTCGAGAACGCCGAGGGCCGCTACGTCGTCCTGGTCAACGACGAGGGCCAGCACTCCCTGTGGCCCGACTTCGCCGAGGTCCCGGCCGGCTGGGAGGTCGTGTACACGGTGAACGACCGCCAGTCCTGCCTCGACTACATCGAGGCCAACTGGACCGACATGCGGCCCAAGAGCCTCGTCCGCCAGATGGCCGCCTGACCGCGGCCGGCACGGGGGGACGGCGGTGAGCACGCCCGTCCCCCCCGGCAGGCGGACACGCCGGCCACCCCGCGGCCCGACCCCTCTCCCACCTCCCCGAACGGAGCGCGCCATGAGCACCACCAGCCTGCCGACCCCCGGAGCAGCCGGCACCGCCGCGCCCCGACAGCCCGTCAAGAGCGTCGCGCTGGCCGAACCGCGCGGTTTCTGCGCGGGCGTGCGCCGCGCCATCGGCATCGTGGAACGCGCCCTCGACATGCACGGCGCGCCCGTGTACGTCCGCAAGGAGATCGTGCACAACCACCATGTCGTCGCCGAACTGGAAAAGCGCGGCGCCCGGTTCGTGGACAGCGAGGAGGAGGTGCCCGAGGGCGCGGTGTGCGTCTTCTCCGCCCACGGGGTGTCCCCCGCCGTACGGACCGGGGCCGCGCGCCGCCGGCTCGACGTGATCGACGCGACCTGCCCGCTGGTCGCCAAGGTGCACCAGGAAGCCCTGCGCTACGCCCGCGACGGACGGACCATCCTGCTGGTCGGCCACGCCGACCACGAGGAGGTCGAGGGCGTCCGCGGCGAGGCCCCCGACCACACCCTCGTCGTGGAGAGCGAGGCCGACGTGGCGGCGCTCGCCCTCCCCGACGACGCGCCGGTGGCCTACCTCACCCAGACCACCCTCTCCTTCGACGACACCGCGCGGGTCGTCGCGGCCCTGCACCGCCGGTTCACCGACATCGTCGGACCGGCCGGCAGCGACATCTGCTACGCCAGCCAGAACCGGCAGAACGCGGTCAAGGCACTGGCCCACCGCAACGACCTCGTCCTCGTCGTCGGCTCGCGCAACTCCAGCAACTCCGCCCGCATGGTGGAGGTCGCCCGAGAACAGGGCAGCGCCGCCCACCTGGTGCCCGACGCCGGTCACCTGGACGTCTCCTGGCTCGCCTCCGCCACCCGCATCGGCGTCAGCTCCGGCGCCAGCGCTCCCGAGTCCCTCGTCCGCGGGCTCCTCGACCGGCTGGCCGGCCTCGGCTACACCCACGTCGAGGTCGACCGGGGAACCCCCGAGGACGTCGTCTTCGCCCTGCCCGGCCGGCTCGCCGACCCGGGCACCGGTCGCACCCCGAGCACCCCACTGGCCGATGAAGCCCTGTGACCAGAACAGGAACCGTCATGACGTCGATCGATCCGGTCCCCGCAGCGGACGACCTGCGCGCCCTCACCCCCGAGCAGACGGAGGAACTCGCCGCCGGCATCAGGCGGTTGCTCGTCGATGAGGTGACCCGTACCGGGGGCCACCTCGGACCGAGCCTCGGCGTGGTCGAGCTGACCATCGCCCTGCACCGGGTCTTCGACTCCCCGCGCGACCGGCTCCTGTGGGACACCGGGCACCAGACCTACGCCCACAAGATCCTCACCGGCCGCGCCGGGGCCTTCGGGACCCTCCGGCAGCCCGGCGGGCTGTCCGGCTACCCCTCCCGGACCGAGTCCGAGCACGACGTCATCGAGAACTCGCACGCCTCGACCGTCCTGTCCTACGCCGACGGACTGGCCAAGGCACACGAACTCCAGGGCGTCACCGACCGCGCGGTGGTGGCCGTCATCGGGGACGGCGCGCTGACCGGCGGCATGGCCTGGGAGGGTCTGAACAACCTCGGGGCGGCCCCGCACCGCCCGGTGATCGTCGTGCTCAACGACAACACCCGCTCCTACGCCCCCACGGTCGGCGGCCTCGCCGAGCACCTGGCCGGGCTGCGCACCGGGGAACACGGCGGGCCCAGCGTGTTCGAGAACATGGGGCTGGCCTACCTGGGCCCGGTCGACGGGCACGACATCGCCGCCCTGGAGCGCGCCCTGCGCCGGGCGGCGGACCTCGGCCGCCCGGTCGTCGTGCACTGCCTGACCGAGAAGGGCCGCGGCCACGCCCCCGCCGAACAGGACGAGACCGACCGCTTCCACGCCGTGCGCCCCCGGCCCGCCACCCCCGCGGCCCCCGCCGAAGGCCCCGCCTGGACCGATGTGTTCGCCGCCGAACTGGAGGAACTCGGCGCCCGGCGCCCCGACCTCGTCGCCGTCACGGCGGCCATGCTCGCGCCCACCGGCCTGTCCCGCTTCGCCGACCGCTTCCCCGAGCGCACCTTCGACGTCGGCATCGCCGAACAGCACGCCGTCACCTCGGCGGCCGGCCTCGCCCTGGGCGGCCTGCACCCCGTGGTGGCCCTCTACGCCACCTTCCTCAACCGCGCCTTCGACCAGCTGCTGCTCGACGTCGCCCTGCACCGCGCCCCGGTCACCTTCGTCCTGGACCGGGCCGGGGTGACCGGCGACGACGGCGCCTCCCACAACGGCATGTGGGACCTTTCCCTGGTCCAGCTGGTGCCCGGGCTGCGGGTGGCGGCGCCGCGCGACGCCGCCACCCTGCGCCGCGCCCTGCGCGAGGCCGTCGCCGTCACCGACGGACCCACCGCGCTGCGCTTCCCCAAGGGCACCGCCCCGGCCGCCGTCGCGGCGGTCGACACCGTCGCCGGAACGGACGTGCTGCGCCGCCCCGCCACCGCGGCCCGCGACGTCCTGCTGGTGTCCGTCGGCACCATGGCCGGGGTCTGCCTGGAGGCGGCCGACCGGCTGGAAGAGCACGGATTCGGCGTCACCGTCGTCGACCCGCGCTGGATCGCCCCCGTGCCCACCGCCCTCGTCACCATGGGACTCGACCACGGACTGGTCGTCACCGTGGAGGACGGCGGCCGCGCCGGCGGCACCGGCTCCGCCCTGGCCCAGGCCCTCGCCGAGGCGGGCGCCCGCACCCCGGCCCGCACCCTCGCACTGCCCCAGCGCTTCCTGGACCACGGCCGGCGCGGCGACATCCTCGCCGCGTGCGGACTGACCGGACGCGGCATCGCCCGCGCCGTGGTCGAGGCGCTCGCCCACCGCGACGACGACATCCGCATCGACGCCCCGGCCCCCCAGCCCGTCGGCGCCGACCAGTAACCCGGCAGACCCCGCACCCCCGTTCCCGCACCGGATCAGGAGAACCCCATGACGGTCCAGCTCGGCATGCCGCCGATGCCCCCGCCGGCACTCGCGCCGCGCCGGCCGACCCGCCAACTGGACGTGGGCGGCGTGGGCGTGGGCAGCGAACACCCCGTCTCCGTGCAGTCCATGACGACCACCGTCACCGCCGACGTCGACGCCACCCTCCGGCAGATCGCCGAACTCACCACCGCCGGCTGCGACATCGTGCGGGTGGCCTGCCCCTCGCAGGACGACGCGGACGCCCTGCCGCTGATCGCCGCCAAGTCGCGGATCCCCGTGATCGCCGACATCCACTTCCAGCCGCGCTACGTCTTCGCCGCCATCGAGGCCGGCTGCGCCGGGGTCCGGGTCAACCCCGGCAACATCAAGAGGTTCGACGACCGGATCAAGGACATCGCCCGCGCGGCGAAGGACCACGGCACGCCCATCCGGATCGGGGTCAACGCCGGATCGCTGGACCAGCGGCTGCTGGCCAAGCACGGCAAGGCCACCCCGGAGGCCCTGGTGGAGTCGGCCCTGTGGGAGGCGAGCCTGTTCGCCGAACACGACTTCCACGACCTCAAGATCTCCGTGAAGCACAACGACCCGGTCGTCATGATCCGCGCCTACGAACTCCTCGCCGAGTCCTGCGACTACCCCCTCCACCTGGGCGTCACCGAGGCCGGGCCGGCCTTCCAGGGCACCGTCAAGTCCGCGGTCGCCTTCGGCGCGCTGCTGCGCCAGGGCATCGGCGACACCATCCGGGTCTCGCTGTCCGCGCCCCCGGCGGAGGAGGTCAAGGTCGCCCAGCAGATCCTGCGCTCGCTGGACCTGCGCCCGCGCCGGCTCGACATCGTCTCCTGCCCCTCCTGCGGCCGCGCCCAGGTGGACGTCTACAAACTGGCGGCCGAGGTCGCCGCCGGTCTGGACGGACTCGAAGCCCCGCTGCGCGTCGCCGTGATGGGCTGCGTGGTCAACGGCCCCGGCGAGGCCCGGGAAGCGGACCTCGGCGTGGCCTCCGGCAACGGCAAGGGCCAGATCTTCGTCAAGGGCGAGGTCGTGCGCACCGTACCGGAGTCGAAGATCGTCGAAACCCTGATCGAGGAGGCCCTGCGGCTGGCCGACGCCGACCAGGGCAGCGCCCCCCGCCCGCAGACGGCATGACCCGAAGGAGGCCGCGGATGAACACCGAACAGCACATACGCCGTTACTACGAGCTCGTGGACGTCGGCGACGTACCCGCCCTCGTCGAACTCTTCGACCACGACGCCGTCTACCGCCGCCCCGGCTACGACCCGCTGGTCGGCAGGACCGAACTGGAGCGCTTCTACCGCGAGCAGCGCGTCATCAAGGAGGGCCGGCACACCCTGTCCACCACGCTGGTGCACGCGGACGGGGCCGCCGTGCACGGCACGTTCGAGGGGACCCTGCGCGACGGCCGCTCGGTCTCACTGCGGTTCGCGGACTTCTTCACCTTCACCGACACCGGCAGGTTCCGCAGCCGGGACACCTTCTTCTACGCCCCGCTGGTCTGACGAGAGGAGCACCCAGGTGACGACGGGACATGGCTTCGGGGAGCGGTTCACCGACCACATGGTGCTGCTGGAATGGACCGCCGAGCACGGGTGGGCGGGCCGCCCGCGCCTGCTGCCCCACGGCGACCTGGCGTTCAGCCCCGCGATGGCCGGACTGCACTACGGGCAGGTGGTGTTCGAGGGGCTCAAGGCCCACCGAAGGGCGGACGGGACGCTCGCCACCTTCCGGCCCGACGCCCACGCACACCGCTTCCGGCAGTCGGCGCGCCGCCTCGCCATGCCGGAGCTGCCCGAGGAACTCTTCCTGGAGGCCGTGGACGCCTACGTCGGCGCCGACGGCGCGGCCCTGCCCACCGACGACCCCACCCTGAGCCTCTACCTGCGGCCGGTGCTCTTCGCCAGCGAGCCCTGCCTGGCACTGCGGCCCGCGCGCGCCTTCACCTTCCTGCTGCTGGGCTTCGTCACCAGCGGCTTCTTCTCCGACCGGCCCGATCCGGTGTCGGTGCTCGTCAGCCGGGAGTTCTCGCGGGCCGCCCCCGGCGGCACCGGGCAGGCCAAGTGCGCCGGGAACTACGCGGGCGCCTTCCTGGCCCAGCGGGCCGCGGCCGACGCCGGGTGCCACCAGGTGGTCTGGCTCGACCCGGTGGAGCGCCGCTGGGTCGAGGAGATGGGCGGCATGAACCTCTTCTTCGTCCGCGGCACGGGCCCCACCGCCGAAGTGGTCACCCCGCCGCTCACCGGCACCCTGCTGCCCGGCGTCACCCGCGACTCCCTGCTCACCCTCGCCGCCCGGCGCGGCTACACCGTGCGCGAGGAGCGGGTCTCCGTCGAGCAGTGGCGCGCGCAGAGCGCGTCGGGTCTCGTCACGGAGACGTTCGCCTGCGGCACGGCGGCGCTGGTGACCCCGGTCGGCGAGGTGTGCGACGGCACCGACCGCTGGACGATCGGCGGCGGCAAGCCGGGCCCGTTGACCCTGGAGATGCGCGACGCGCTGAGCGATCTGCACCAGGGCCGGGTGCCGGACCCGCACGGATGGCTGCGGATCCACACCGGCCGGTAGGAGACCGGACGCGCGCGCGGGCGCGCGCCGGAGGGCGGCACCGGGGACCCCACTCCCGGTGCCGCCCTTCGCGCTGCCCCCGCCGGTGGCGGCCGGCGAGACCGCCCCCCGGCCGACCGCGCGGACCTCCCGCCACCTCCCCGGAACCGCAGCCGACTCTGCTCACACCGCTGCCTCTTCTTCCCTGGGGGCCGTGCGCGAGCGGCGGCACGCTGCTGGGAAACACGGCTGGGAGGCTCACAGTGACAACAGGCCCGGCCCCCGAGGGGGCACCGCACGACGTGGACACCCGCACGGCATCCTTCGCCCAGCGCCGGCTGTGGTTCCTGGACCAGCTGGCGGGTTCCGCCGCCGGCTCGATGCTTCCGCTGGTCCTGCGCCTGCGGGGCACCCTCGACGCCGACCGCCTGGAACGGTCCCTCGGCGGGATCGTCGCCCGGCACGAGGTGCTGCGCACCCGGTTCACCGCCGTCGACGGCGAGCCGGTGCCGGTCGTGGACGCCCCGGCCGGACTCGCGCTGCGCCGGATCACCGCGGCCGGGCCCGCCGACCTGTACGCCCACTGCCTGGGCCGCCCGGTCGACCTCCGCACCGAGCACCCGGTGCGCGCCACCCTCGCCCGCGTCGCCGACGACGAGCACCTGCTGCTGATCGAGGTCCACCACATCGCCGTGGACGGCTGGTCCTGGGGCGTCCTCCTCGACGAACTGGCCGCCGGATACCGGGGGGAGACCGTCGCCCCGCCCGCCCGGCAGTACGCCGACCTCGCCCGCGCCCAGGCCGAGCGGCTGACCGGTGAGCGGCTGGAGCGGCTGCTCGGGCACTGGCGGGACCGGCTGGCCGGGCTGACCCCGCTGGACCTGCCCACCGACCGGCCCCGGCCCCGCCGCTGGGACGGCGCCGGCGACGTCGTCCGCTTCGACCTGCCCGCCGACCTGGTCACCGCCGTCGACGGCCTGGCCCGCTCCCGGCGCGCCACCCGCTACATGGTGCTGCTCGCCGCCTACCAGGCGCTCCTCGGCCACTGGTCGGGCCGCACCGACGTCGCCGTGTGCAGCACCCTGGCCGACCGCGCCCAGCGGGGCGCCGCCGAGCTGATCGGCCCGCTGGTGAACACCGTCGTACTGCGCACGGACCTGTCCGGGCGGCCCGGCTTCGACACGCTCCTGGATCGGGTGCGCGGGCGCGTGCCGGCCGATCTCTCGCACGCCGAGGCCCCCTTCGACCTGGTGGTCGGCGCGCTGGGCGGCTCCCGCGACCTGTCCCGGCACCCGCTCGCCCAGGCTTCCTTCACCCTGCTCAACTCCCCGATCCGGCCGGTGCGGATGCCGGGTCTGGAGGCGACCCTGGTCGAGCCGCCGCTGACCGAGACGCCCCTCGACGTCTTCCTGGACCTGACCCTGCGCACGGACGGCAGCATCGCCGCCGTCCTCCAGTACGCCACCGCCCTGTTCGACGCCGCCACCATGCGCGCCTTCGCCCGGGCGTACGTGGCACTGCTGCGGGCCGTCCTCGCCGACCCCGCCGTCCCCGTGCACGAGCTGGCCCGCGCCCTGCCCGCCGGACCCGGGGCCCCCGCCCGCCCCCGCCCCGAGTGGCACCACGCCCCCGACCGGCCCACCGCGCCCCCGGAACCGGTCGCGTTCAGCGGCCGGCCCGAGGCGACCGCGCTGCGGTGCGGCGACGACAGCGCCACCTACGCGGAACTCGACGCCCTGTCCGGCGGACTCGCCGTCGCCCTGCGACAGGCCGGCGTCGCCGAGGGCAGCCCGGTGGGCGTGCTGCTGCGCCGCGGCCTGTGGTCGGTCGCCGCCATCGAGGGGATCTGGCGGGCGGGCGGCGCCTATGTGCCCCTCGACCCCGAACTGCCCGCACAGCGGCTGGCGTTCATGGCCGAGGAGACCGGGCTCCACTGCGTCGTCGCCGAACCGGCCACGGCCGCCGCCGCGGGCCCGCTCGCCCCCCTCACCGTCGACGTCACGACCGTCGCACCCGATCCGGGCGGCCCCCGCCCGCGGCCCCACCCCCGGCAGCTCGCCCACGTCATCTTCACCTCCGGCTCCACCGGCCGGCCCAAGGCGGTCGGCGTCGAGCACGCCGCGCTCGCCTCCCACGTGGCCGCCGCCCGGCAGCGCCTCGGCATCACCGCCGCCGACCGGGTGCTGGCCTTCGCCTCCTTCTCCTTCGACGCCTCCCTCGACCAGGTGCTGCCCGCCCTCACCTCGGGCGCCACCGTGGTGATGCGCCCCGACGAGCCCTGGCTGCCCACCCAGGTACCGGAGATCGTCCAGCGGTACGGCCTGACCGTGGTCAACGTGCCGCCCACCTACTGGTCCGAACTGGCCCTCAGCCTCGACCGGCGGCTGGCCGCGGCCCTTGCCCCGCTGCGGCTGCTGGTCCTCGGCGGCGAGACGGTTCCCGCCGACACCCTCGCCGTCTGGCGGGCCGCCGTGCCGTGGGCGCGGGTCTGCAACGCCTACGGGCCCACCGAGACCACCGTCACCGCCACCACCCACGACGCCGGTGAACCGCCCGCCGGCAGCGTGCCCATCGGCCGGCCGCTCGGCGACCGGCGGGTGTACGTGGTGGACACCGACGACCGGCAGGTTCCGGTCGGCGTCCTCGGTGAACTCCTCATCGGCGGCACCGAGGTGGCCCGCGGGTACCTCAACCGGCCCGCGCTGACCGCCGAGCGCTTCGTGCCCGACCCGTACGGCCCGCCCGGCCACCGGCTGTACCGCACCGGCGACCTCGTGCGCTGGACGCCCGGCGGCGAGCTGGAGTTCGCGGGCCGCCGCGACGACCAGGTCAAGATCCGCGGCTTCCGGGTCGAACTCGGCGAGGTGGAGGCCGTGTTGCGGGCCTGCCCGCTGGTCGCCGCGGCCGCCGCCCGCCCCGACCGGGCCACCGGACGCGCCCTGATCGGCTACGTCGTCCCCGCCCCCGACGCGCCGACGCCACCCGACCGGGCGGAGCTGCGGGCCTGGTGCGCGCGTCAGCTGCCGCACTACGCCGTCCCCTCGGACATCGTCGTCCTGGACGCCCTCCCGGTCGGTGTCTCCGGCAAGCTCGACCGGGGCGCCCTGCCCGATCCCGAGCGGTCCCGCACGGCCGCGGACCCCGCGGGCACCGCGCCGCGCGACGAGACCGAACGCCTCGTGGCCGAGGTGTGGGCCGACGTCCTGGGAGTGGACGAGATCGGCATCGACGACAGCTTCTTCGACCTGGGCGGCCACTCCCTGCTCGCCACCATGGCGGTCTCCCGGATCGCCGGGCGGCTCGGCCGGGACGTCGAGTTGCGCACCCTCTTCGAGCACCCCACCGTGCGCGGCTTCGCCCCCCGCGTCGCCGGCGCCCGCGCGTCGGGCACCACCGAGGTGGTCCCCGTGGACCGGACCCGGCCGCTGCCGCTGTCCTTCGCGCAGGAACGCCTCTGGTTCCTGGACCGCACCTCCGACCGCGGCGACTCCTATCTGCTCTGGTACTGCCGACGGGTGCGCGGCGGACTCGACCGCGCCGCCTGGCAGCAGGCGCTGGACGACCTGGTGGCCCGGCACGAGGTGCTGCGCACCGCGCTGATCGAGTCCGACGGCCGCCCCGTGCAGCAGGTCTGCGACCCCATGACCGTCCCGCTGCACTGGGAGGCCGCGCCCGCGGGCCCGGACGAGGCCGCCCGGCTGAACGCCGTACGGCGGCGGGCCGCGGACCTCGCCACGCGCCGCTTCGACCTCGCCCGCCCGCCGCTGCTGCGGGCCGGTGTGTGGGAGCTGGCCGAGGACGACCACGTGGTCCTGCTCGCCCTGCACCACGCCGTCACCGACGGCTGGTCCAAGGGCGTCCTGCTGGACGAACTCGCCCGGCACTACACGGCCCGGCGGGCCGGACGGGCCGCCGGACTGCCGCCACTGCCCGTGCAGTACGGCGACTTCGCCGTCTGGCAGCGCGAGCGCGCCGACAGCGGCGCACTGGAGGACCAACTCGCCTACTGGGAGGGGACGCTGGCGGCGACGCCCACCCTGGACCTGCCCGCCGACCGGCCCCGCCCGGCCGCGTTCACCGGCCGGGGCGGCGCGGTCGAGGTCGAGCTGCCCGCCGGACTCGTGGCGCGCGTGGACGGCTTCGCCCGCGAGCGCGGCGCCACCCGCTTCATGGTGCTGCTGGCCGCCGCCCAGGCCGTGCTGTCCCGCTGGTCCGGGCAGACCGACGTCCCCGTGGGCACCCCCGTCGCCGGCCGCGGACGCCTCGAACTCGAACCCCTGATCGGCTTCTTCGTCAACACCGTCGTGCTGCGCACGGACCTGTCGGGACGGCCCACCTTCGCCGCGCTGGTGGACCGGGTGCGGGACGTCGTACTCGGTGCCTTCGACCACCAGGAGGTGCCGTTCGAGCGGGTCGTGGAACGGCTGCGCCCCGAACGCGATCTGTCCCGCAACCCCCTGTTCCAGGTCATGGTGGACGTCCAGGACGGCTCCACGGGCGGCTCCGGACTGCCGGGACTCGACTCCGCGGACTTCCGGCTCCCGTGGGAGTCGGCCAAGTTCGACCTCACGGCCACCTTCGTGGTGCGCCCCGGCGGCTTCGCCCTGAACGTCGAGTACGCCGCCGACCTGTTCGAGGCGGCCACCGCCACCCGCTTCGCCCGCCATGTCGGCCGGCTGCTGGAGGCCGTGCTCGCCGACCCCGGCGCCCGTGTCGACGCCGCCTGCCTGCTGTCCCCCGGGGAGCGCGACGTCCTGGTGGCGACGGCGGGCCGGGAGGTGCCGGCCGCGCCCCGGCTGCGGGTGACCGGCCGGCCGGACGCCCCCGCCGTCGTCTGCGAGGGAACCACGCTGGACTACGCCCGGCTGGACGCCCTGACCGGCGGACTGGCCGCCGCGCTGGCCGACGGGGGAGTGGCCCCCGGCGACCCCGTCGGGGTGTGCGTCGCACGGGGCGTGTGGTCCGTGGCCGCGATGCTCGCCGTCTGGCGGGCGGGCGGCGTCTACGTCCCGCTCGACGCCCGGCTGCCCGAGGAGCGGCTGCGCTACATGCTCCGGGAGGCCGGGGCACGGCACGTGGTGACCGACGCGCACACCCGCGACCTCGTCACCGCCCTCGGGGTGACGGCCGTCGCCGTGGAGGACGTACGGCCCCGGCCCGACGGCCCCCGGCGGACGGCCGACCCCGGCGACCTGGCGTACGTCATCTTCACCTCGGGCTCCACCGGCCGCCCCAAGGCCGTCGGCGTCGAACACCACGCCCTCGACGCCCATGTGGCCACGGCCCGCGAGCGGTTCGCGCTGACCGCGGACGACCGGGTGCTCACCTTCGCCTCGACCTCGTTCGACGCCTCCCTGGAGCAGATCCTGCCCGCGCTGAGCACCGGCGCCACGGTGGTCGTGCGCCCGGACGAGATCTGGGCCCCCGAGGAACTGGCCGAACGGGTCGCCGCCGAACGCGTCACCGTCATGGAGCTGACCCCGTCCTACTGGGCGGAACTGGTGTCCCGGCTGGACCTGCTGGCCCCGCGCCTGACGTCCCTGCGGCTGCTGGTGACCGGGGGCGAGGCACTGCCCGCCGACCCGCTGGAGCGCTGGTTCGCGCACCTGCCCCGGGTGCCCGTGCTCAACACCTACGGCCCCACCGAGGCGGTGATCTCCGCCACCGCGCACACGGTCGGCACCGTCCCGGCCGGCCGGGTGCCCATCGGCCGGCCGCTGGGCGGCCGCCACGCCTATGTGGTCGACCCGTCGGGCGAACTCGCCCCGGCCGGTGTCCCCGGCGAACTCCTCGTCGGCGGAAGCGAGTTGGCGCGAGGGTATCTGGGACGACCGGGGCTGACCGCCGAACGGTTCGTGCCCGACCCGTTCGGCGCGCTCGGCGGCCGGCTGTACCGCACCGGCGACGTCGTACGCCGACTGCCCACGGGCGAGCTGGAGTTCCTCGGCCGCAACGACGACCAGGTGAAGATCCGCGGGTTCCGCGTCGAACCCAAGGAGGCCGAGGCGGTGCTGCGGCGGCACCCCGGGGTGCGGGGCGCGGCGGTCGTCGTGCGCGACCTGCGCGGCGAGCCCGCCCTGGTGGGCTACGTCGTGGGCGACGGACTGTCACAGGAGTCGCTGGAGACCCACTGCCGGGCCGAACTGCCGCACTACCTGGTGCCGTCGGCGCTCGTCCTCCTCGACGCGCTGCCGCTGACCGTGCAGGGCAAGCTGGACACCGCCGCCCTGCCCGAGCCCGCCGCCCGCGAACCGCACGCCTTCGTGGCGCCGCGCACCCCGGCCGAGACGGTCGTCGCCCAGATCTGGTGCGAGGTGCTGGACCTGCCCCGGGTCGGCGTCCACGACGACTTCTTCGCGCTGGGCGGCCACTCGCTGCGCGCGGTCGCGGTCGCCTCCCGGCTGCGCACCGCCTTCGACTGCCCGCTCCAGGTCCGGGACCTCTTCGAACACCCCACGGTGGGCCGCCTCGCCGCCGAGGTGGAACGCCGGCTGCTGGAGCTGATCTCGCAGATGAGCGACGACGAGATCGACCTCTCGCTCACCGCCGACTTCTGAGGGCGCCACCGCCCCGAACCAGGCTTCCTCCCGACAGAGTTCAGATCGGAGTGCCCCCATGACCACATCCGACGTGCGCCCCGGCCCCGCCGCCACCGGCCAGACCCCGGCCACCGGACTGTCCCCGGCCGCCCGGCGCCTGCTGGAGCAGCGGCTGAGCGGCCGGACCGCCGCACGCGACGACGGCCCGCGGCGGGTCCGGCCCCGCCCGGAGCGCATCCCGCTGTCGCCCGCGCAGCAGCGCCTGTACTTCCTGGACCGCCTCGACCCCGGCGCCGCCACCTATCTGCTGCCCGCCGCCTGGCGCCTCACCGGCCCGCTGGACCTGGCCGCGCTGCGTGCGGCCGTCACCCGGCTGACCGACCGGCACGAGCAGCTGCGGGCGGTCTTCCCCGAGCACGAGGGCGTTCCGTACCAGCGGATCCTGCCGCCGGACGCCGGCTGCCTGCACGTGGTGGACGCCGGCGCCCCACCCGGCGCCGAGCGCGAGCGACGGCTGGCCGCCGCCGCGCACACCGCCGCGCTGCGCCCCTTCGACCTCGCCCGGGAGACCGCCTTCCGCGCCACCCTCGTCCGCGCCGCCGACGACGACCACGTGCTGGTCCTCGGCATGCACCACATCGTCTCCGACGGCTGGTCCCTCGGCCTGATCGTCCGCGACCTGACCGAGCTGTACCTGGCCGAGACCGGGGGCCGCCCCGCCGATCTGCCCGAACTGCCCCTGGACTACGCGGACTACGCCCTGTGGCAGCGGGCCGCCGACCAATCGGCCGCCCTCGACCACTGGCGCACCCGGCTGGCCGGCCTCAGCCCGCTGGAGCTGCCCGCCGACCACCCCCGCCCCGACACCCCCGGCGGGCGGGGCGCCGCCCATACCGTCACCCTGCCGCCCGCGCTGTCCGGCAGGCTCGCCGAACTCGGCCGGCGCGCGGGGACGACGCCGTACATGACGGTGCTGGCCGCCTTCCAGGCCGCGCTGGCCTTCCACACCGGGCAGCGGGACATCGCCGTCGGCACCGTCGTCGCCAACCGCGAGCGGGCCGAGACCGAACAGGTCGTCGGGTTCTTCGTCAACACCCTGGTGCTGCGCGGCGATCTGTCCGACGACCCCACCCCGGCCGCGCTGCTCGCCCGCACCCGGGAGCGGGTCCTGGAGGCGTTCTCCCACCAGTCGCTGCCGTTCGAGCGGGTCGTCGACGCGCTCAGCCCCGAGCGCGACCTCGCCCGCAACCCGCTGGTCCAGGTCCTCTACACGCACACCGACACCACCGCCGCCCGCTTCGACCTGGGCGCGGCGAAGGGGACGCCGTACCGGATCGACCTCACCACCGCCAAGTTCGACCTCACCCTCGACCTGCGCGACGGCGACGGCCGCACCGAGCTGGCGTTCGTGTACCGGCCCGACCTCTTCGAGGCGGCCTCGATCGGCGCCCTCGCCCGGCACACCGTGAACCTGCTGGAGGCGTTCTGCGCCACCCCCGACGCACCGCTGAGCGCCATCGACCCGCTCACCCCCGCCGAGCGCGCCCACCTGCTCGGCCCGGACGGACCCGCCCACACCGGCGAGGACCTCCACCCGGCCCCGCGCACCGCCCCCGACCGCCTCGCCGAGCACATCGCCCGCACCCCGCACGCCGTCGCCGTCAGCGGAACCCACGAGCTGACCTACGCCCGGCTCGACGCCCGCGCCTCCCGCCTGGCGGCCCGGCTGCGCGCGGCCGGGGTCACCCGCGGCTCCCTGGTCGGCGTCTGCCTCGACCGCACCCCCGAACTGGCCGTGGCCCTGCTGGCCGTCTGGCGCGCGGGCGCCGCCTATCTGCCGCTCGACCCCTCCCACCCCAAGGCCCGCCGCGAGTTCACCGTCACCGACTCCGGCATCGAGTGGATCGTCACCGACACCGCGACCCGCGGCGCCGTCGACCGGCTGCCGGCCCGGCTCGTCCTGGTGGACGAGGAGGACCGGCACGAGACCGCGACGGTCACCGAGGACGTCCGCCCGGCCTCCGACGATCTCGCCTACGTCATCTACACCTCCGGCTCCACCGGCCGCCCCAAGGGCGTCGAGATCACCCACGGCAACCTGGCCTGGCTGCTGGCCGCCGCCGACCGGCACTTCGACTTCGGCCCGGACGACGTGTGGACGCTGATGCACTCGCCCGCCTTCGACTTCTCGGTGTGGGAGCTGTGGGCGCCGCTGACCAGCGGCGGACGTGTGGTCGTGCTCGGCGCGGACCAGGTCCGCGACCCGGCCGCCGTGCACCGGGTACTGCGCGAGGAGGGCGTCACCGTCCTCAACCAGACCCCCGCCGCCTTCAAGGGGCTGCGCGCCCACCTCCGGGACGCGGGCCACGGCTTCGCCGAACTCCCGCTGCGCACCGTGGTGTTCGGCGGCGACGCGTTCGACGTCCGCGACTACCGGGACTGGTTCGCCACCCCGGGGCAGCGGCCCGCCCTGGTGAACATGTACGGCATCACCGAGACCACGGTGCACGTCACCTTCCGCGCCATCACCGAGCGGGACGTCCACGGCGCCGTCCGCTCCCCGATCGGCCGCCCGCTCACCGGGCAGCACGGGTACGTCCTCGACCCCTGGGGCCGGCTGGTGCCGCCCGGCAGCACCGGCGAGCTGTACGTCTCCGGCGGCGGCGTGGCCCGCGGCTACCGCAACCGGCCCGAGCTGACCGCCGAACGCTTCCTCGACGACCCCTTCGGCGCGCCCGGCGCCCGCATGTACCGCACCGGCGACCTCGTACGGGTGCTGCCCGACGGCGAGCTGGCCTACGTGGGCCGCGCCGACCACCAGGTGAAGATCCGCGGCTACCGCATCGAACCCGGCGAGATCGAGACCGCCCTGCGCGCCCTGCCCGGCGTCGCCGACGTGGCCGTGGTGGCCCGCCGCGACGGCGACACCGCCCGCCTGGTCGCCCATGTCGTCACCCCGGAGGGCCGCCCGCTCGATCCGCCCGCCCTGCGCGAGGGGCTGCGGCTGACCCTGCCCGACTACATGGTCCCCGCGCTGTTCGTCCGCCACGAGCGGCTGCCGCTGACCGCCAACGGCAAGGTGGACCGGAACGCGCTGACCGCCGTCGCCCCCGCCTCGGCCGGACCGGGCGCCCACGTGCCGCCGCGGGGACCGGTGGAGCAGGCGCTGGCCGGGGTGTGGAGCCAGGTGCTCGGCGCCGAACACGTGGGCCGCACCGACAACTTCTTCGAACTGGGCGGCGACTCCATCCTGGCGCTGCGCCTGGTCGGCCTCGGCCGGCTCGCCGGGCTCGGCTTCACCGTCGCCGACGTCTTCCGCACCCGTACCCTCGCCGACCTCGCCGCCCTCGTCACGGAAGCCGTCGACGCTCCGGCCCCCGTCGCCCCGTTCTCCCAGCTCGACCCCGCCGACGCGGGCCGGCTGCCCGACGGCCTGGACGACGCCTACCCGCTCACCATGCTCCAGGCCGGCATGCTGCACGAGATGCTCGCCGACCCCCGGCGCGGCGCCTACCACAACGTCACCGACCTGAAGATCACCGTGCCCGAGGGCTTCGACCTCGACGCGTTCCAGGCCGCCGTGGACGCGGTGGTCGCCGTGCACCCCATCCTGCGCAGCTCCGTCGACCTCGTCACCTACCGCGAACCCCTCCAGCTCGTTCACCGCGACGCCCGCCTGCGGGTCGGCTACACCGATCTGCGCGGCCTGACCCGCGAGGAGCAGCGGGCCCGGCTGCGCCGGTTCGTGGACGAGGAGTTCGAGCACCGCTTCGACCTGTCCGCCGCGCCTTTGGTCCGCATCCACCTGCACCACGTCACCGACCACGACCTGCGGCTCGTGCTCACCGACTGCCACGTCGTGCTGGACGGCTGGAGCCTGACCTCGCTCGTCGCCGACCTGCTCGCCCTGCACCGCGAGGCCGTCGCCCACGCCACCGCGCCCCGGCCCCCGCAGGCCCCGCCGTTCGCCGAGTACGTGGCCCTGGAACGGGCCGCCCTGCACAGCGAGGAGTCGCTGGCGTACTGGCGCGAACGCCTCGCCGACCTGCGCCCGGTGACCTTCCGGCGGCGCGCCGGGGCCGCCGGGGCCGGCCGGCAGCCGGTGCACGAGGTCCGCCGGTCCTACGCCCACCTCGCCGAGCGCATCGGAAAGCTGGCCAAGGACGCCGGAGTGCCCCGCCGCACCGTGCTGCTCACCGCCTTCCACCACACCATGAGCCTGTTCGCCGACCGCGACGAGAGCGCACTCGGCCACAGCATCGGCCTGGTCACCAACGGACGGCCCGAGGTGCCCGGCGCGGACCGGATGCGCGGACTGTTCCTGAACACCGTGCCGTTCGGCGTCGCCCGCCCGCGCGGCAGCTGGCGCGCCTATCTGCGGGACGTGTTCGCGGCCGAACAGGAGATGCTGCCGCACCGCAGGGTGCCGCTGGTCGGGATCGCCCGGCTGCGGCCGACCGAGCCCGACCTGACCGACGCCGTCTTCAACTACGTCAACTTCCACCGGCTGTCGCACGACTCCTGGGACGACTCCCTGGAGATCGCCCGGACCATGTTCCCGCTGCTGGTCAACGCCAGCGTCAACGCCTTCACCCTCGACGTGGACCCGGAGTTCGTCACCCCCGCCACCGCCGAGCAGCTGGCCGACGTGTACCGCGCCCAGCTGGAGGCCATGGTCGCCGCACCCGACGCCCGGGTCACCCGGCCCGCCCTCACCGGCGAGGCCCGCACCACCGCGCTTGGGAAGTGGGCGCGCGGACCCGAACTCCCCTCCTCGCCCCTGCTGTTCCACGAGCACATCGCGGGACACGCGGCCCGCACCCCGGACGCCGTCGCCGTCGAACACGACGGGCAGCGGGTGACGTACGGCGAACTCCACGAGCAGGCCGAACAGTTGGCCCGGCGGCTGCGGCTGCTCGGGGTCGGCCCGGAGACCGTGGTGGGCATCTGCGCCGAACGCGGCCCCGACCTGGTGCGCGCCGCCGTCGGCGTGCTCCGCTCCGGCGGCGCCTTCCTGCCCCTGGACCCGCAACACCCCACCGAGCGGCTCAAGTTCATGGCCGACGACAGCGGCATGCGGGTCCTGCTCACCCAGCGGTCCCTCGACGGCACGGTGCCCTTCGACGGTCCCGTGCTCCACCTGGACGTCCCCGCCGCCCCGCTGGAGCCCGTGCCGGGCCGCGAACCCGATGCCGACACCCTCGCCTACATCATCTACACCTCCGGCTCCACCGGCACCCCCAAGGGCGTCGCCCTGCCGCACCGCGGCCTGTCCAACATGCTGGAGGGCCAGCGCGACCTGGTCCGCCCCACCCCCGAGGACCGGGTGCTCCAGTTCGCCTCCTTCGGCTTCGACGCCTCCGTCCTGGAACTCACCTGGTCCCTCGCCAACGGCGGCCGGCTGGTCACCGCCGCCAAGGAGGACCTGCGCCCCGGCCCCGACCTCGCCCGCACCCTGCGCCGCGCCCGCGTCACCTGCGCCATGCTGCCGCCCAGCGCCCTCGCCGTGCTCGGCGAGGACGACTTCCCCGAACTGCGGGTGCTGCAAGTCGCGGGCGAGGCCTGCCCGGCCGAACTCGCCGACGTCTGGTCGCGGGGCCGCCGCTTCCACAACGTCTACGGCCTCACCGAGACCTCCGTGTGGTCCGTCGCCGCCGAACTGAGCCCCGGCCAGGGCCACCCGCCCATCGGCACCCCGATCCGCAACACCCGCATCCACGTCCTGGACGACGACCTCCAGCCGGTCCCGGCGGGCGTCCCCGGCGAGATCTACCTCGGCGGCCGGGCCGTCGGCCGCGGCTACCTCGGCCGGCCCGCGCTCACCGCCGCCACCTACGTCCCCGACCCCTACGGGCTCCCCGGCGAGCGGCTGTGCCGCACCGGCGACCTCGGCACCCACCGGCCCGACGGCTCCGTGGAATGGCTCGGCCGCCGCGACTCCCAGGTCAAGCTGCGCGGCTTCCGCATCGAACTCGGCGAGATCGAGCACGCGTTGCGGGCGCTGCCCGAGGTGCGCCAGGCCGTCGTCCTGCACCGCACCGACCTGCCCGGCGGCGAACCCGCGCTCGTCGCCTACCTGGTCGCGCGGGGCCCCGGACGCCCCACGCCCGAGGAACTGCGCCGCGCCCTGCGCGCCTCGCTGTCCTCCTACATGATCCCCGCCCGGTTCGTGCTCCTCGACGAGCTGCCCGTCAACCGCAGCGGCAAGATCGACAAGCGGGCGCTGCCGCTGCCGCCCGCCGAACTCGACCGGTCCGACACCGCGTACGTGGCCCCGGCCACCCCGGCGGAGAAGATCCTCGCCGAGATCTGGCGCGAGGTCCTCGGCCTCGCCCGCATCGGCGTCCACGACGACTTCTTCCGCATCGGCGGCAGCTCCCTGTCCACCGTCCGCGTCTCCCTGATGTCCGCCGCCCGCGGCCTCACGGTCTCCGTCGGCGACCTGATCGAGCACCCGACCATCGCCCAGCTCGCCGCGCACGCCGCCCGCACCGCCGAAGACGGGCTGCCCGCCGCCGTCACCTCCGAGGTGCGGCTGCGCGAGGGCACGGGCGAGCCGCTGTGGTGCGTGCACCCCACCGGCGGCAGCGCCGCCTGGTTCGTGCCGCTCGCCCGCGCCCTGCCGCCCGGCCGGCCCGTGCACGCCTTCCAGGCGCGCGGACTGCTCGGCGGGGTCGACCCCAGCACCGTCACCGGGATCGCGGCCAACTACGTCGCCGAGATCACCGACCGGGGCGAGCGGGGCCCGCACGCCCTGCTCGGCTGGTCCATGGGCGCCAACATCGCCCTGGAGATGGCCACCCAGCTGCACCGGGCAGGCCACCCGGTCGCGCCGCTGGTCCTGGTCGAGCCCTATCTGCCCAACCCGGCCGCCCGTGCCCGCCTGAACGGCGTCACCGACGACCTGCGCACCGCCTGGCGCCAGCGCGACCGGATCCGGCAGCTGCCGCCCTCCCCGGAGCGCGACCGGGCCACCGCCGAACTCACCGCCACCCTGCTCGGCGCCGGCATGAGCCCCGCCGAGGCGGCCCTCGTCGAGAACGCGCCCATCGAGGTGTGGCACTCGCTGCTCGCCGCCCTCGCCGGGTACGAGGTCCGCCCCTACCCCGGCCACATCCACCTCGTGGTCGGCAGCGAGGCGGCCGGACTGCCCCGGGGACGCACCATGCCGGGCCTGGACGTCGACTACGACACCTACGTCGAGCGCTGGCGCGAACTGGCCGGCGACGGACTCACCCTGCACATCAGCGAGGGCGACCACATGTCGATGATGGCCGCGCCGCGGGTGTCCGGCATCGCCGACATCCTCGTCGCGGTCCAGGAGCGGACGGGGGAGAACCGATGACCACCGCCGCCCCCTTCCAGGAGCGCTACCTGCTCGCCCCGGACATGATCGCCGACCCCTACGAGCGGCTCGACGCCCTGCGGGAGCACACCCCGGTGCACTGGAGCCCGATGCACCACGCCTGGCTGGTCACCGGCTACGACCAGGTGATGCGCTGCCTGCGCGACCCCGCGGTCTCCGCCGACCGGGTGCGGCCCCTGATGGACGCCGTACCGCAGGGCGCCCGCGAGGACGCCGAGCGGGCCTTCGGGATCCTGTCCCGCTGGATGGTGTTCAACGACCCGCCGCAGCACCGCAGACTGCGCCAGGTCTTCCAGGAGGCGTTCGCCGCGCGGGCGGTGGCCCGCTACCGGGCCTTCACCGAGAAGGCCACCCGGGCCGTCCTCGCCCGCAAGGCCGTCCCCGGCCGCACCGGGGACCTCATGGCCGACGTGGCCAAGCCGCTGCCCGCGCTGGTGTTCGCCCGTTGGCTCGGCATCCCCCGCACCGACGCCGCCGCCTTCTGGTACTGGAACGCCCGCGTCGCCGACCTCGTGCTCGGCACCGCCCAGGAGGAGAGCGAGTACCGCGCTTCCCTCCAGGCGCTGGTCAGCCTGGAGGACTACCTCGCCGCCCTGGTCGCGCGGCGGCGCGCCGAACCCGCCGACGACCTGATCAGCCAGGTGCTGGCGGAGGGCCGGGTCGGCGAGTCGGTCACCGAGAAGGAGTTCGTCGGAATGCTCACCCAGATGGCGTTCGCCGGCGGGGAGACCACCAGCAACCTCATCGCCAACACGGTCCTCGCCCTGCACACCCGGCCCGGTCAACTCGCCGCCGTACGCGAGGACCCCGGGCTGGCACAGGGCGCCGTGGAGGAGACGCTGCGGCTGGACGGACCGTCCAAGATGTCCATCCGCACCACGGTCTCCGACCTGGAGCTGGACGGGCACACCCTGCGGGCGGGCGACCGGATCTTCCTGGTGACCGCCGCCGCCAACCGCGACCCGGCCCGCTTCCCCGACCCCGGCCGGTTCGACGTGCGCCGCACCGGCGCCACCCACCTCGGCTTCGGCTTCGGCGCCCACTTCTGCATCGGCGCCGCGCTGGCCCGGCTGGTGGCCGTCGCCGCGGTGGGCACGCTGGTCCGCGACCACCCGGGTCTGACCCTGACCGACCCCGGCTCCCTGACCTGGCAGCCCTCCCTCCTCAACCGCAGCCTCACCGCGCTGCCCGTCCGCTACTGACCGGAGCGCCGCGCGCGTCCCGCACGACGAAAGGCACACCATGGCCACCACCCTCGCCGGCGCCGGCCCCCGGCTGTGGGCCCCCGCCCGGCAGCGGCCCTTCCAACTGCTGTGGCTGGGACAGTCGTTGTCCCTGCTCGGCGACGGCTTCAGCGTCGTCGCCTTCTCCTGGATCACCCTCGGCCTGACCGGCTCCACCCTCACCCTCGGCTACGTCCTCGCCTTCCAGGCGGTACCCCGCACCCTGCTCACCCTGGTCGGCGGCAGCCTCGGCGACTCCTGGTCCACCCGCACCCTGATGATCGCCTCCAGCTGGACCCGCGCCGCCCTGATGGCCGGGGTCGGACTCGCCGGGCTCGGCGGGCACCTGACGGTGTGGATGCTGTGCGCGGCGGCCGCCGCGTTCGGCGCCGTCGACGCCTTCTTCCAGCCCGCCCGGGTGTCGATCCTGCCCTCGGTGGTCGACGAGAACCTGCTCACCCCGGCCAACGCCCTGCTGGGCGCGGGCTCCCGCACGGCCGCCGTGGTCGGACCGGCGGTCGGGGGCGTGGTGATCGCGCTGACCCGGGCGCCGGTCGCGTTCGTGGTCGACGCGGTCTGCTTCGCCCTGTGCGGCTGGTGCGTGTCCCGCATCCGGCCCCGGGCCCGCACGGCTCCGGCGGCGAAGAAGACGGACACCGGGCAGCCCTCCCTCGGCGCCCGCATCCGCGAGGGCGTCGCCTTCACCCTGCGCGACCCGCGGCTGCGAACCGTCGTCGCCCTCGACACCGCCGTCAACTTCTGTTACGCCGGGCCCTTCACGGTCGGCTTCGCCACCCTCGCCGACCAGGTGCTGCGCGGCGGCTCGGCCACCCTGGGCGTGCTCAACGGCTCCCTCGCCGGGGGCGCGATGCTCGGCACGCTCGCGGGCGGCGCGCTGGGCGGCAGGCCGCGGGTCGGGCTGCTGGTGGCCGCCCTGGCCGGCTGGCTGGGTGCCGGGATGGCCGCGCTGGGGCTGGTGCACAGCACCCCCGCGGTCGTCGGGACCGTCCTGGCCATGGGCTTCGCCATCGGCTTCCAGGGGGTGTTCGGGCTCAGCTGGATCCAGCGCAACATCCCCGGGGACGTGCTCAGCCGGGTCATCTCCGTCGACATGGTCCTCGGCTACGCGGTGGCCCCGCTCTCCCTGATCGTGTGCGGCGCGCTGGCCCGGATCAACACCTTCGCCCTGTTCGGCCTGGTCGCCGCGGTGCTCGCCCTCACGGGACTCGCGGTGCTGGGGTCCAGGGCGGTGCGCGAGATGCGCTAACCCTCCCGCAAGGCGGCCGACCGGGCGCACAGGTCCGCGCGGTTGGCCGCCCCCGTCTTGGTGATCAGGCTGGCGATGTGCTTCTCCGCCGTACGGGGCGAGATGAACAGCCGGTCGGCGATGTCCTTGTTGGACAGCCGCTCCGCGAGCAGCCGGAACACCTCGAACTCGCGCACCGTCACGCCCTGGACGCGCAGCTGGTCCGGGATGCCGCTGCTGCCGGTGCGGTGCTGGCGCACGGGGGCGCCGAGCCGGCGCAGGCCCGCCCGGCAGGCGCCGGTCACGGCCGGCACGTCCCGCTCGTGGAAGTACTGCTCGGCCCGCCGCAGCCAGCCCACCGGATCGCCCCAGCCGTCCTCGTGCGCCGCGTCCGCGATCAGCCGCAGCCCCAGGTGCCGGGCCAGCGGGTAGGGCTCCGCCACCACCTGCGCCGCGTCGACCGCCCGCGCGGCCCCCGCCCCCTCGCCCTCCCGGCCGAGCAGCACGGCCTCCGCGAGCAGCACGAACTGCCGGTTCCAGCGCATCCGCGCCATCGCGGTGGCGGTGACCTCCGCGTGCCGGGCCCGGTCCGCGCGCCCGGCGAGCACGTCCAGCAGCAGCACCAGGCCGTGGGTGCCGCTGAGGTGGTAGGTCGAGGGGTTGTCCGCCTCCAGCGCCAGCACCGTGTCCAGGTCCTGCCGGGCCAGTTCCCGGTCCTCCTCCAGGAGCGCGCAGAAGGCACGGGCCAGACCGTGGCTCAGCGGCTCCTCCTGCGATCCGGCCCCGTCCCACTGCGCGAACGCGGCGAGCGCCGCCTCCATCCCGGCGCGGTTGCCGTGGTGCGCCTCCAGGACGCCCTGCGCCATGAGCACGTACCGCACGGCGGGCGCGAGCCGCAGCCGGCGCACGACGGCCAGGCACTCGGCGGCCGAGGCGCGCGCGGTGTCGTACCGGCCGCGCAGCACACCGTCGAGGACGAGGATGCCCTCGACGGTGTGCACGATGTTGACCGAGCCGAGCCGCAGCGCCTCCTCGCGCGCCGCCAGCAGACCCGCCGTGTCGCCCTCGGCGAGCCACGCGTTGCCGCCCAGCCGGGTGGCCGCGTACATCCGTTGCAGCGGCAGCCGGTGGCGCTCCGCGGTGGCCAGGGCCTGCCGGAGCATCGCCTCGGACTCCTCCGGGTCCCGCTCGCGCGCCACGGTCGCCAGCAGCTCCTGCGCCTGGCAGGCGACCACGGGCAGCCCGTGCCGTTCGGCGGTGTCGGCGGCCGACCGGGCCAGCTTCTCCGCGTGCTGGGTGCGGTCCGGGCCGGGGGTGTCCAGGGCCAGGTAGGCGGCCGTCACGTCGACGGCGGCGGCCGTCGTCTCGTCGGGCGCCGCGGCCAGCACCTCCCGGGCGCGGGCCACCTGCCGGTTGCCGTCGCTCCACCGGCCCGCCGTGTGCGCGACCTTGGCCAGCCGGGTGTGCAGCGTGGCCAGCCGGACCGGGCTCAGCCCCGAGCCGCCCAGCACGTGCAGGTCCTCGGCCAGTTCGAAGGCGCGGGCGAAGTCGCCCGCCTCGGCGAGCGCCGGCAGCAGGTTCTCCAGCACCGCGGCCCGCGCCTGCGGGTCGCCCGCGTCGGCCAGCAGGCCCTCGGCGCGGCTGAGCAGGGTCACGGCGGAGCCCAGCGCCCCGGCCGACAGGGCCCGGCCGCCCGCGTCCGCGAACAGCCGCCCGGCCTCGGTGCGGTCCCCGGCCTCGCTGCGCAGCCCCGCCGCCAGCGCGCACCAGTCGCCGCCCAGATCGGGGTGCAGCTCCTCGACCGCCTCCGCGCCCCGCCGCGCGAGATCCGCCCGCTGGCCCGGCGTCATCTGCGTGAACAGGGCCTCCACGGTGAGGGAATGCCGGAACGAGTACCAGTCGGGGGCCGGTTCGTCCGGGATGACCAGGCGGGCGGCCACGCCCGCGTGCAGATGGCTGAGCAGCGCGCGGTCGTCCACGCCGCTCATCCGCTGGAGCACCGTCAGCGGGAAGCGCCGGCCGAGCACGGCGGCGGCCGACAGCAGGGTCAGCCCCTGGGCGCCGAGCCGGTCGATGCGGCGCAGGATGTCCCGAGCCAGCGTCGAGGAGACATCGCTGCGCAGATCGCCGACGGCCCGCCAGCCGTCCGGGCCCTGCACCAGGGTGCCGGACCCGATCATGGTCTGGAGCAGTTCCTCGACCAGGTAGGGGCTGCCCGAGCTGTCCTCCCACAGCCGTCGCAGCACCGCCTCGGGCACCTCCTGCGGATCCGCCACCCCCAGCTGGGCGGCGATCATCTCGTGCGCCTGCGCCCGGGTCAGCGGCGGGATCTCCAGCACGGTGGCGACGCCGCGCCGGCGCGCCGACTGGGCCAGGTCCAGGGCGTCGCTGAAGTCCGTACGGACGGTGGCGAGCAGCAGGACGGGCGTGTACTCCAGGTTGTCCACGAGGTATTCGAGGACGCCGAGCGTCTCCGGGTCGGCGTCGTGCAGGTCCTCCAGGAGCAGCAGCTGGCCCTGTCCGCGGCCGGCCGCGAGGAGCAGCCGCAGCACCGCCTCGCCCAGGATCACCATCGAGCTGCTCTCGCGCTCCCCGGTGTCCCAGTCGGGGATCAGCCGCCCGAGCACCGGCCGGTACGGGCCCAGGGCCAGGTCGTCCATGTCCGCACCGCCGCGGAACAGCGACATCAGGGCCTCGGTCAACGGCCGGAACGGCACCGCGGGGCCCGTGGTGCTGCTGCGGCCCCGCAGGACCCGCATGCCGGCGTCCAGCGCGCCGCCCACGACCTCGGCGGCGAGCCGCGACTTGCCGACCCCGGCCTCTCCGACCAGGAAGACCACACCGCCGCGTCCCTGCTGGGCGCTGGTCAACGCGCGTTCAAGCAGGTCAAGTTGGGGGTCCCGCCCGACCAGGGAAGGCGCATGGGAACGCATGAACGCTGATGATAATCGGAATATCGGGACCTGGGGCAGATGCAATGGTCACGTCTCGCACCGGTCCCCTCACACACGGCGGCGCGGACCCGTCGGACGGGCCCGCGCCATCACGCCGGGTCAGGACCGGCAGCCGGTCACCGGGGAGCGGAGACCGAGGTGTCGATGGTGCTCAGCGTGATGACGAGGCCGCTGGTCAGAACCATTCCGGCCAGCACCCGGGCCCGGGCGCAGGCGCGGTTGCGGCCCTTGAGGGTGATACCGCCCGCCGCGTCCTGCTCCTCGGCGGCGGTCTCGGTGGCGTCGGCGGCGGTGACGGCGAGGTGCTTGTCCATGACGGTGAACCCCTTCTGGTGGTCCGTGCGTCGCGCACGGGGTGGAGGCGGAGGAAGTGCCGTGGTGCCGAAGTGCGGGTGAGCGTGGTGGTCAGTGGCCGGGGTGGCCGAGGAGCAGGACGGAGGGCACGGTGTCCGGATGGGCCAGGCGCAGCAGCCCGTAGCCGATGCCGGACAGTCCGGTCAGCAGCCCGGGGGAGGGAACCTCGTCGGGGGTGGCGCACCGGTGGCCCTGCGCCTCGACGAGCGCGAGCGCCTGTCCGGTACGCCGGGTCAGCGTCCCGGCGGCCGGCCCGTCGCCCCGTGCGGTGAACAGGGCCAGGGCCTCCAGGGTGCCGAGGGCGCCCTGGGCGAGGCTGAGGTCGGGCCCCACCTCGGCGTCCCGGAGCCGGTCCGCGAGCGCCGCCGTGGGCCGGACCGCGTCGTCGGGGTCGTCGGGCAGCATCCGGGCGGCGGCCGCCACCCCGGCGAGCCCGCGGGCCCAGGAGAGGTCGGCGGCGTCGGCCCCGGTGTGCTGCCGGACGGCCGCGTCGAGCAGGGCCCGCGCGGCGGCGGTGTGCGCCGGGGACCGTTCGGGCCGCACGGCGGCGTACCGCAGCAGCGCCCAGCCGATCCCGGCGGTGCCGTCCGCGAAACCGGTCCGCGCGCCCGGGTCCGGCGCCACCGTGCGCAGCCGGTCCGCCAGTTCGTCCGCCAGCCGCAGCGCCTCGGGCGAACCGGTCGCCTCGTGCACGGCGACGGCGGCGGCCAGCGCTCCGGCCGTACCGCCGGCCAGCCCCGGGTCCGGGCAGCCGGCCGCGGCGTGCGCCAGCGCGGTGAGCGCGTCCGGCAGACAGTCCGTCAGCTCCCCGTCCAGCAGGGCGGACAGCCGGACCAGGGCGTAACAGACGCCGCCGAGACCGTCGTAGGCACCGGGCCCCGCCGCCGCGCCCAGCTCCGGGTCGGCGGCCAGGGCCTTCAGCAGGGCGGGCAGCGGCCGGACCGCCTCCCGGGCCAGCGCGGTGTACCGGCCGGCCCCGGTCAGGGCGCCCGTGTGGGCGAGGAACAACGCGACCCCGCAGTAGCCCTGGGCGAGCCCGGCACCCATCGGCAGCACCGCCCAGTGCGGCCCGGAGACCCGTTCCAGACCGAGCCAGTTGGCCCGGCCGCCGTCGCGCACCGCACGGGCGGCGATGTCGTCGGCGATCCCGCACACCGCGGCCAGCAGCCGGGAGGCGTCGGGCACGACGGCCGGCACGGGCGCCACCGCGAGCGCCGACCGCGGCCGGCCCGCCGGGGCAGCGGCGCCCCGGGCCGCCAGCGTCGCCGACACGATCCACTCCTGGTCGCGGCAGTCGATCTCGTCCATCCGCGCGATCTTCTTGCGCACCGCGGCCAGGCTCGCCTCGGGCAGCACGTCCGGCAGCCAGGTCCCGTCGGCCGCCCGGACCCCGGTACCGGACGGCCGATGGGTGAACAGGGGGACGTCGCCGCGCCACAGGTCCGCCGTCTCGTGCTCGACGAGCCGCCGGCGGGCCGCGTCGTGCTCGGACTCGGTCCACAGCACCGCGAACACCCCGTCCCGGGCCAGCGCGTCACCGAGCAGCGCCGGATGGGTGGACTCCTCCAGAAGCGTCGCGTACAGCCGGGTGGAGCGGGCGATCAGCCGCGCCGGGCTGTCCGCGCCGATCGTCAAAGGGCCCTCGTCCCCGGTCAGTTCGGCGCCGTGCGCGGCGATCGCCGCATAGGCCGTGCGGAAGCCGTCGAGCAGCGCCGCCCGGTGGTCCGCGCCCTCCAGCGGGCGCCCGCCGGGCAGCGGCTGGTTCTGCCCTGCCGGGCTGAGCAGCGGTCCGCGCACCGCGCGCATGGTGTCCAGGCCGCTGTCCTCCCAGCGCAGCCCCTCGCTGGGGAAGGTGCCGTCGGTGGACCGGCCCAGCGCGGAGATGTCCAGCGCCCCGTGCTCGCCGATCAGCAGATGGGGCAGCAGACAGGTGCGGTGCACGGAGCCGTGCAGGGCGTCCGCGGCCGGGTCCGCGCCGGCCGTCATGGCCTGCCCCAGCCCGGTGTGCAGCAGCGTCTCGGCGTCCACCAGGACCGGCTGGTCCCCGCAGGCGATGACGTTCTCGTAGTGCATGTCGGCACCGTCCACCGCGTAGAGCAGCGCCAGCAGCGCACCCTGGCGGCGGTAGAAGGCGTCGGTCTCGGTCACCGACCGGCACCAGCGGTGCGCCACGAACTCCAGCCAGCCGTAGCCGTCCCGGCGCACGGTGCGCGCGGTGCGCAGCGCCAGCCCCGGCACCTTGGCGTCCAGCCAGGCCGCCAGCTCGTCCAGCAGGGCGTGCTGGCCCAGCGGACGCGGCTTGTACACGATCCGCGCCCCGCCCGCGAAGTGCAGGACCGCCACGGACCGGTTGCCCTGGTGGGCGTCGCCGAGCCCCAGCTCCACCCGGACGAGCACACCGGGGTCGCGGCCGTCGAGGAGGCCGGCGACGAGGTCGTCCCGGTCGGCCCGGAAGCGCGCCATCAGTTCGGCCGTCGCGGCCAGCGCGTCCAGCGCGGTCTGCCCGAGCATCCGGGCCAGCACCGGGTAGGCGGCGCACAGTTCGCCGAGGCCCCGCCGGGTGCCGGTGCGTGCGACGAAGGACGCGAACCGCTCGCGCGGACCCGCCCCCTCCAGACGCCCGGCGCGGCGGGCCGCGTCGAGCTCCCGCACCAGCGTACGGGCGGCCGCCCCGGCCAGCTGCCGCGTCAGCCACCGGCCGAACTCCGCCCGCCACAGCGCCAGTTCGGGGCCTGGCGAGCCGGCCAGCCGGCCGGCGACCGGGGCGACGAGCGGCCGTACCACATGGGCGAAGACCTCGGGCCCGGCACCGTCCGTGTCCGGCTCCCCGGGCCGCTCGGGGGCGGCCTCCACGGCGGCCTCGACGTACGTGGCCCAACCGGGCTTGGCGGCCCGGGCCGCGAGCCGCCCGGCGGGCTCCGCCGCGAGGGCCGCCGCCGTGGCACCGTCCACCCCCAGGTGCGCCAGCCGCAGCGCGAAGCCCTCCGCGTCCCCGGCGGCCCAGGGGGCGCGCACGGGGGCGTCGGGGTCGGCGGTCGCGGCCGGGCGTCCGGGGGCGGCGAGCCGCTCCGCGAGGGACAGCGCCGGGGCCCACCAGTCGAGCGGCAGGCCGGCGCTCCGGGGAGTCGGGAGGCTGGCGGTCTCAGTCACGTCAACGAAGGTCGCAGACACCGGGCGACCCCCACATGGGGAAGTGACCCCCATATTCTGCGCGGCCCCCTCCCCACGGGTGGGGGAGGCACCCGCACGGACCGCCCCGACGCGGGGAAAGCGCAGGTGGGAAGGCGACTACCCAGACCCCCGTACGACGGCGGGGCGGCCGCACCCCGCAGGCTCGCACGACCCCCGCGCCCACCCTCCGCCGGGCCGATCCCCCATGAGCCGCGGCCCCCGCCCCCCATCCCGCGGCGGGATGGGCCGCGCCGCGCCCGGCGCCCGGCCCCGCACCGGCGGCCGGAGCAGGTAAGACGGCTTGCGGGACCGGGCGGACACCCCCACCGTCCCCGGCGTCCCCCACACCCGTCCCCGGAAAGGTGGGGACCGACTACCGATGCCCGCCCCCACCCCCCGACGGCACGGTGGAGCGCAGAAACCACGAACCGCCCCGGCGTTCACGACCGGGCGGACGACTTTCAAGGAGCAGCAGATGGGAGTCCCCGTACCCGTCGGTGTGGTCGCCCTGGACCCGGTCCTGGAGGCCGGCACCCGCAGTACCCTGCTCGCCTGCCCGGAACTGGCCGTGTGCGAGCCCGCGGAGGCCCGGGTCGCCGTCCTCACGGTGGACCGGCTCGGCCCGGCCGAACTCGACATGGTGCGCACCACCCGTGCGCACGGGCAGCGCCCCGCCGTCGTCCTGGTGGCCGGCGCGCTCGCCTCCGGCGACGCCCTGCACGCCCTCGCCGCCGGCGCCCGGGGCCTGCTGCCGCGCCGCGAGGCCGACGCGTCCCGTCTGGCCCACGCGGTGCTGGCCGCCGCCCAGGACGACTGCACCGTCCCCACCGACCTGCTCGAACAGGTCCTGGACCGGCCCGACCACGGCCGGACCGGCTGGGCCGGCGGCGCCCTCTCCGACCGGGAACGCTCGGTGCTGCGACTCGTCGCCGACGGACACGAGACGGCGGAGATCGCACAGCGCCTCGCCTACTCGCCCCGCACCGTCACCACCGTGGTGCACGACATCACCCAGCGGTTCCGGCTGCGCAACCGCGCCCATGCCGTCGCCTACGCGCTCCGGGCGGGCCTGCTGTGACGGCCACGCTGACCGCCGCGCCCGGCGTGCCCACCACCCTGTGCGTCCTGCCGTCGCGGCACGCGAACCGCGTGCGCGCCCTCGCCGACCGCGCCGGACTCGACTGCGCCCCCGGCCCCGGCGGGCCCGGCACCGTCACCGTCGTCGTCGCCGACGACGCCGAACGGGCCCTGCGCGGGCTGCGGGTGCCCGGGCCGCTGCTGCTCGTGTGCGACACGGTCGGCAGGGCCGGGCTGCTCGGGGCCCTGCGCGCCGGGGCCGTGGTGCTCAGGACCGCGGACCTCACCGAGGAGAGCCTGGCGGCCGCCGTGCGCCGCGCCGGGGCGCCGCACCCGAGCATCCCCTACCCGGAACTCTCCCACCTGCTGACCGCCGGCCCCGCCCACGGCGAGGCGGGACCGCGGGAGGACCGGCCACCGGCCCTCACCGCCCGCCAGTTCTCGGTGCTGCGGCTGATGGCGGAGGGGCACGGGAACGCGGGCATCGCCCGGCTGCTGCACTGCTCCGAACACACCGTCAAGAACGTCGTCTACGAGATCATGGCCCGTCTGCAGGCCCGCAACCGCGCCCACGCGGTGGCCCGCGCCGTGCGCCACGGGCTGATCTGACGTGCGGGGGCCGAGGGGCGGCCGCGGCCGTTCAGAAGCCGGGGGACGGCAGCAGCCGCGGCACGATGCGCTCCTCCACGGCCCGCTCGCCCTCCCGGCGCACGACGTACGCGCCCCGGTCCGGCAACTCCGCGACCGCCTCGACCAGTTCGGTGCCCCGGTAGACCAGGCCCACCCCGTCGTCGGTGCAGTGCGCGGTGGGCAGGGTGCCGTCGGCGACCAGCCGGTGGATCAGCGGGCGGCGGCCCGGATCGGAGTCGTAGTGCACGCCGTTGCCGTACGGCAGCAGACCGAGGCCGTTGGTCACCGGCCGCAGCTCGGGCCCGAAGGAGTCCGTCGCGCCGCCCTCGAACCAGCAGATGGAACCGGCGCTCACCCCGGCCAGCACCACCCCCGCCCGCCAGGCCCGCCGCATGATCGCGTCCAGGCCGTGCACCCGCCACACCGCGAGCAGGTTGGCCACCGAGCCGCCCATCACCCACACCACGTCGTGGTCCAGCACCGTCGCCTCGACGTCCTCGACGTTCGGCATGGGGAACAGGTGCAGCGGCATCAGGTCGAACCCGGCCACCCGGGCCGCCTCGCTCATCCGCGCCGCGACGTGCTCGGCGTCCCCGATCGCCGTGCCCACGTACAGGACACGGGGGCGCCTGCCGTGCACACCGGCCAGGTCGACCGCGTGGTGGACCAGGGCGTCGAAGAGCACCCGCGTACGTGTTCCGGCGCGGTGCCCTCCGGAGGTGGCGACGATGGTGGGTTCCGGAGCGGTCACGCGGCGATCGTAGCGTGGGGGTCGCGCTCCGGACGTGGGGGAGTGGTGAAGGTGGGGCGCGGCCGGCGCGGTCCGGGAAACACGGCGGGGACCGGCCGATGGGCCGGTCCCCCTCGCAGGTGTTCGTATGGTCGCGGGGTCACTCCCGGCGCAGCGCCACGGCCGCCGCGTACCCCGCGGGGACGAGCACGTCCCGCAGCGTCCAGCGCGGCGACGGCGAGACGGGCCGGTCGCCGGTGCCGACGTGGTCCAGCGCCGGATCGCGCACCAGCCCCGTCCCCAGACCCTTCAGGTAGGCCTCCTTGCGGACCCATGTCCGGGTGAAGGCGGCCGGCCGCTCGTATGCCGGGAGCCGCGCCAGTTCCGCCACCTCCGCCGCGTGCAGCGCGCACTGCGCGCTGCGCACCGCCTCCGCGGAGGCCAGCCCCTCGACGTCGACCCCGACCGGTGTGCCGGCGAGCGCCACCAGCACCAGGTCCCCGCTGTGCGACAGGGAGAAGTGCAGCCCCGGCGCGCGCAGCGCCGGCCGGCCGTGCGGGGCACCGCAGCCCGCGCACGGCTCGCGCATCAGCGGCAGCTCGTCCGCCCGCACGCCCAGCAGCGGGCCGAGCAGCGCGCGCAGCGTCGCGTGCGCGATCACATAGGCGTCACGGTCGCGGGCCCGCCGGAACGCACGGGCCCGCGCCCTTTCCTCCCCGTCCAGCAACTCCTGTGCCCACAGCAGTGCCTGCTCGTCCTGCGCCCCGACCTCGGCGAGGTACAGCTCCAACGGCCCCCGCAGCGCGCGGGGGCGCGCGGCGTACGGCCGGTGCAGCGGGCCGGGCAGGTCCAGTACGGCGGGACACAGCGGCTCCACCCGGTCCGGCGGCCGTGCCCGGCCGGGCACGGCCGCCGAACCGATGTCGAGCGGCGACAGCGGCGGCAGCACGGCCACGCTGCCGCCGCCCGCCCGCACCGCCGACCGCGCCGGCGGCGGGGCGCCGGCCGGACGGTCCGGCGGCGAAGGGGCGGCCGGCGGTGACGACAGCGGCGCCGGCCGGGCCTCAGACATCGGCCCCGGCGAGCCGGCGGCGCAGGCTCAGCGGGCGCATGTCCGTCCAGATCACGTCGATGTGGTCCAGGCACTCCTGCCGGCTGCCGCTGCGGCCCTCCCGGTACCAGCCGGCCGGCAGCTCGCGGTCCGCCCGCCAGATCGAGTACTGCTCCTCGTCGTTGCGCACCACGAGATACACGTCGTCGGCGCCCGGACGGGCCTCGTCGCCGCCCGAGTGCGCGGAGTTGGGTTGCGTCACGGTGAACCTCCCGCAGATGTCGGTCCGGCCGCGGAGAAGGGCCGGCGCCGCAAGCGTGCCGCGCGCCGTGCCACCGGGTCAGGGACGAACGCGCCGAACCGGCGGCACCCGTTGCTGCCGGATCTTCCCTGGTGACCTACGGCCCCGGCGCGGGACCGTGCTGTCCGGTCGGGGGCCGCCCGGCACCCCGGCGCCCCGCCGGGCCACGCGATTCCCGAGCACCCCCTTCCGGAAGGAGCACGCGATGTCGGACGAGCACGCACCTGTCCTGCTGCCGGGCGGAGGCTGGCGGCTGTGGGAGCAGTTCGCGCTCCGCGGTCCCGGTTTCCCCGCGGACGGCGTGCTGCGCCTCGCCCCGCCCGGACTGGCCGAGGCCGCCGACAAGTTCGCCCCCGGCGCCGAGCTGTCCGGACCGGAGTGGCGGACCTTCGCCGAGGACCTCGCGACGGCCGCCGTGGACACCGCCCGGCACCTCCAGGAGATCGCCGCCCGGCCCCGCTTCCAGGCCGCGCTCGCCTGGCAGAACCCCGCCGTCCTGCGCACCGGGATCGCCCCGTTCCTGCGCTGGACGCCGAGCGCGGACAGCCGCAGCAGCATGCCCCGCCAGCGCGAGGAACTGGTCGCGCACTACTGGCAGCGGTTCTGCGTGAAGAACGACACCATCGGCTTCTTCGGCCCGGTCGGCTGGGGCCGCTGGGACCTCTCCGGGAGCGGCGGCGTCGCCGTGACCCCGGGGGAGGGCTTCCTCGCCGCGCGGGAGGTCTACTTCTCCGGCTGGGCGATCGACGCCCTCGCGAAGGTCCTGGCGACGGACGCCGCGCTGATGCGCTGGATCCCGCCGCGCCGGGTCTCCTTCGTACGCTGCGCGGACGGCACCGTGCGGGTCCCCGGACGCCCCGTCCAGCCGATCGACGCCCGCGCGCAGGCCGTGCTGGAACGCTGCGACGGCACCCGCCCCGCGCACGCCATCGCCGCCGAACTCGGCCGCACCGAGGACGAGGTGACCGAGGTGGTGCGCGAACTGGTCGGCCGCCGCTGGGTGCAGTGGCGGCTGGACGTCCCCGCCGCCACCCACCCCGACCGCGCCCTGCGCGCCATCCTGGAACGCGTCCCCGACGAGGCCGCCCGGGACAGGGCGCTGGAGCGTCTCGCCGTACTGGAACGCGGCCGGGACGCGGTACGCGCCGCCGGCACCGACGCCGCCGCCCTGACCGCCGCGATCACCGCGCTGGAGGACGACTTCGCCGCGCTGACCGACAGCGAGGCCCAGCGCGCCAAGGGCGAACGCACCGCGCCCTGCCGGGGACTGGTGTACTCCGACGCCCGCCGCGCCGCCACCGCCACCCTCGGCCCCGGGCTGCTGGCCCACCTGGAACCGCTCCAGCTGTGCCTGACCGCCGCGCGCTGGATGACCAACTGCTTCGCCGAGGCCGTCCGCGCCCGCCTGCACGCCGTGTACGACCGGCTGCGCGCCGACGGCGAACCGGTCGACCTGGCCACCCTGTGGCTTCACACCCTGCCCTCCCCGCACCCCGACGCGAGCCACCTCATCAACACGATCCAGGCCGAACTGCGCGCCAAATGGGCCCGCATCCTCGACCTGCCCCCGGGCGCCCGCCGGGTCCGGCTGACCACCGCCGAAGTCGCCGACCGGGTGCGCGAGGAGTTCGACGAGCCCGGCGACGGCTGGTCACTGGCCCGCTACATCAGCCCCGACGTACTGGTCGTCGCCGACGACGCGGACGCCCTCGCCCGCGGCGACGTGGACCTCGTCCTCGGCGAGATGCACTGCGCGCTGAACACCATGGGCGCCTCGCTCTTCGTGCACCAGCACCCCGACCGGTCCGAACTGATCGCCGAGACCAGCCGCGACTTCCCCGGCCCGCGCCTCATGCCCATGCTGCCCAAGGAACTGCCGCTGAAGTGGTCCACCCGCAGCCGGCCCTCGCTGGACCGGCCCGAGGACCACTACGTCGCCCTGGTCGACCAGACCGGCGACCCGCACCGCCCGCGCACGGTGCTCGGCGCCGACGTCCGGATCGAGGAACGGGCCGGCCGGCTCACCGCGGTCCTGCCCGACGGCACCGAGTACGACGTGCTCGACGCCTACGCCAACACCCTCACCCAGCGCGTGATGGACCGCTTCACGCTGCGGCCCGAGGGCGACCACACCCCGCGCATCACCATCGGCCGGCTGACCGTGGCCCGCGAGACCTGGCAACTGCCCGTCGGCGACATGGACTTCGCGGACGAGAAGGCGGAGGCCGCCCGCTTCGTCCGGGCCCGGCACTGGCAGCGCGGGCACGACCTGCCCCGGTTCGTCTTCGTCGTCTCGCCGACCGAACCCCGCCCGTTCTACGTCGACTTCGACAGCCCCGTCTACGTCACCATCCTCGCCAAGGCGGCCCGCAGGCTCGCCCGCAAGGACCCCGGGGCCCGGCTGAAGATCAGCGAGATGCTGCCCACCCCCGAGCAGGCCTGGCTCACCGACCACGAAGGCCGGCGCTACACCTCCGAACTCCGGTTCGTGGCCGTCGACCTGACCGCCGCCGACGCGGGGGAGAAGTGATGCGCACGGTCGCCGACGACATCGCCGCCCACGCCCGGCGGCACCCCGAACGCATCGCGCTGAGCACTCCGGCCGGTGAGGTGACCTACCGCGAACTGGACACCCGCATCGAGGAGATCGCCCGTCTGCTGCGCGCGCACGGGGCCCGGCCCGAGACGGTCTGCGCCGTCGCCGTCGAGCACGGCACCGACGCGGTCGCCGCCATGGCCGCCGTACTGCGCTGCGGCGCCGCCTTCCTCACCCTGGACGTCGCCCAGCCCCAGGAACGGCTGGCGTCCTTCGTCCGCAGCGCCGGCGCCCGCCTGCTGCTGACCCGCTCGGCCCTCGCCCCGGCACTCGGCCTCCACCTGCCCACCGTCCTGCTGGACCAGCCGCCCCGGACCGCGGCCGACGGGCCGCCCACCGCCCCGGCCGGCCCACGGGCCCTCGCCTACGTCAGCCACACCTCCGGCAGCACCGGGGAACCCAGCGCCGTCCTGGTCGAACACGGCGCGCTGGACGCCTATCTGCGCGACGCCGCCCACGCGTTCGGCCTCGGCCCGCACACCGTGGCCCTCCAGACGGCGCCCCTCGGCTACGACGCCTCCATCCGCGACACCTTCGTCCCGCTGCTGGCGGGGGCGCGCCTGGTGATCGTGGACCGGGCCCGGCTCCTGCGGCCCGCGGAGTTCGCCCGCACCGTCCGGGAGCACCGGGTGACCGCCCTGCTCAGCGTCACCCCCTCCTTCCTCACCCACCTGTCCGGCCGGGCCGAACTCGCCGAACCGCTCGCCGGGGTCACCCTGGTCGCCGTCAGCGGCGAGTCCCTGCGGCCGTTCCTCGCCGCGGGCGGACGCGGTCTCGTCCCCGGCCGGCTCGTCAACCAGTACGGCCCGACCGAGTGCACCATGACCACGACCCGGTACGGCGTGCCCGCCGTCCCCGACCCGGCCACCGATGTCGTGGGCACCCCCCGCGCGGGCGCCGTCGTACGGATACTCGACGCGGACCTGGCCCCGGTGCCCGACGGCACGGTGGGCGAGGTGTACATCGGGGGCACCGGTGTGGCCCGCGGCTACGGCGGCCGTCCGGCCCGCACCGCGGCCTGCTTCGTACCCGATCCGCTCGGCCCGCCCGGCGCCCGCCTCTACCGCACCGGCGACCTCGGCTGGTGGGGCCCGCGGGGCCTGCACTACGCCGGACGCACCGACCGCCAGATCAAGATCCGCGGCTACCGCGTCGACCCCGCCGAGATCGAGGGGGCGCTGCTCGCCCACCCCGCCGTCACGGGCGCGGCGGTGACCCCGGACACCGACGAACTGGGCCGGGTGCACCTCCTCGCCCACCTCACCGGTGAGCTGTCGGCCACCACGGACGCCCAGCTCCGCCGCCACCTCGCCCGCTCCCTGCCCCCGCACCTGATGCCCCGCCGCTTCCTGCGCCTGACCGCCCTCCCGACCACCCGGGGCGGCAAGACCGACCGCCGGCTGCTGGCGACCGGGAGGACGGCATGAGCGCCATGGCGGGCACCCCCCGGACCGCCGACGCGGCCGGGTGGGGCGCGGACGCGGGGGGACCGGGCGTGGCCGGGCGCGCGGGTTGCGCGAGCCGTCCGAACCGGGGCGGGGGCGAGCCGGTCGCGGCCGGCCTCATGGCCGCCCGTGCCGTCGCCGTCGGCACCGCCGGGGTGCGCCCCGGCGAGGTCCGGCACGCTTCCGGTGCGGCCGGGCCGGGTCCCCGCGGCGTCGCCGGCGGGCGGCGTCCCGGCCGGGCCGACCTGCTGGCCGCGGCCTCGCGGATCGGCCCGTACGTCGTGCACACCCCCCTGCTGCCGGGCCCGAGGACCACGGCGAGCGGAACCGAGCTGCTGCTGAAGGCCGAACACCTCCAGCTCGGCGGGTCGTTCAAGATGCGCGGGGCCGCCAACGCCGTCCTCGCGCTGGGCGCCGACCGGGTCGTCACCGGGTCCTCCGGGAACCACGGCATCGCCCTCGCCCGGATCGCCCGGACCCTCGGCATCCGGCTGACCGTCGTCCTCGCGGCGGGCGCGGCGCCCGCGAAGGCCGCCGCCATCCGCGCGCTCGGCGCCGAGACCGTACGGGTCCAGGGCGGAGTGGCGGAGCGGGAGGACCGCGCCCGGTCCCTCGCGGCCGAGCGGGGCGCCGTCCTCGTACCGTCCTCCGACCACCCCCTGGTCGTCGCGGGTCAGGGCACCGTCGGCCTCGAAGTGCTGGCCGACGCCCCCGGCACCGAGACGGTGTACGTCCCCACCGGCGGCGGCGGACTCCTCGCCGGCCTCTGCCTCGCCGCCGGGGACCGCCCGGTCCGCGTGGTCGGCGTCGAACCCGCCCTCACCCCCCGCTACGCCCGCTCCCTGGCCGCCGGGCACCCGGTCCGGCTGCCCGCCTGCACGACCGTCGCCGACGGCCTGCGCGGGCAGAGCCCGGGAGCGGTGCCCTACCCGATCATCCGCGACCGCGTCGACGACCTGATCGCCGTCGGCGACGCGGAGATCCTCGCCGCCACCGCCCTGCTGCACCGCCTCGGCGTCGACGCCGAGCCGAGCGGAGCCGTCGCCCTGGCCGGAGCCCTCCGGGCCGGCCGCCGCGAACGGGCCGTGGCCATCGTCTCGGGCGGCAACACCCCCGCCCGCCTGCACCACCACACCCTCACCAGCGCACACCCGAAGGAGCCCACGCCATGACCACCGACGCCGCCACCGCCACCGCCGCTTCGACCACCACCGTCGACCTGCTGGTCGAGATCTTCCGGGACGTGCTGCGCCTGCCCGACCTCACCGCGCGGACCGACTTCTACGAGGCGGGCGGCGACTCCCTGACCGCCTTCCAGATCACCGGCCGCCTCCAGGAGGTCCTCGGCGCCGACGTCCCGGTCTCCCTGGTCTTCGCCTACCCGACGCCTCTGGAACTGGCCGAGGTCGTCGACGCCGACTACGGCACGGCCTGACCCGCCCCGCGCAGCCGCTCCGTCCACCCGCGCTCGCCAAGGAGAGCCGTGCCATGACCGAAGACCTCGTGCCGTCCCTCGGCCGCTGGCGGCTGTGGGAACAGTTCGCCCTGCGCGGGGCGGGCTTCCCCGCCGACGGCGTGCTCCGCCTCGCCCCGCCCGGACTGGCCGAGGCGGCCGACAAGTTCGGGGCCGGCGAGCCGCTCGACGGCCCCGAGTGGACCGGCTTCGCCCGCCTCTTCGCGGACGCCGCCGTGACGACCGCGCACACCTTGCAGGACATCGCCCGGACACCGGCCTTCCGGGAGGCCGTGGCCTGGCAGAACCGGCCGGTGCTCGCCTCCGGGATCGCCCCGTTCCTGCGCTGGACGCCGAGCGCGGACAGCCGCAGCAGCATGCCCCGCCAGCGCGAGGAACTGGTCGCGCACTACTGGCAGCGGTTCTGCGTGAAGAACGACACCATCGGCTTCTTCGGCCCGGTCGGCTGGGGCCGCTGGGACTCCGCCACCCGGGCCCTCGCCGTGGACCCCGGCACCGGCCTGATCGCGAAGTCGACCGTCTACTGGGCCACATGGGGCATCGACGCGCTCGCCAGGACCCTGGACGCCGACCCCGCCCTGCGCGAGTGGATCGCGCCGCGCCGGGTGCCGTTCCTGGTGCTGGACGGGGACCGCGTCCGGGTGCCCGGCCGGCGCGCACAGCCCGTGCCCGCGGATACGGCGGCCGTCCTCGCCCGCTGCGACGGGGTGCGCCCGGCCCGGGAGATCGCCGCCGAACTCCCGGACACCGACGTCCCCGCCGTCCTGGCCGACCTGGTCGCCCGACGCTGGGTGGTCTGGCGCCTCGAACTCCCCGCCGACACCCACCCCGACCGGGCTCTGCGCGCCTGGCTGGAAACCGTCGGCGCGCCCGAACCGCGCCGGCGCGGGCTGGCGGCACTGGACCGGCTGGAACGGGGCCGCGCCCGGGTGGCGGCGGCCCGCGACGTGGACACCCTCGTGGCGGCGCTGACCGGGCTCGAACACGACTTCACCGAGCTGACCGCCACCGCCGCGGTACGGGAGAAGTCCGCGTCGACCGCACCCTGCCGGGCGCTGGTGTACTCCGACACCCGGCGGTCCGCCACCGCCCGCCTCGGCCCCGCGATGCTCGAAGCGCTGCGCCCGCTGGGGCTGTTGATGGACAGCGCCGCCTGGCTCACCGCGGAACTCGCCGCGACGGTACGGGAGGAGATCCGCCGCGTGTACGACCGGCTGGCCGCCGAGGGACCGGTCGACCTGGCCTCCTTCTGGTTCGCCTGCCTGCCGGTGCTGCACGGCGCCGCCCGCGCCAAGGCCACGCGGTTGCAGGGCGAGTTCGCCCGGCGCTGGCAGCAGATCCTGGCGCCCCCGCCCGACGCCCGCCGGGTCACGATGACGTCGGCCGGCATCGAGGCGGCGGTACGAGAGCGGTTTTCGGCCACCGGTGCAGCCTGGACGACGGCCCGCTACCTCAGCCCCGACGTCCTGATCGCCGCCGACGGCACGGACGCCGTGGCACGCGGCGACTTCACCCTCGTCCTGGGCGAACTCCACCTGGCCGCCAACACCTTGGGCGCGTCCCTCTTCACCCACCAGCACCCGGACGCCGACGAACTCCTGCGGCTCACCGACCGCGACCACCCCGGCCCCCGGCTGATGCCCCTGATCCCCAAGGAGCACCGGGCCCGGCTCTCGGCGCGGGTGCGCCACACCCTCGTCCGCCCCCAGGACCGGCAGGTGGCCCTCGCCGACTTCGCCGCCGACCCCGCCCGTACGGTCCGCAGCGCCGACGCCACCGTGGCGGAGCAGGCCGGCGAGCTGGTCGTCCGCCTCCCGGACGGCTCGGCCTTCCCCGCCCTGGACGTCTTCTCCCACGTGCTGACCACGCTGTCGATGGACCTCTTCCAACTGCTGCCGAGCGCGGACCACACCCCCCGCGTCACCCTCGACCGCCTGGTCGTCGCGCGCGAGACCTGGCGCCTGCCGGCCGCGGACGCGGAGTTCGCCGACGAGAAGGACGAGGCCCGCCGCTTCGTCGGGGCCCGCCGCTGGCGCGCCCGGCTGGGCCTGCCCCGCTACGTCTTCGTGGTCTCGCCGACCGAATCCCGGCCGTTCTACGTCGACTTCGACAGCCCCGTCTACGTCACGATCCTCGCCAAGGCACTGCGCCGGCTGGCCCGCAAGGACCCGCTGGGCACCGCGGTGTTCACGGAAATGCTGCCGACCCCGGAACAGTCCTGGCTCACCGACGCGGAAAACCGCCGCTACACCTCGGAATTGAGATTCGTCGCCTTCGACACGAGTGCGCGATACCCCGAGTAGCCGCGATTAAACAGAAGTTGAGGGCCAATTCCCCATTGATATGGCATGAGCATGCTGCTTAGCATCACGCGGCACTGTTGTTGTCTGAGAGGAGTCAAAGATGACACAAGCAGAGACGATGGAAGCGCCCTCGTACGAGTCTTTGGTCGAGGACGCGCTGCGCGAGCTCTCCGAGGCCGAGTCGGCCGAGGTCCTCGTGCCGGTCGGCAGCGGCGAAGAGGGTCCGCTGATGGCGTGGTTCGTCGCCACCTGACAATCGGCGAGCGCCATCCGACACCTGGCAAGACCCTAGGGGTTCCGGCCGCGTGCGATGCCCGCGGCCGGAATTCCCCTTGCCCGGAAGAACCGCCGACCCGACCCGAAGCCAGGGGGAGCACGCCTTGACCGTCGTCCAGCCCAGCCGCGACCTGCGGGATGGAGTCGATGCACTCCTCGACCGGTACGCCGGCCTCACCGATCGCGACCACTGCGTCGTCGTCTTCGCCCCGGACAGCCGGGAGGCGGCCGCCTGGCTGGTCGCCGGACTCAAGCAGCGCGGCACCACCGCCAAGGCCATCGGCATGCGGCCACTCGTGGACTACGGATTCGCCGCCCGCCTGGAATCCGCCGTTCCGGACCCCGCCTCCTTCACCGGCCGGCTCGTCGTCTTCACGCTCGAACGCGACACGATGTCCCACTTCTCGCCGCTGCTGCATCTGATGCAGCGGTTCGGCAGCGACCGCTGCATGATCGTCCGCATCATCAGCGCGTCACGGGAATTCTTCGAGCAGGCCCTCAACCTCGGACCGGACGAACTCAGCGCCCGCAACGCCGCGCTGCTGACCCGCCTGACCAGGGCCCGCACCGTCCGGGTCCGCAGCCGGGGCGGCACCGACCTGCGCATCCGGCTCGACGCCGAGCGCTACGACTGGATCAGCAACCGCGGCGTCTGGCGCCCGGGCGGCTTCACCATCCTCCCCGCCGGGGAGATCGCCACCTACCCCGCCGGGATCGACGGCCGTCTCGTGGCGGACGGGGCGCTCAACTGCAACGTCATCACCCGCATCGACACCCGGCTGGCGGACCACCCGCTGACGGTCGACATCGCGGACGGTCGCGCCACCGGCTTCACCGGCGGCGACGACGACGTACGCGAACTGGTCGAACTCTGCTTCAAGCAGCCGCACGGCATGCGCGTGGGCGAGCTGGGCTTCGGCACCAACAACGGCATCGACCGGTTCATCCCGGCCAACTCGCACATCAACGAACGCCGTGTCGGCGTGCACATCGGGTTCGGCCAGCACAACCAGGACCGCGCCGTCGTCGACTACGAGGAGAAGGTGCACCTCGACCTCATCACCGACGGCGCGGAACTCTACATCGACGACGAACCCGACCCCGTCGACCTGGCAGACCTCCCGCTCACCGGGGAGGAACACCCCCGCCTGGTGCGGGACGAGGACATCACGGGCGACTGCTGCGGGTTCGGTTACGGCGAGTTGACCGACCCCACCGCGGCGAGCGCGATCATCTGAACATGCCCAACGCGAAAACCCTGTTGGCCGGCCGGCTGGCCGGCAGCGCCATGGAACTGCGCGACTTCCGGTACCTGTGGGCCGGACAGGCGGTCAGCGCCGTCGGCGACCAGCTCTTCAACGTGGCCGTGTCCCTCCGTGTGATCGAGTCCGGCGGAGACGCCGGCGACGTCGGTCTGGTGATCGGCGCCCGGATGCTCGCCACCGTCCTGTTCGTGCTCATCGGCGGTGTCTGGGCCGATCGCGTGCCCCGGCGCCGCGCGATGATGCTCGCCGACGGCTTCCGGCTGGCGGCCATCACCGTGGTGGTCCTCGGCGCGTTCGACACCGCGACCCTCTCGCTCGCCGTGATGACCTTCCTCGTCGGCAGCGGAGAGGCGTTCTTCCGACCCGCCTACGGCGGACTGGTGCCCTCACTCGTGCCCGAGGACCGGCTGCTCAGCGCCAACGTCTGGCGGGGCGGCATGGAGAGCGCGGCGGCCGTCGTCGGGCCCGCGCTCGGCGGCGTCCTGGTGGCCACCGTCGGCACCCGGGTGGCCTTCGCCGCCAACGCGGCCACCTTCGCGATCAGCCTGCTGTGCGTCCTCGCCGTCACCGAACCGCCGATGCGGCGGCAGACGTCCCGCTCGTCCATGGTCCGGGAGATCCGCGAGGGACTGGCGGCGGTGCGCCGCGTGCGCTGGACCGCGGCCATCCTCACCATGACCGCGATACAGACCATGCTGGTCGTCGCGCCCCACATGGTGCTGCTGCCGGTCATCACGCAGGAGAGGTTCGCCGGCCCGTCCGCCTACGGCCTGGTCATCGCCATGTTCAGCCTCAGCGGCTTCATCGGCACGATCGTCGTCGGACGGATCAGGCTGAAGCACCCCGGCACCAGCGCGATGGTCTTCAACGCGCTGTTCACACTCGTGCCGCTCGTCCTGCTCACCCCGTTCTCGCTGTGGTGGGTGGTGGCCGGATACATGATCGCGGGCTTCGCGATGATGCCCTTCAACACCCTTCTGCACACTGCCCTGCAACGCCAGTTCCCGCCCTCGCTCCTCGGCCGGATCAGCTCCGTCGACTGGCTGTGCAGCCTCGCCCTGCTGCCGCTCGGCCTGGCCGTCATCGGACCGCTGGCGGACGCGGTGGGGCGCACGACCGTCCTCGTCGTCGCCGCCGTCGTACAGCTCGGCGCCGCCCTGCTGGTGCTGGCCGTGCCCGGGGTGCGCGACTTCCATCAGGAAGAACACGAAGAACAGCCGGTTCTCGGAGACGTGGAGGTATGACATGGCAGTGGAGAAGCTCCTCGACGATCCGTCGAAGCTGGTGTCCATCCGGGACACCGAGCCGTACGTCAGCCGGGACATGGGCGAACTGGACCACGTGTTCTCGACCGGCATCGCCGAGCAGCTCCTGTTCGAGCGAGGACTGCGCACCCCGTACATCCGGCTCTGGAAGCACGGCAAGGACATCGGGGTCCGGCACGCGGCCAAGCCCGGCGACGACGGCTCCGACGAACGCCGGGTGCTGTCCGGGCTCGCGGACCCCCGGTACGTCGCCGCACAGATGCGGCAGGGCGCGACCCTCGTCTACCAGGCGATGTCCACGTACTGCCCCGAGGTGGAGGTGTTCTGCTCCGAACTGTCCGAGGACATCGGGGTGCCCGTCGCCGCCAACGCCTTCCTGACCCCGCCGAACTCCAAGGGCGCCGAGGCGCACTACGACCTCGCCAGCATCTTCATCCGCCAGCTGGCCGGCTCCAAGACCTGGCGGCTGCACGAGCCGCCGGTGAAGTGGCCGGTCAAGCGCTCCAAGCCGGGCGTCACCCCGCAGACCCCGCTCCGCCTCGAAGTCACCCTCCACGCCGGCGACTGCCTCTACCTGCCCCGCGGCTTCTACCACGAGGGCACCACGGGAGCGGAGGGCTCCGTCCACATCGCCTTCTCCGACGGCGTCGAGGACACCTGGACCCAGATCCTGCACGACGTCCTCGACCTCGCCGCCGAACGCAGCCCCGCGCTGCGCGGCCGGCTGCCCCGCAAGTCCGAGGCGCTGAGCGGCGGTTCCAAGGAGATCTGGAAGGAAGTCCGGGAGGACGTCTTCCGCACCCTGGAGGGACTGAGCGACGAGCTGATCTCCGCGCTGGTGGTGCGGCGCCTCCAGGCCCGCGAGCAGCAGCTCAAGAAGGCCGAGACGGCCTCGCTCGGCGAGATCCTCGCGGTGGACTCCCCGTCGGGTGACGCCTGATGGGGGCCGGGCAGGACGAGGCGGTCCGGGTCGGCATCACCCCGGCCGGCACCATGAGCCTGGTCCGCGGCCACCACCAGGAGATCCTGCGGCGCCTGGGCCCGGCCCTGCCCGCCGGGCCCGCGCCCGCCTGTCTGCACCCCGGCCTGGTCTGGGCGGCGACCTCCGGCGACGACGCCGACCCCGCCCACGTGGCGGAGCTGGCCGGCGCACTGGCGGACGCCGGCCTGATGCCGCCGCTCGAACACCTCACACCCGGCGGGCCGGACCCGCTGCCCGACTGGTGCCGATGGGGCACCGGCCAACTGCTCGCCGACATCCGGCAGACCCACGGCACCGGCGAGGCCGACTTCGGCGCACCGGACCTCACCGAGGGAATCGCCCACCTGGAAGCCGCCCGGGTCGTCCTGCGCCGGGTCTGGCCCGAAGCCGCCCTGGAAATGGACCTGTTGATCCGGGTCATCGTGCACGTCCAGGGCGGAGCCTTCCGCTCGGCCACGCTCCGCCCGACCTTCGGCGCCATCTACCTCGGCTCCTCCAGCGTCGAGAGCACCCCGGCCGCCTTCGAGGCACTCCTGCACGAGACCGGTCACCACGCGCTCTACCTGCGGAACCTCTTCGCGACCCTGGTGACCAACGGGGACCTCCTGATCAGCCACCCGCTGCGCCCCGACCCACGCCCGGTCTCCGGCGCCGTGCACGCCGCCCACGTCCTGGCGCGCATGTCCCACGGCCTCGCCCGCTGGGCGGCGGAACCGACGGCCCCGGCCGAGGTCGCCACCCGGCGCGACGACGCGCTGCGCCGCCTGCGGGGCACCATCGAGGCCCTGGAACCGGCCGCCGTGTGGACGGACGACGGCCGGCGCTACTTCGACGACCTCCTCCACTGGGAGAAGGAACTGACCACCACCCGACACCCCTGACCACCGCTCCACCGCGCCGCCGGACCACACCCCCGCCGGACTCTCCGCGCGGATCACCCGGCGGCACCCGGCACCCGGCGCCCCTCAGTAGGGTGAACCCCACCGGACCGGAGCGCGTGGGGAGAGGGATGACCGACTCGAAGGAACACCGCGGCTGGATAGGCAAGTTGTTCGGCGGGCGCCGTACGCGTGCCCCGCGCCAGGCACCCGCCCGGCCGGATGCCGAGGATCCCAGGGCATGGGCCCGCCCCGAGGAACTGGTGGACCTTTCCTCACTCCCGCCGCATCTGGCGGAGGACATGGTCGCCACGGCGGCGCTGATCGACGAGGCCGACCGGGCACGCGAGCGCGGCCACCGGGAGCAGGCCGAGGAACTGCTGCGCGGCGCCGTCCGGTCGACGGTCGACCCCTACCGCCAGCTCGCCGAGGAACGGCTCGGGACACTGCTGTCCGAGAACGGCGAGGTCGAGGAGGCCGTCGCCCTGTGGCTGCGCGCCGCGGAGGGACCGGACCCCGGGCTGCGCCAGGCCGTCGGGACCTACCTGGGCTCCATCCCCTTCGCCGACGCGGGGTTCCTGGTGCACGCCGACCCGGCGACGATGCTCACCCTGCTGCCCAGGGCCTGGGGATTCGGACGTCTGGGCGCCGCGGTGTACCAGGCCTCGGCCCACCGGCACCGGGACGCCCCCGCCGCCGTGCGCCGCCACCTGCTGGCACTCGACGCCGCCCGCTACGGGGACCTCGACCTCTCGGCACGGATCGATGCCGTACCGGTGGCGGACGAGCCCTCCGCGCGCCGGCGCGTCGAGTGGGCCAGCGGCGTCCAGCTCGGCGGCTGCCGCTGGAGCACGGCGGGTCACCCGGACGGCGTGTCGGCGGTCGCCGCGGGACCGGTCACCGTCGACGGTCGCCCGGTCGTGGTCACCGGCGGCGACGACGGTACCGTACGCCTGTGGGACCTGGTCACCGGCGAACCGGCCGGCGAACCGCTCGCCGATCACACCGGGCGGGTCCTCGCCGTGGCGACGGCCGACCTGGACGGCCGCCCGGTGGCGGTCTCGGCCGGCACCGACAAGGCCGTACGGATCTGGGACCTGCACACGCGACGGCTCCGGCACGCGCCCCTGACCGGCCACACCGACTGGGTCACCGGGGTGGCCACGGCGACGCTGCGCGACCGCCCGGTGGCCGTCACCTGCGGCCACGACCAGAGCGTCCGGGTCTGGGACCTGGCCACCGGCGAACCGGCCGGCGCGCCGATGGGCGATCCCGCCGGTTCCGGCAGCGCCTACCCGCACCGGCTGGCTTCGGTCGCCACGACGGTGCTCGACCGGCGGCCCGTCGCGGTGACCGGCGACTTCGGGGGCACCGTCCGGGTCTGGGACCTCGCGAAGGGACGCCGGCTGCGGGCACCCCTGGCCACCGGGACCGGTGCGGTGGAGTCCCTGGCCACGGTGTCGGCCGGTGGTCGTCCGGCCGTGGTCGTCGGCGGCTCCGACGGCACGGCCACCCTCTGGGACCTGGCGTCGGGTGCCCGGCTCGGCGAGCGCCTCGCCGGCTCCACCACCTGGCCGCAGTCGGTGGCGGCGGTGACGAGCGGGGCCGGCCCGGTGGTGGTCACCGGCGACACCACCGGCATGGTGCGGCTGTGGGACCCGGCCACCGGACGGCAGACCGCCCAGGCCTTCGCCGGTCCGCTCGGCCGCGTGCGGACACTGGCCGCGTCCACGGCGGACGGGCGGCCGGTGGTGCTCATCGGCACCGGCGACGGCAGGGTCCACCGCTGGGACCCGGACACCGAACGCCCCGTGGGCCACCCGCTGCCCGGCCACGGCGACACGGTGACCTCCGTGACGACGATCGAGGCGGACGGCGACACGCTGGTCGTCAGCTCCGGCTGGGACGGCACGACACGCCTGTGGGACCTGGCCACCGGCGCCGAGGCGGGCATCCCCCTCACCGGCCCCGACGACCCGGTGTACGCGACGGCGACCGCGGTGGTCGACGGGCGTCCGCTCGTGATCGTCGCCGGGAGCGGCGGCACCGCCCGCCTCTGGGACCCCGTCACCGGGGCGGAGCCGGGCGGGCTCGACCCCGACGCCGACGTGCGCGCCGTGGCGACGACGGCACTGGCCGGCCGCCCGGTCGCCGTCACCGGAGACACGGACGGCCTGGTCCGGATCTGGGACCTCGGCACCGGGGAGGACCTGCACGGGCCGCTGACCGGACACGAATCCGGCGTGACCGCCGCGCTCACCACGGAACTCGACGGCCGCCCGGTCGCGGTCACCGCGGACGAGGACACGGTTCGGCTGTGGGACCCGGCCTCCGGCGCCCCGCTCGGCGCGCCGATCGTCCTCGCACCGCCCGCCGGGTCCGGACCCGCGGCGGAGCCGGAGGACGAGGCCCCGCCCGCCATCGAGATGCTGGCGACGGCGGTGGTCGACGGCCGCCCGGTGCTGGCGGTGGGGTGCGAGGACGGTCTGGTCCACCTCCGGGACCTCGGCACCCGCGCCCCCGTCGGCGAGCCCCTCCGCGCCGACGGCCTCACCGCGCTGACCACCGCGCGGATCGAGGGCCGCCCGGTGCTCCTCACCGGCGGCGACGACGGCATCGTGCGCACCTGGGACCTGACGACCCGCACCCGCGGCGGCCCCGACCTGGTGCTGCCCTTCCCGGTCGGCGCGCTCGCCGTGACCCCGGCCGGCCGGCTCGTGGCCGGGTTCGGCCAGGAGGTCGCGGTGTTCGGGCCCGCGGAACCCGTGTAGCCGAGAGGGCCCTGCGGCGGGCCCGCGGAACCCGTGTAGCCGGGAGGGCCCTGCGGCGGGCCCGCGTCATACGACCCTGATGGCCGCCGTCGGGCAGCGGGCGGCGGCCTCTCGCACCGCCGTCCGCAGCTCGGCGCCGGGGACGGGGTCGAGCAGGATCACCGTGCCGTCGTCGTCGTTCTGGTCGAAGACGGTGGGGGCGGCCAGCACACAGCTGCCGGCGCCGCAGCAGAGGTCCTCGTCGATCTCGATCCTCATCGGCGGACTCCGCTCACCAGCGCACGGGCAGTTCGCGGACGCCGTACGTCACCATCATCTCCCGGGTGCCGATCTCCTCGGCCGCGGCGGCTAGCTCCAGCCGGGGGAAGCGGCGCAGCAACGACTCGTAGCCGACGGCGAGTTCGAGGCGGGCCAGGTGGTGGCCCATGCACTGGTGGGGGCCGTTGCCGAAGGCCACGTGCCGGGTCGTGCCGCGGCGGATGTCGAAGGTGTCGGGGTCCTCGAAGCCCAGCGGGTCGCGGTTGGCCGCGGGCAGTGACACCGTGACCACCTCTCCCTTGCGGACGGGCCGCCCCTCGAAGACGAAGTCCTCGGCGGCGACGCGGATCGGACCGATCTGCACCACGCTGAGGTAACGCAGCAGCTCTTCGACCGCGTCGTCCAGGAGCGACCAGTCGGCGCGCAGCGCGGCCAGCTGCCCGGGGTGGCGGAGCAAGGCGTAGGTGCCCAGCGCCAGCATGTTGGTGGTGGTCTCCAGCCCGGCGATGAGGAGCACGATGGTGATGCCGAGCAGTTCCTCGTCGCTCAGGTCGGTCTCGACGGTGAGCCTGCCCAGGATGTCGGGGCCCGGGTTCTCGCGCGCGGCGGCGATCAGGGCGTGCAGCATGCCGCCGAGCGTCGCCATCGACTGCTGCATCTCCTCCCCGCTGGTGGAGAGGCTGAAGAGCACGTCGACGTGCCGCCCGAACTCGGCGCGGTCCGTCTCCGGCAGGCCGAGCAGCTCGGAGGTGACCAGCGTGGGCAGCGGCTTGGCGAAGGCCTTGACCAGGTCGGCCGGGCCGCCCTCGGCCGCCATCCCGTCCAGCAGACGATCCGTCAACTCCTGAATAAGGGGGCGTAGTTCGCGCACGCGGCGGATCGTGAAGTGCTTGCTCAGCAGACGGCGGTAGCGGGTGTGCTCGGGCGGGTCCATGTTGACGAACATGCCCGCGGGCAGCGCGTCGGTGCTCAGCTCGGAGCCCGGCACCTTCACCGGGGAACGCTTCCCCGCGGGCAGGGAGCTGAAGCGGGGGTCGGCCAGCACGGACCGCGCGGCCCCCAGCCCGGTGACCAGGTGGCCGATGTGCCCGTCGGGGTACCGCAGCGGGGTCATCGGGCATTCCTCGCGCGCCTCGCCGAAGGGGGCCGGCGGATCGAAAGGACAACCTATGGGGCGCGCCGTGGGAAACGGCCGCGCCGAGCGATTCCCGGCTGCTTGCGAATACACCATGGAAGACCCGTGACCTTGTCGAAGGAGAATTGAGGGAGGCTGTGTAAGGTGCAGTTCTCCCACGACTGCGGCTAGGGTTTTCCTTAGAGATGCCGCCGGACGTCAATGCCCGTGAACACCAGGGTCATTGGGGATTCCCCTAGAACCGATCCGCCGCGGCGGCGGAGCGCGGCCCGGGGACCGAGACTGGACCCACAACCCACACCGTGACCAGTTGCCGTCCGGCCGTACCGATCGACTGCGCCGATCTTTCGTGCCCCGGCCCGCCACGGTGCGGTGTCTTTTCCTTCTCTGTGTGGGCGGGTGGAGTTCAATATGGTCGAGTCCGAGCTCAACGGAATGGGTGATCGGGCCGGTTCGGCCGCGGCTGACGCGGCCGGTGGCATAGCGGTCGTCGGCCTGGCGTGCCGACTGCCGGGGGCCCCCGACCCGGCCGCCTTCTGGCGGCTGCTCGGCGACGGCGCGGACGCGATCACCGACGTGCCCCCGGACCGGTGGGACGCCGCCGCCGTGGCCGACGCCGACCCGGCCGCACCCGGCAGGACCGACATCCGCCGGGGCGGATTCCTCGACCGCGTCGGCCACTTCGACGCCGCCTTCTTCGGTCTCTCCCCGAAAGAGGCCGCCGCCATGGACCCCCAGCAGCGGCTCGTCCTGGAACTGGCCTGGGAAGCGCTGGAGGACGCGCAGGTACGCGCCGAGACGCTGCGCGCCACCCGCGCCGGGGTCTTCGTCGGCGCCATCTGGGACGACTACGCGACCCTGCACCACCGCTCCGGACTCACCGCCATCTCCCCGCACACCGTCACCGGCCTGCACCGCGGCATCATCGCCAACCGGGTCTCGTACTTCCTCGGCCTCAACGGCCCGAGCCTGACCGTGGACTGCGGCCAGTCCTCCTCCCTGGTCTCGGTCCACCTGGCCTGCGAGAGCCTGCGCAAGGGCGAGTCCACCGTCGCCCTCGCGGGCGGGGTGAGCCTCAACATCGTGCCCGAGAGCACCGTGGGCGCCGCCAAGTTCGGCGGGCTGTCCCCCGACGGCCGCTGCTACACCTTCGACGCCCGCGCCAACGGCTACGTCCGCGGCGAGGGCGGCGGACTGGTCGTCCTCAAGCCCCTCGCCCGGGCCGTCGCGGACGGCGACCACGTCTACTGCGTGATCCGCGGCAGCGCGGTCAACAACGACGGCGGCGGCGACGGGCTGACGGTGCCCCTGCGGTCCGGGCAGGAGCAGGTGCTCCGGCTCGCCTACGAACGGGCCGGAACCGACCCCGCCCACGTCGGCTACGTCGAACTGCACGGCACCGGCACCAAGGTCGGCGACCCCGTCGAGGCCGCCGCGCTCGGCGCCGTCCTCGGCGCCGGACGTGAGCCCGGCGACCCGCTGCGGGTCGGCTCGGCCAAGACCAACGTCGGCCACCTGGAGGGCGCCGCCGGCATCACCGGCCTGCTGAAGGCCGTGCTGTCCCTCCACCACCGCGAACTGCCCGCCAGCCTCAACCACGAGACCCCGAACCCCGCGATCCCGCTGGAGCGGCTGAACCTGCGGGTGCAGACCGAGCACACCGCGTGGACCGCCGAGGACGGCCGGCCGCTGCTGGCCGGCGTCAGCTCGTTCGGCATGGGCGGCACCAACTGCCATGTCGTACTGGCGGAGCACCGGACGACGGCGACGGCTCAGGGGCCAGGGGCGAGGGGCGCGGACGGGGAGACGGCCGGCGCCCGTACCGGTGACGCCGCCGCCGAAGCGGGTGCGGGCCGGGAGCGGGGCCGGGGCGGGGGCGGGGCGCCGACCCTGTGGCCGCTGTCCGCGAAGACCGCGTCCGCGCTGCGCGCTCAGGCCGCCGCCCTGCTCGCCCACACCGAGGCGCACCCCGGCCTCGCGCTGCCCGACACCGGCTGGTCGCTGGCCACCGGCCGCACCGCCTTCGACCACCGGGCCGTCGTCGTGGGCGGGGACCGCGACGACTTCCTGCGTGCCCTGCGCGAGCTGTCCACCGGCGGCATCGACTCCGCGCTGACCACGGGCCGCACCGGTCCGCGCGGCGAACTCGCCTTCCTCTTCCCGGGCCAGGGCAGCCAGCACGCCGGTATGGGCCGCGAACTCGCCGCCACCGTACCGGCGTTCGCCGCCGCGCTGGACGACCTGTGCACACACCTCGACCCGCTGCTGCCCCGGCCGCTGCGCGAGGTCATGTTCGCCCCCGAAGGCACTGCGGAGGCCGCCGAACTCGACCGGACCCTCTACACCCAGACCGCGCTGTTCGCCCTCGAAGTCGCCCTGTACCGGGTGCTGGAGGGCTGGGGCGTCACCCCCGGCGTGCTCATGGGCCACTCCGTGGGCGAACTCGCCGCCGCGCACGTGGCCGGCGTCCTCTCCCTCCCCGACGCCTGCGCCCTCGTGGCCGCGCGCGGCCGGCTGATGCAGGCGCTGCCCCCGGGCGGCGCCATGATCGCCGTGCAGGCCACCGAGGCGGAGGTCCGTGCCCGCATCGGTGAGTGCACGGACCGCGTGAGCATCGCCGCGGTGAACGGCCCCGACTCCGTCGTCGTCTCCGGCGACGACGACCTCGCCACGGAGATCGCCGACGCCTTCGCCGCCCTCGGCCGCAAGACCAGCCGGCTGCGGGTCGGCCACGCCTTCCACTCCCCGCACATGGAACCCATGTTGGCGGAGTTCCGCGAGGTGGCCGAGGGCCTGACCTTCCACACCCCGCGCATTCCCGTCGTGTCCAACGTGACGGGCCGGCTGTCCCGGGACCCGTCGGAGTACGAAGGGCGCACGGCCGCGTACTGGGTCCGGCACGTGCGCGAGGCGGTGCGCTTCGCCGACGGCGTCGCCTGCCTCGACGCGCACGGCGTCCGCGCCTGCCTGGAGCTGGGCCCCGGCGGAGTGCTCACCTCCCTCGTCCGCTTCGGCACCGCCGACGCGGCCTTGTGCGTCCCCGTCCTGCGCGCCCGGCGCCCCGAGGCGGAAGCCCTGCTGACGGCCGTCGCCGCCCTGCACGTCCATGGCGTGGAACCGGACTGGGACGCCGTGTTCGGCGGCGGGCGTGGCACCCGCCGCAAGGTCCCGCTCCCCACCTACGCGTTCGAACGCCGGCGGTACTGGCTGGACGGCGCCGGCACCGCCCAGACCCCGGCGCCCCCGCGACCCGCCGCCCCCACCGGGACGGAAGTGAACGCCGACACCCCCGCGGGAGCGCCGGGCGCACGACCGGCCGCACTCCCCGGGGCCGAGCGCGCCGACGCCGTGCTCGACCTGGTCCGCGCCCACATCGCCGCCGTCCTCGGCCACGCCGACAGCCGCCAGGTCGAGACCGACTGGACGTTCAAGGATCTCGGCTTCGACTCCCTCAGCTCCGTCGAACTGCGGGACCGGCTCGGCGAGGCAACCGGTCTGCGCCTGCCCAGCGGACTGCTGTTCGACCACCCGACCCCGGCCGCCCTCGCCCGCCACCTCGCCGCCGGGTCCCCGAGCGGCGAGGACGCGCCGGCCGGCGCGCCCACCACGGCGGCCGACCCCGACGAGCCCATCGCCATCATCGGCATGAGCTGCCGGCTGCCCGGAGGCGTGCACACCCCCGAGGACCTGTGGCGGCTGCTCGCCTCCGCGGGCGACGCCGTCTCCGGGTTCCCCACGGACCGCGGCTGGGACATCGAGGCGCTCCGCGCCCCCGGGCCCGGCGCCTCCGCCACCCGCTACGGCGGCTTCCTGCACGAGGCCGCCGAGTTCGACGCGGCCTTCTTCGGCATCAGCCCCCGCGAGGCCGCCGCGATCGACCCCCAGCAGCGGCTGGTCCTGGAGACCGCGTGGGAGGCTTTCGAACGCGCCGGCATCGACCCGGCCACCCTGCGCGGCAGCCGGGCGGGCGTGTTCGTCGGCGCGACGGCACAGGACTACGGCCCTCGCCTGCACGAGCCTGCCGACGGCGCCGAGGGCTATCTGCTGACCGGCACGACGACCAGCGTCGCCTCCGGCCGGGTCGCCTACACCTTCGGTCTCGAAGGGCCGGCGGTCACGGTCGACACGGCCTGCTCGTCATCCCTGGTGGCCCTGCACCTGGCCGTGCAGTCGCTGCGCGGCGGCGAGTGCTCACTGGCCGTCGCGGGCGGCGTCACGGTGATGTCCACACCGGGCATGTTCGTGGAGTTCAGCCGCCAGGGCGGTCTGTCGGCGGACGGCCGCTGCAAGGCGTTCGGCGCCGGGGCGGACGGCACCGGCTGGGCGGAGGGCGTCGGCATGCTTCTGGTGGAGCGGCTGTCCGACGCCCGCAGGAACGGGCACGAGGTACTGGCCGTCGTCCGGGGCAGCGCGGTCAACCAGGACGGCGCGTCGAACGGCCTCACCGCCCCCAACGGCCCCTCCCAGCAGCGTGTCATCCGCCAGGCCCTGACGGCCGCCGGACTCACGCCCGCCGACGTCGACGCCGTCGAGGCGCACGGCACCGGCACGCGCCTCGGCGACCCGATCGAGGCCGAAGCCCTCATCGCCACGTACGGCCGTGGGCGATCGGAGGAACGGCCGCTGTGGCTCGGTTCACTGAAGTCCAACATCGGCCACACGCAGGCCGCGGCGGGCGTGGCCGGCGTGATCAAGATGGTGCTCGCGATGCGGCACGGTGTGCTGCCGCGGACCCTGCACGCGGACGAGCCGACCCCGCACGTCGACTGGTCGGCGAGCGGCGTACGACTGCTCACCCAGGCCGTGGACTGGCCCGCGGACGGCGGACCGCGCCGGGCCGCGGTGTCCTCCTTCGGCATCAGCGGCACCAACGCCCACGTCATCGTCGAGCAGGCCGAGCCGGACGAAGAGCCCGCCCAGGAAACGGCGGCCGTCGCGGGACCGGTTCCGTGGGTGCTGTCGGCGAGGAGTGACGCGGCGCTGCGGGCGCAGGCGGTTCGGTTCCTGTCCTTCTTGGACGGCGCGGGGGGTGCGGGAGCCCGTCCGCAGGATGTGGCGTTCTCCCTGGGGGCGTCGCGTGCGGTGCTGGAGCGTCGTGCGGCGGTGGTGGGGGAGGGGCTTGAGGAACTGCGCGAGGGTTTGGAGGCGGTTGCTTCCGGTGGCGGTTCGGTGGGTGGTGGTGTCGGGGGGAAGGTCGGGTTCCTGTTCTCCGGGCAGGGGTCGCAACGGCTCGGGATGGGGCGTGAGTTGTATGCGGTGTATCCGGTGTTCGCGGCGGCCTACGACGAGGTGTGCGGGCTCTTGGAGGGGCCGGTCGATGTCGATTCCGAGGAGCTGAACCAGACGGGTTCGACGCAGCCCGCGTTGTTCGCCGTTGAGGTGGCGTTGTTCCGGTTGCTGGAGTCGTGGGGTGTCCGACCGGACTACGTGGCTGGCCATTCGGTGGGGGAGATCGCCGCCGCGCATGTGGCGGGTGTGTTGTCGCTCGGGGACGCTGCGAAGCTGGTGTCCGCGCGGGCCCGTCTCATGCAGGCGTTGCCAACGGGCGGTGCGATGGTGGCGGTGCAGGCGTCCGAGGACGAGGTGTTGCCGTACCTGTCCGAAGAGGTGGGTATCGCGGCGGTCAATGGCCCGCAGTCGGTGGTCGTTTCGGGCGTCGAGGATGCCGTCCTGGCGATTGCCGAGGTATTCGGGGAGCAGGGCCGTAAGACATCCCGTCTCACGGTCAGCCACGCGTTCCATTCCCCGCTGATGGACCCGATGCTGGAGGAGTTCGAGCAGGTCATCGGTGGGCTGGTCTTCAACGACCCCCGAATCCCGGTCGTCTCGAACCTCACCGGTCGCCTCGCGGAGCCGTACACCCCGGAGTACTGGGTACGGCACGTCCGTGAGGCGGTCCGGTTCGCGGACGGTGTCCGGACGCTGCACGAGCTGGGTGTGTCGACGTTCGTGGAGATCGGCCCCGGCGGAGTACTGAGCGCCCTCGCACAGGGCTGCGTGGACGACGTCGTAGCCGTCCCCGCACTCCGCGCCGGCCGCCCCGAACCGTACGCACTCGTCACCGCCCTCGGACAGCTGTACACCCAGGGCATCTCCCCGGACTGGCACGCCCTTCTCCCAGGAGCCCGGCGGGTCGATCTGCCCACCTACGCCTTCCAGCGCGAGCGCTACTGGCTCGACGCGCCCCGGACCGCGCCCGGCGGGGCTCCGGAGGACGCCGAGTTCTGGGAGTCCGTCGAACGCCAGGACCCGGCGTCCCTCGGCGCGCTGCTGGGTCTGGAGCCCGGCGAACTGGAAGCCGTCGCGCCCAGGTTGTCGGCCTGGCGCAGGCAGCGGCGCGAGCGGTCCGCCGTGGACGGCCGGCGGTACCGGATCAGCTGGCAGCCGCTCGGCGGCACGGTCGGGACCGTACCTTCGGGGACCTGGCTCTACGCGGTCTGCGGGGAGACCGCCTGGACCGAGGAGATCCGTGCCGGACTCACCGGACTCGGTGTCGCCCTCGTGCCGTTCGCCGTGGCCGAGGACACCGACCGCCACGCGCTCGCCCGGACGCTGGCCGACGGCGGGCACGAGCAGGCCGACGGCATCGTGTTCGCCGCGCCACCGGGAGAAGCGGGGGCGGGCGCCCTCCAGCGGCTCGTCCTGCTCGTCCAGGCGCTCGGCGACGCCGGGATCGAGGCCCCGCTGTGGTGCCTGACCAGCGGCGCGGTGTCGACCGGCCCGACGGACCCGCTGACCGACCCCGGCTCGGCCCTGCTCTGGGGCCTCGGCCGGATCGTCGCCCTGGAACAGCCGCAGCGCTGGGGCGGGCTCGTCGACCTGCCCGCCGAGCCCGGCCCCCGCGCGCTGGAGCGCCTGGCCGGCCTGCTCGGCCAGGGCGACGAGGACCAGCTCGCCGTGCGCGCCTCCGGTGTCCACGGCCGCCGTCTCGTGCGCGCCCCGCAGCGCACGGCATCGCCGGCCGCACCCTGGTCGCCGCGCGGCACCGTGCTCGTGACCGGGGGCACGGGGGCGCTCGGCGGGCACGTCGCCCGCTGGGTCGCCGGGGCCGGTGCCGAGCACCTGCTGCTCACCAGCCGCCGGGGCCCGGACGCTCCCGGCGCCACCGAACTCAGGGCACAACTGGAGGAGTTGGGGGCACGGGTCACGGTCGTCGCGTGCGACGCGGCCGACCGGGACGCACTCGCCGACCTGTTCGCCCGGCACCCCGTCGACGCCGTGGTGCACACCGCGGGCGTACTCGACGACGGCCTGGTCGAATCCCTCACCCCCGAGCGCCTCGACCGCGTGCTGCGCCCCAAGGTGGAAGCGGCACGCCACCTGCACGAACTGACCCGGGACCGCCCGGACCTCGACGCCTTCGTGCTCTTCTCCTCGATGACCGGTGTCTGGGGCAACGGCGGACAGGGCGCCTACGGTGCCGCGAACGCCTTCCTCGACGCCCTGGCCGAGCAGCGCCGTGCGCAGGGCCTGCCCGCGCTGGCCGTCGCCTGGGGACCGTGGGCGGACGGCGGCATGGCCGACGGCGCCGCCGGCGACCACCTGCGGCGGCGCGGCGTACGGCCGATCACCGCCCCGTCCTCGATCGCCGCACTGCACGACGCGCTGACCCACGGCGAGACCGCCGTGACCGTCGCGGACGTGGACTGGGACCGTTTCGTCACGGCCTTCGCCGGGCCGCGCCCGTGTCCGTGGCTGCGCGGCGTCCCCGAGGCCCGCGAAGCACTGGAAGCCCGGGCCAGGCAGGCGCGAACCGCCGACGTGCCCGCGTCCGCGCTGGTCCGGCGGCTCCTCGACGCCACACCCGGGGACCAGGCCCGCATCCTGCTGGACCTGGTCCGCGAGCAGGCCGCCACCGTGCTCGGCCACTCGGGCAGGGGAGCCTTCGACGCGGACCGGACGTTCCGCGAGACCGGCTTCGACTCGCTCACCGCCGTCGAACTGCGCCACCGGCTCGGCACGGCCACCGGCCTCAAACTGCCCACCACCCTGGTCTTCGACCATCCGACCCCCGCCGCCCTCGCCCGGCACCTGGGCGAGCAACTCCTCGGCGGGTCCGGGCAGACGGCGGACACCGAGCGGTCGACCGCCGTCGCCGCGGCCGACGAACCCCTCGCGATCGTCGGCATGAGCTGCCGCTTCCCCGGCGGCGCCCAGTCGCCGGAGGACCTGTGGGAACTGCTCGGTTCCGGCCGGGACGCGATCTCCGGCTTCCCCACCGACCGCGGCTGGGACATCGACGCGCTCTACGACCCCGATCCCGACCGGCCCGGCAAGACGTACGCGCGCGAGGGCGGTTTCCTCCAGGGCGCCGATCGCTTCGACGCCGGCCTCTTCGGGATCTCCCCGCGCGAGGCGCTGGCCATGGACCCGCAGCAGCGGCTGCTGCTGGAGACGGCGTGGGAGGCGTTCGAACGCGCCGGCATCGCCCCCGCGTCCGTCCGCGCCAGCCGTACCGGCGTGTTCATCGGCACCAACGGCCAGGATTACGCGGGCGCGCTGCGCAACGCTCCCGAGGAGACCGAGGGGTACGCGCTCACCGGCAAGGCGGCCTCGGTGGTCTCCGGACGCCTCTCCTACACGTTCGGGCTCGAAGGCCCGGCGGTCACGGTCGACACGGCGTGCTCCTCGTCGCTGGTCGCCCTCCACCTCGCCGCGCAGGCCCTGCGGGGCGGCGAGTGCACGATGGCCCTGGTCGGCGGCGTCACCGTGATGACCACACCGGATCTGTTCGTGGAGTTCAGCCGGCAGCGGGGGTTGTCGCCGGACGGGCGGTGCAGGGCGTTCGCGGCCGGTGCGGACGGCACGGGCTGGGGTGAGGGTGTCGGGCTGCTGCTGGTGGAGCGGTTGTCTGATGCGCGGCGCCTCGGGCACCGGGTGCTGGCGGTGGTGCGGGGCAGTGCGGTGAACCAGGACGGTGCGTCCAATGGTCTGACGGCGCCCAACGGTCCTTCGCAGCAGCGGGTGATCCGGCAGGCGCTGGCCTCCGCCGGACTGACGCCGGCCGACGTGGACGCCGTCGAGGCCCACGGCACGGGCACCAGGCTCGGCGACCCGATCGAGGCCCAGGCACTCCTCGCCACGTACGGGCAGGAACACTCCGACGACCGGCCCGTATGGCTCGGCTCGGTCAAGTCCAACATCGGGCACACCCAGGCCGCCGCGGGCGTCGCCGGTGTGATCAAGATGGTGCTGGCGATGCGGCACGGCGTGCTGCCGCCGACCCTGCACGTGGACGAGCCGACCACACATGTCGACTGGTCGGCGGGCGCCGTACGGCTGCTGACCGAGCCGGTGCCCTGGCCCCGGACCGCCAGGACCCGCCGGGCCGCGATCTCGTCTTTCGGCATCGGCGGCACCAACGCCCATACGATCATCGAAGAGGCGCCCCCCACGGCCCCGGGCGAACCGGTCCGCACCCACCGCCCGGTGCCCGTGCCGTGGGTGCTGTCGGCGAAGAGCGACGTGGCACTGCGGGCCCAGGCGGAGCGCCTGCTGGCCTTCGCGACCGATGACGTGTCGCCCGTCGACACCGGATTCTCCTCGGCCACCACCCGGTCGGCACTGGAGCACCGGGCCGCGGTGATCGGCGCCGAACCGGCCGAGCTGCGGGCGGGACTGGCGGCCCTCGCGGCGGGCGAACCGGCGGCGAACGCCGTCTCCGGACGCGCCCAACCGGCGGGCCAGGTCGGGTTCCTGTTCTCCGGGCAGGGATCGCAACGGGTCGGTATGGGGCGTGAGTTGTATGCCGCGTATCCGGTGTTCGCGGCGGCGTACGACGAGGTGTGTGCGCTGCTGGAGGGGCCGGTCGACGTCGACTCGGAGGAGCTGAACCGGACGGGTTCGACGCAGCCCGCGTTGTTCGCCGTTGAGGTGGCGTTGTTCCGGCTGTTGGAGTCGTGGGGTGTACGGCCGGATTACGTGGCCGGTCATTCTGTGGGTGAGATCGCGGCGGCGCATGTGGGGGGTGTGCTGTCGCTGGAGGATGCTGCGAAGTTGGTGTCCGCGCGGGCCCGTCTCATGCAGGCGTTGCCTGCCGGTGGGGCGATGGTGGCGGTGCAGGCGACCGAGGACGAGGTGCTGCCGTACCTGACCGACGAGGTAGGGATCGCGGCGGTCAACGGCCCGCACTCCGTGGTGGTTTCGGGCGCCGAGGATGCCGTCCTGGCGGTCGCCGAGGTATTCGGGGAGCAGGGCCGTAAGACGTCCCGCTTGAAGGTCAGCCACGCGTTCCATTCCCCTTTGATGGAACCGATGCTGGAGGAGTTCGCGGCGGTCGTTGGCGAGCTGGTCTTCAACGAGTCGCGCATTCCGGTGGTTTCGAACCTCACCGGCCGCTTGGCGGAGCCGTACACCCCGGAGTACTGGGTCCGGCACGTCCGCGAGGCGGTCCGGTTCGCCGATGGCGTCCAGACTCTGCACGAGCTGGGTGTCACGACCTTCGTGGAGATCGGCCCCGGCGGAGTACTGAGCGCCCTCGCACAGGGCTGCGTGGACGACGTCGTCGCCATCCCCGCGCTCCGCACCGACCGCCCCGAACCACAGGCGCTCACCACCGCGTTCGCCCAACTGCACGTCTACGGCGCCGAAGTGGACTGGCACGCCTTCTTCCCCGGCGCCCGCCGCGTCGACCTGCCCACGTACGCGTTCCAGCGCGAGCGGTACTGGCTCGACGCCCCCACCTCCGCCGGGGACCTGCGCGCGGTGGGGCAGGGCGAGGCCGGTCATCCGCTCCTCGGCGCCGCCGTGCCGCTGGCCGACGGTGACGGGCACCTGCTCACCGGGCGGATCTCGGCGCACACGCACCCGTGGCTGGTGGACCACCGCGTCGGCGGGGTCGCCCTGCTGCCGGGCACCGCGTTCGTCGAACTGGCGCTCACCGCCGCCGACGCCGTCGGGTGCGACCTGCTGGAGGAACTGACGCTTGAGACACCGCTGCCGGTGCCCGAGCGCGGCGGCGTCGCCCTCCAGGTGCGCGTCGGCGCCGACGACGGCTCGGGCCGCAGACCACTGACCGTGCACTCGCGGGAGGACGACGCAGACGACTCCCCACGGGCATGGGTCCGGCACGCCTCCGGCTCGCTGACGGTCGCCACGGAAGGGCCCCTGGGCGGCTCGCTCGCCGTGTGGCCGCCCGCGGGGGCGCGGCCGGTCGACGTCGAAGGGTTCTACGACCGCCTCGCCGGCATGGCCCTCGACTACGGCCCCCTCTTCCAGGGGCTACGCGCCGCATGGCGGAACGGCGACGACCTCTTCGCCGAGGTGGAACTGCCCGGCGCGCAGGGAGCGGACGCGGGCGCATACGGCCTGCACCCCGCCTTGTTCGACGCCGCCCTGCACACCGTCTGGCTGGGCGCGGTCGAGCCCGAGGCCCGGACGGGGAACGGGCTGCTGCCGTTCGCCTGGAGCGGGGTGCGCCTCGCGGCGGCCGGAGCCTGCGGCCTGCGAGTGAAGGTCTCGCGCGTCGGCACCGGCACGGTGTCCCTGCTGCTGGCCGACGGCACCGGTGAACCCGTCGCCGGGGTCGATGCGTTGACGCTGCGCCCGGTGGCCCCCGACCAGTTCCACGCCGGCTCGCGCGGCGACGACGCGGTGCTGGGCCTGGAGTGGACGCGGGTCGACCTGCCGGCCGCGCCGGCCGGCACGAGGATCGAGACGTACGCGGACCTCGCCGCCCTGCGGGCCGCCGCCCCGTCCACCGACGCGGACACGAAGACGGAGGCGGAGGCGGACGCCGATGCGGATGCCGTGGTGGTGCCCTGTCCGAGCGGGACGGACGCGGACCTGGCCACCCGGGTCCGTGAGGTCACCCACGCCGTGCTGGAGCTGTTGCGGTGGTGGCTCGCCGAGGAACGTCCGGCGCGGCTGGTCCTCGTGACGCGCACGGGCGATCTCGCCCAGTCCGCGGTCCACGGACTGGTGCGCTCGGCGCAGACCGAGAACCCCGACCGCGTCACGCTGGTCGAGACTCCCGCCGGTGCCGGTGCCGGTGCCGGTGCCGACGCCGACGGCGGGCTCGGCCGGGTGCTGCCCGGCCTGCTCGCGTCGGGCGAGCCGCAGGCCCGGGTGGCCGCGGACGGCGAGGTACGAGTGCCGAGGCTGGTCCGTGTCGCCGCGCCGGACGCGCGACCCGAGCCGTCCGGACTCGGCTCCGGCACCGTCCTGCTGACCGGTGCCTCGGGTGGCCTCGGCGGGCTCTTCGCCCGGCACCTGGTCGCCGAGCACGGCGTCCGCAGCCTGCTGCTCGTCAGCCGCCGCGGCGGGGACGCGCCCGGCGCCGCCGAACTCACCGCCGAACTCACCGCGCAGGGCGCCGAGGTCACCTGGGCGGCCTGCGACATGGCCGACCGTGACGCCGTCCGCGCACTGCTGTCCGGGCCCGGGCAGAACCTGTCCGCGATCGTCCACACCGCCGGCGTCCTGGACGACGGAGTCATCGGCTCGCTGACCCCCGAGCGACTGGACGCCGTGTTCCGCCCGAAGGTGGACGCTGCACTGAACCTGCACGACCTGACGGCCGAACTCCCCGGCAGGACCGTCGAGTTCGTTCTCTTCTCCTCGGTGGCGGGCATCCTGGGCACACCGGGCCAGGCGAACTACGCCGCGGCCAACACCTTCCTCGACGCCCTCGCCGAGCACCGCCGCTCGGCGGGCCTGCCGGCCACGTCGCTGGCGTGGGGCCTGTGGGCGCAGGACGGCGACAGCACCATGACCGGCGGCCTCGGCCACACGGACCTCGCCCGCATCGGGCGCATGGGCCTCGCCGCGATCCCGGCGGCCGACGGCCTGCGGATGTTCGACCGGGCACTGGCCACGGGCCGGGCGGCCCTCGCCCCGGTCCGTCTCGACACGTCCGTCTTCCGCGACGGACGGGCACAGCCCGTGCCGCCGGTGCTGCGCGCCCTGGTGCGCGTCCCACCGGTACGGCGCACGGCGCGGACGGCGCCGAAGGGATCGCTGGGGGAGCGGCTGGCCGGGCTGCCGGAAGCCGAGCGCGAGCAGGTGGTGCTGGACCTGGTGCGCACCGAGGTCGCCGCCGTGCTCGGTCACGCGGGCGCACGATCGGTCGGCGCGGACGACCCGTTCCAGGACATCGGATTCGACTCGCTGACCGCCGTCGAACTGCGCAACCGCCTCAACGCGGCCGTCGGCATGCGCCTGCCCGCCACCCTGGTCTTCGACTACCCGAACCCGCTCGCCCTCGCCCGCTTCCTCACCGCCGAGGCCGCGGGCACCGGCGAGGCGGCGGCAGCCGTGCCCGCGACGTTCGCCCCGGCCGCCACGGCGGCGGACGAGCCGATCGCGATCGTGGGCATGGCCTGCCGGTTCCCCGGTGGCGTGCGCTCGCCCGAGGACCTGTGGCGGCTCGTCGCCTCCGGCGGCGACGCGATCTCGGGCTTCCCCGAGGACCGCGGCTGGGACGTCGAGAACCTCTACGACCCCGACCCCGAGCAGTGGGGCACCAGTTACACCCGCGAGGGTGGCTTCCTCCACGACGCGGCTGACTTCGACGCCGAGTTCTTCGGGATCTCGCCGCGTGAGGCGCTGGCGATGGACCCGCAGCAGCGGTTGCTGCTGGAGACGGCGTGGGAGGCGTTCGAGCGGGCCGGGATCGATCCGGCGACGGTGCGGGGCAGCCGTACCGGTGTCTTCGCCGGGGTGATGTACCACGACTACGGCGGACGGGTGCGCACCTCGCCGGCCGGGCTGGAGGGCTACCTCGTCAACGGCAGCGCGGGCAGCGTCGCTTCGGGCCGGGTCTCGTACACCTTCGGTCTGGAGGGCCCGGCGGTCACGGTGGACACGGCGTGCTCGTCCTCGCTGGTGGCGCTGCACCTGGCCGCCCAGGCGCTGCGCGGCGGCGAGTGCGGCATGGCGCTGGTCGGCGGCGTCACGGTGATGGCGGGCCCGTCCGTGTTCGTGGAGTTCAGCCGGCAGCGCGGCCTGTCCGCCGACGGCCGCTGCAAGGCGTTCGGCGCCGGGGCGGACGGCACCGGGTGGGCCGAGGGCGCTGGCATGCTGCTGGTGGAACGGCTGTCCGATGCCCGGAGGAACGGGCACCGGGTGCTGGCGGTGGTCCGGGGTACGGCGGTGAACCAGGACGGTGCGTCGAACGGGCTCACGGCGCCCAACGGGCCATCCCAGCAGCGGGTGATCCGGCAGGCACTGGCGAACGCGGGACTGTCTCCCGCCCAGGTCGACGCGGTGGAGGCGCACGGTACGGGCACGACGCTGGGCGACCCGATCGAGGCACAGGCGCTCCTCGCGACGTACGGCCGGGAGCGGCCGGAGGGGCAGCCGCTGTGGCTGGGCTCGCTGAAGTCGAACATCGGGCACGCGCAGGCCGCGGCCGGTGTCGGCGGGATCATCAAGATGGTGATGGCGATGCGGCACGGTGTGCTGCCGCGGACCCTGCACGCGGACGAGCCGACCCCGCACGTGGACTGGTCGGCGGGCGAGGTACGGCTGCTGACCGAGACCGTCGACTGGCCGGAGACGGATCACCCGCGCAGGGCAGGCGTGTCCTCCTTCGGGGTCAGCGGCACCAACGCCCACGTGATCGTCGAACAGGCCCCCGGCGCGCCCGAGGAGACCTGGGCGCCGGATTCGGGCGCGGTCGTCCCGTGGGTGCTGTCGGCGAGGAGTGACGCGGCGCTGCGGGCGCAGGCGGTTCGGTTGCTGTCCTTCTTGGACGGTGCGGGGGGTGCGGGAGCCCGTCCGGAGGATGTGGCGTTCTCCCTGGGGGCGTCGCGTGCGGTGCTGGAGCGTCGTGCGGCGGTGGTGGGGGAGGGGCTTGAGGAACTGCGGGAGGGTTTGGAGGCGGTTGCTTCCGGTGGCGGGTCGGTGGGTGGTGGTGTCGGGGGGAAGGTCGGGTTCCTGTTCTCCGGGCAGGGTTCCCAACGGCTTGGGATGGGGCGTGAGTTGTATGCGGTGTATCCGGTGTTCGCGGCGGCCTACGACGAGGTGTGCGGGCTCTTGGAGGCGCGGGTCGCTGTCGATTCGCAGGAGCTGAACCAGACGGGTTGCACGCAGCCCGCGTTGTTCGCCGTTGAGGTGGCGTTGTTCCGGTTGCTGGAGTCGTGGGGTGTCCGACCGGACTACGTGGCTGGCCATTCGGTGGGGGAGATCGCCGCCGCGCATGTGGCGGGTGTGCTGTCGCTGGAGGATGCGGCGAAGTTGGTGTCCGCGCGGGGCCGTCTCATGCAGGCGTTGCCTGCCGGTGGGGCGATGGTGGCGGTCCAGGCGACCGAGGACGAAGTACTGCCCTATCTGACCGAAGAGGTAGGGATCGCGGCCGTCAACGGTCCCCGGTCCGTGGTGGTTTCGGGTGCCGAGGACGCGGTGTCGGCGGTCGCTGAGGTCTTCGCCGAACAGGGCCGCGAAACCTCCCGGTTGAAGGTCAGCCACGCGTTCCATTCCCCGCTGATGGACCCGATGCTGGAGGAGTTCGAGGAGGTCGTCGGTGGGCTGGTCTTCAACGACCCCCGAATCCCGGTCGTCTCGAACCTCACCGGTCGCCTGGCGGAGCCGTACACCCCGGAGTACTGGGTGCGGCACGTCCGTGAGGCGGTCCGGTTCGCGGACGGTGTCCGTACCCTGCATGAGCTGGGCGTGTCGACGTTCGTGGAGATCGGCCCCGGCGGAGTGCTGAGCGCCCTCGCGCAGGGCTGTGTGGACGACGTCGTAGCCGTCCCCGCACTCCGCGCCGGCCGCCCCGAGCCGTACGCACTCGTCACCGCACTTGGACAGCTGTACACCCAGGGCATCTCCCCGGACTGGCACGCCCTTCTCCCAGGAGCCCGGCGGGTCGATCTGCCCACCTACGCCTTCCAGCGCGAGCGCTACTGGCTGGACGTCCCCCGGGCGTCCGGTGACGTCCGGGCTGTCGGCCAGGGGCCGGCGGATCATCCGTTGCTCGGAGCGTCGATCGCGACGGCCGACAGCGACGGCGTCCTGCTCACCGGGCTGCTGTCCCTCGGAACCCACCCATGGCTCGCCGACCACACCGTGAACGGGACCGTGCTGCTGCCCGGTGCCGCGTTCGTGGAGCTGGCGATCCGGGCGGGCGACGAGGCGGGGTGCGGATGCGTCGAAGACCTCACCCTTGAGCTTCCCCTGGTCGTGCCCGAGCGCGGCGGTGTCGCCCTCCAGGTGGCGGTCGGCGCGGAGGACGCGTCGGGCCGACGACAGCTGAGCGTGCACTCGCGCGTCGAGGACGGCTCGTGGCTGCGGCACGCGACGGGTGTGCTGTCCCCGGCGCAGGCACCGCAGGGCACGCATCTCGGCGTGTGGCCGCCGACGGGTGCCGAGGCCGTCGAACTGACCGCGTTCTACGAGGAGATGGCCCGCGCGGGGCTGGACTACGGTCCGGTCTTCCAAGGGCTGCGCTCGGTGTGGCGGGGCGGGGACGACGTCTTCGCGGAGGTCGAGCTGCCGGCGGAACCCGCCGCCGAGGCAGGGGCGTTCGCCTTCCACCCGGCGCTGCTGGACGCCGCCCTGCACGCACTGGCCGCCGGTGGGCTGGTGTCACTGGACGACGGTCCGGTCCTGCCGTTCGCGTGGTCCGGCGTCTTCGTGCAGGCGGCCGGTGCCGCGATGGTGCGGGTGAAGCTGTCGCGGACGGCCGACGGCGCGGTGACCGTGGCCGTGGCCGACGGCGCCGGTGACCCGGTGGCCTCGATCGAGGCGCTGTCGCTGCGGGCCGTCCCGGCGGAGCAGGTGCGCGGTATCGGTCGCGAAGGCGGGCTGTACGGGCTGGAGTGGACGCCGTTCACGCCTGTCTCCGTCACCGAGGAACCGGTGATCGGGACGGCCGCGGACTTCGACGCGCTGCGGGAGTCGGAAGGGACACCGGACGTCGTCGTGGTGCCGTGCCCGACAAACCCCGGCACGGAGACCGCCGACCGTGTGCACGGCACGGCGAGTGCGGTGCTGGCGTTGCTGCAATGGTGGGTGGCGCAGGAGCGTGCGGGGCGGCTGGCGTTGGTGACGCGTCGGGGCGATCTGGCACACGCAGCCGTGTGGGGGCTGGTGCGGTCGGCGCAGTCGGAGCATCCGGACCGGTTCGTGCTGGCGGAGGCCGAGGACACCGAGGACGTGGTCCGTGTGCTGCCCGCCGTACTCGCCTCCGGTGAGCCGCAGTTCGCGGTCCGCGACGGGAAGGTGCTCGTACCGCGTCTGCTGAAGGCTCCCGAAGTCGCGTCCGAAACACCGGACTTCGGGTCCGGGCCGGTGCTGGTGACCGGTGCGTCCGGGGCGCTGGGCGGGCTCGTCGCCCGGCATCTGGTCGCCGAGCACGGGGTACGGAGTCTGCTGCTGATGAGCCGGCGCGGCGCGGGCGCCGAGGGCGCGGCGGAACTGGGGGCGGAACTGGCCGCCGCGGGCGCCGACGTGCGCTGGGCGGCCTGTGACGCGGCGGACCGGGACGCTCTCGCGCAGGTGTTGTCCGGTACCCCGGTGACCGCCGTGGTGCACACGGCCGGCGTCCTCGACGACGGCGTCCTCGACACGCTCACCCCCGAGCGCCTGGCGAAGGTGCTGCGCCCGAAGGTCGACGCCGTGCTCAACCTCGACGAGCTGACGGGCGACCTGTCGGCGTTCGTGGTCTTCTCCTCGGTGTCCGGCATCCTGGGCAGCGCCGGACAGGGCAACTACGCGGCGGCCAACACCTTCCTCGACGCCTTCGCCGAAGCCCGCCGTGCCCGGGGGCTGCCCGCCACATCGCTGGCGTGGGGCCTGTGGGAGCAGGGCGGCGGCATGGCAGGCCGCCTCGACCAGACGGACCTCGTCCGGCTCAAGCGGGTGGGCCTCGCCCCCATCGCCGTGGACGAGGGCCTGCGGCTGTTCGACGCGGCGTCCGCCCTGGACAGGGCCGCCGTCGCCCCGCTGCGACTGGACCTGAGCGGGCTGCGGGAGACGGCGCCGCCGATACTGCGCGCCCTGGCCCGGGTCGCGCCGGTACGGCGTACCGCGCGGACCGCGCCGAAGGGATCGCTGGGCGAGCGGCTGGCCGGGCTGCCGGAAGCCGAGCGCGAGCAGGTGGTGCTGGACCTGGTGCGCACCGAGGCCGCCGCCGTGCTCGGCCACGCCTCGGCACAGGCCGTGCGGCCCGAACACGCTTTCCAGGACGCCGGTTTCGACTCGCTCACCTCGGTGGAACTGCGCAACCGGCTGAACGCGGCGACCGGACTGCGGCTGCCCGCGACCATGGTTTTCGACCACCCCACGCCCGTCGCGCTCGCCCGCTTCCTGCTGGCCGGAACACTGGGCGTCCAGGAGGGGGCAAAGGCTCCGGTCGCCGCGGTCGACGCGGCGGACGAGCCGATCGCGATCGTGGGCATGGCCTGCCGGTTCCCCGGTGGCGTGCGCTCGCCCGAGGACCTGTGGCGGCTCGTCGCCTCCGGCGGCGACGCGATCTCGGGCTTCCCCGAGGACCGCGGCTGGGACGTCGAGAACCTCTACGACCCCGACCCCGACCGCTCCGGCAAGTCGTACGTGCGCCACGGCGGCTTCCTCCACCGGGCCGCCGAGTTCGATCCGGCCTTCTTCGGGATCTCCCCGCGTGAGGCGCTGGCGATGGACCCGCAGCAGCGGTTGCTGCTGGAGACGGCGTGGGAGGCGTTCGAGCGGGCCGGGATCGATCCGGCGACGGTGCGGGGCAGCCGTACCGGTGTCTTCGCCGGGGTGATGTACCACGACTACGGCGGACGCGTGAAAACGGCTCCGGACGGCATGGACGCCTACCTGGGCAGCGGGAGCGCGGGCAGCATCGCCTCCGGCCGGGTCTCGTACACCTTCGGTCTGGAGGGCCCGGCGGTCACGGTGGACACGGCGTGCTCGTCCTCGCTGGTGGCGCTGCACCTGGCCGCCCAGGCACTGCGCGGCGGCGAGTGCGGCATGGCCTTGGTCGGCGGCGTCACCGTCATGGCGACGCCCTCGACGTTCGTGGAGTTCAGCCGGCAGCGCGGCTTGTCCGCGGACGGCCGCTGCAAGGCGTTCGGCGCCGGGGCGGACGGCACCGGGTGGGCCGAGGGCGCGGGCATGCTGCTGGTGGAGCGGCTGTCCGATGCCCGGAGGAACGGGCACCGGGTGCTGGCGGTGGTCCGGGGTACGGCGGTGAACCAGGACGGTGCCTCGAACGGGCTCACGGCGCCCAACGGGCCATCCCAGCAGCGGGTGATCCGGCAGGCACTGGAGAACGCGGGCCTGTCGCCCGCCGAGGTCGACGCGGTCGAGGCGCACGGCACGGGCACGAAGCTGGGCGACCCGATCGAGGCACAGGCACTGCTGGCCACCTACGGGCAGGACCGGCCGGCGGAGCGGCCGCTGTGGCTGGGGTCCCTCAAGTCCAACATCGGCCACGCCCAGGCCGCCGCCGGTGTCGGCGGTGTGATCAAGATGGTGATGGCGATGCGGCACGGTGTGCTGCCGCGGACCCTGCACGCGGACGAGCCGACCCCGCACGTGGACTGGTCGGCCGGTGACGTCCGGTTGCTGACCGAGGCCGTCGAGTGGTCCCCGGGGGACGGGCCGCGCCGAGCCGCCGTATCGTCCTTCGGTATCAGCGGCACCAACGCCCACGTGATCGTCGAACAGTCCCCGGACACGGTGGAGCCCCCGCTCGGTCCCGAGCCCGGAGCGGTCGTGCCGTGGGTGCTGTCCGGTCGTACGGAGGCGGCGCTGCGGGCCCAGGCGGAGCGCCTGCTGTCCCTGGCCCCGGAGGCGAACCCGCGGCCGGCCGACATCGGCTTCTCGCTCGCCACCACCCGCTCGGCCATGGAGCACCGGGCCGCGGTGGTGGGGGTGAACCGGGACGAACTCATGGCAGGCGTTCGTGCGTTGGCCGCCGGGTCTCCCTCCACCCGGGTCGTCCTGGGCGAACCGGCCACCAGGGGGAAGACCGGCTTCCTGTTCTCGGGGCAGGGGTCGCAACGGGTCGGTATGGGGCGCGAGTTGTACGCGTCGTATCCGGTGTTCGCGGCGGCCTACGACGAGGTGTGCGGGCTCTTGGAGGCGCCGGTCGATGTCGATTCCGAGGAGTTGAACCGGACGGGTTGGACGCAGCCCGCGTTGTTCGCGGTCGAAGTCGCCCTGTTCCGGCTGCTGGAGTCGTGGGGTGTCCGACCGGATTACGTGGCTGGTCATTCTGTGGGGGAGATCGCGGCGGCGCATGTGGCGGGTGTGCTGTCGTTGGAGGACGCCGTGAAGTTGGTGTCCGCGCGGGCCCGTCTCATGCAGGCGTTGCCAATCGGCGGTGCGATGGTGGCGGTGCAGGCGTCCGAGGACGAAGTACTGCCCTATCTGACCGATGAGGTGGGTATCGCGGCCGTCAACGGCCCGCAGTCGGTGGTGGTTTCGGGCGCCGAGGGTGCCGTCCTGGCGGTCGCCGAGGTATTCGGGGAGCGGGGCCGTAAGACATCCCGTCTGAAGGTCAGCCACGCGTTCCATTCCCCCCTGATGGATCCGATGCTGGAGGAGTTCGAGGAGGTCGTCGGTGGGCTGGTCTTCAACGACCCCCGAATTCCGGTCGTCTCGAACCTCACGGGTCGTCTGGCGGAGTCGTACACCCCGGAGTGCTGGGTGCGGCACGTCCGTGAGGCGGTCCGGTTCGCCGATGGCGTCCGTACCCTGCACGAGCTGGGCGTGAGGACCTTCGTGGAGATCGGTCCGGGCAGTGTCCTCAGCGGGATGGCGCAGGGCTGTGTGGACGACATCGTCACCATTCCCGTACTGCGCGCCGGCCGTTCCGAGCCGCAGGCCGTCGTCACCGCGCTCGCCGAACTGCACGTCCAGGGCACCGAAGTGGACTGGCACGCCTTCTTCCCCGGCGCCCGCCGCGTCGACCTGCCCACCTACGCCTTCCAGTACGAGCGCTACTGGCTCGAACCCCCCGAGGAGTTCACCGGCGCCGACGCCGCCACCGGGCTCGGGCTGGGCGCGGCGCGGCACCCGTTGGCCGGGGCGGCCGTCGCGCTGCCCGGTGCCGGCGGGTTCCTGGTCACCGGGCGGCTCTCGCTCAGGACGCATCCGTGGCTCGCCGACCACACGGTGATGGGCAGCGTGCTGCTGCCGGGCACCGCGCTCGTGGAGCTGGCGGTGCGCGCGGGCGACGAGGCCGGTTGCGCACAGGTCGAGGACCTGACGCTGGAGGCGCCGCTGCTCGTGCCGGAGCGCGGTGGTGTGGCCGTACAGGTGTGGGTCGGCGCCGAGGAGGAGCCGGGCAGGCGCGCGCTGAGCGTGCACGCGCGACCGGAGGACGCCCCCGACGACGTACCGTGGGTGCGGCACGCGGTCGGCTTCCTGAGGGACGAGCCGCCCCAGCCGCCGCGCGGCGCGGACCTCGGCGTGTGGCCGCCGGCGGACGCCGAGGCCGTCGAACTGGGCGCGTTCTACGAGGACATGGCCCGCGTGGGGCTGGACTACGGGCCGGTCTTCCAAGGGCTGCGGTCGGTGTGGCGCAGCGGGGACGACGTCCTCGCCGAAGTCGCCCTCCCCGAGGGCACGGGCGCGGACGGGTTCGCCGTGCACCCGGCGCTGCTGGACGCCGCGCTCCACGCGATCGGCGCGGGCGGGCTGGTCCCCGTCGGCGACGGGCCGCTGCTGCCCTTCGCCTGGTCCGAGGTGGGCGTCCGGGCCACGGGCGCGACGGCGCTGCGGGTCAAGGTCTCCCGTACCGGCACGGACACGGTGTCGCTGACCGTGGCCGATGCCTCCGGCGCTCTGGTGGCCACGGCCGGCTCGCTGTCGCTGCGGCCGGTGTCGCGGGAGCAACTACGGGCGGCGGGCGGCTCCGTCGGCCGCGCCGACGACGCGCTGTTCGCCCTCGCATGGCGGCCGGCGACCCTCACCGAGGCCGCCACCGCCCTCGATGTGCGGCGCTACGCGGACCTGGCCGCCCTGTCCGCCGAGCCGGACCTGCCCGACGTCGCCGTGGTCACGGTCGTGCCGTGCCCGGTGGGGTCCGGTACGGAGTCCGCCGACCGTGTGCACGGTACGGCGAGTGCGGTGCTGGCGTTGCTGCAATGGTGGGTGGCGCAGGAGCGTGCGGGGCGGCTGGCGTTGGTGACGCGTCCGGACGACCTGGCGCATGCCGCGGTGTGGGGGCTGGTGCGGTCGGCGCAGTCGGAGCATCCGGACCGGTTCGTGCTGGCGGAGGCCGAGGACACCGACGACGTGGTCGGCGCGCTGCCCGCCGTACTCGCCTCCGGTGAGCCGCAGTTCGCGGTCCGCGACGGGAAGGTGCTCGTACCGCGCCTGGTCGAGGAGACCGGCACCGGCACCGGCACACCGGACCTCGCCGGGGGCACGGTCCTGGTGACCGGCGCCTCCGGATCGCTGGGCGCGCTCGTCGCCCGGCACCTGGTGGCCCGGCACAAGGTGCGCCGGCTGCTGCTGGCGAGCCGCCGGGGCGCGGACGCGCCCGGTGCGGCCGAGCTGGCGGCCGAACTCGCCGCAGCGGGCGCCGAGGTCACCTGGGCGGCCTGCGACGTCGCGGACCGGGCGGCCGTCTCCGAGCTGCTGGACGGGCTCGGCGGGCAGGCGCTGTCGGCCGTCGTGCACACCGCGGGCGTGCTCCACGACGGAGTGGTCGCCTCGATCACACCGGAGAGGATGAGGGAGGTCTTCCGTCCCAAGGTGGACGCCGTGCTCAATCTGCACGAGTGCACCCGGGACCGGGACGTGGCCGCCTTCGTGGTGTTCTCGTCCATCGCCGCGGCGGTCGGCGGCGCCGGACAGGCGAGCTACGCGGCGGCGAATTCCTTCCTCGACGCCTTCTGCGCGCACCGGCGCCGTGCGGGGCTGCCCGCCACCTCGCTGGCCTGGGGCGTGTGGGAGCAGCCCGGGGCGATGACGGACGGCCTCGCGGAGGCCGACCGGGCGCGCATGGCGCGCAGCGGCGTGCTGCCGCTGCCGCCGGAGGAGGGGCTGCGCCTGTTCGACGCGGCACTCGCCTCGGACGCGGCGGCTCTCGCCCCGGCGCGCATCGACACCGGGGCGCTGCGCGCCGGTGAGACACCGCCGGTGCTGCGCGCCCTCGTGCCGGCCACGGCCGCCCGCAGGACCCCGCCGACCGGCGCCTCCACCGGGAAGCCGCTGTCGGAGCGCCTGGCGGGGCTCCCCGCTGCGGAGCGGGAGAAGACCGTGCTGGACCTGGTGCGGGCCGAGGTGGCCGCCGTCCTGGGGCACGCGTCGGATCGTACGGTCCGGCCGGAACACGCCTTCCAGGACCTGGGTTTCGACTCCCTCACGGCCGTCGAACTGCGCAACCGGCTCAACAAGGTCACCGGGCTCAGGCTCCCCGCGACACTGGTCTTCGACCATCCGACACCCGCTCTCCTCGCCCGGCATGTGCGCGCGGAGACGGCGGACGCGGCCGAACCGGCTTTAGTGGATTCCCTACTTGCCGATCTGGAGAGGGTCGAACAAGAATTGGTCACGAAGTTGTCAGAGAGTCGAGCTCGCGACCTGATCCTGTCAAAGCTCCAGAACCTGTTGGCGGTCGCCGGTGAATCCGGCAGGACGTCGGACCAGGAAGGCCCTGACATGGGCGGCAGTGATCTGGAATCAGCCACGGACGACGAAGTATTCGATCTGCTCGGCAAGGAATTCGGGATTTCCTGAACGGCTCCGGTGCGTCCGGTGCTCCTTTGCCTAATTCCGGTAAGTCTTCGCAGGGGTGAGGGACGATTTCGGTGGCGAACGAGGACAAGCTCCGTTATTTCCTGAAGCGAGTCACCGCGGACCTCCAGGAGACCCGGCGGCGCCTTCGTGACCACGAGGACGCCGCCGGGGAACCGGTGGCCATCATCGGGATGAGCTGCCGCTACCCGGGAGGGGTCGAATCACCCGAAGATCTCTGGGAGTTGGTCGCGGGCGGCCACGACGCCGTCTCCGAGTTCCCCGCCGACCGCGGCTGGGACCTGGAAGCGCTCTACGACCCGGACCCGGAGGCCCGCGGGACCAGCTATGCCCGCGAGGGCGCGTTCCTCCGCGACCTGGCGCGGTTCGACGCCGGCCTCTTCGGGATCTCGCCCCGCGAGGCCCTCGCCATGGACCCCCAGCAGCGGCTGCTGCTGGAGACGTCGTGGGAACTGTTCGAGCGGGCCGGCATCGACGCCGCCTCGCTTGCGGGCAGCCGCACCGGCGTGTTCGCCGGCGTGATGAACCACGAGTTCCTCGCCGCCCTCCAGAACTCCCCCGAGGACCTTGAGGGTTACCTGGGCACGGGCACCTCCGGCAGCGTCGCCTCCGGCCGGGTCGCCTACACCTTCGGCCTCGAAGGGCCGGCGGTCACGGTCGACACGGCCTGCTCGTCGTCCCTGGTGGCCCTGCACCTGGCCGTGCAGTCGCTGCGCGGCGGCGAGTGCTCGCTGGCCGTCGCGGGCGGTGTCACCGCGATGGTCGGTCCCGCCACCTTCGTCGGGTTCAGCCGCCAGCGCGGGCTGGCCCCCGACGGCCGCTGCAAGGCGTTCGCGGCCGGCGCCGACGGCACCGGCTGGGGCGAGGGCGTCGGCCTGCTGCTCGTGGAACGCCTCTCGGACGCCCGCCGCAACGGACACGAGGTCCTCGCGGTCGTCCGGGGCTCCGCCGTCAACCAGGACGGCGCGTCCAACGGCCTCACCGCCCCCAACGGCCCCTCCCAGCAACGGGTGATCCGCCAGGCCCTGGCCGCCGCCCGGCTGACCACCGCACAGATCGACGCGGTGGAGGCACACGGCACGGGCACCCGGCTCGGTGACCCGATCGAGGCACAGGCGCTCCTCGCGACGTACGGGCAGGGCCGCTCCGGCGACAGGCCGCTGTGGCTGGGCTCGGTCAAGTCCAACATCGGCCACACCCAGGCCGCGGCCGGAGTGGCGGGCGTCATCAAGATGGTCATGGCGCTGCGCCACGGCGAGTTGCCGCCCACCCTGCACGTCGACGCACCGACCCCGCACGTCGACTGGTCGGCGGGCGCCGTACGGCTCCTCACCGAGCGCACCCCCTGGCCGGCGTCCGACCAGCCGCGCCGGGCAGCCGTCTCCTCCTTCGGGATCAGCGGCACCAACGCGCACACGATCATCGAGGAAGCCCCGTCGGCCGAGGCGTACGCGACGGACACCGAGGACCCGGAGGCGCCGGAGGACGACGCGGTCGGCGCCGAAGCCGTCGCCCCTCAGGTCACACGTCCGGCCGAGGGCGGACCGGTGCCCTGGGTGATCTCCGGCAAGACCGAGCAGGCCCTGCGCGCACAGGCCGAACGCCTGCTGGCCCGCACGGGCGACGAAGTGGCCCCGCTCGACGTGGCGTTCTCGCTCGCCACGACCCGCACGGCCCTGGAGCATCGCGCCGTGGTCCAGGGCGAGACGCGCGAGGAACTCGCCGAGGGGCTGCGAGCCGTCGCCGCCGGCACCCCGGCCCCGGGCGTCGTACGCGGCCACGCCGGCAGCGGCGAGCGCGTCGCGTTCCTCTTCTCCGGGCAGGGGTCGCAACGGCTCGGTATGGGACGTGAGTTGTATGCCGCGTATCCGGTGTTCGCGGCGGCGTACGACGAGGTGTGTGCGCTGCTGGAGGCGCCGGTCGACGTCGACTCGGAGGAGTTGAACCGGACGGGTTCGACGCAGCCCGCCTTGTTCGCCGTTGAGGTGGCGCTGTTCCGGCTGCTGGAGTCGTGGGGCGTCCGACCGGATTACGTGGCCGGTCATTCGGTGGGTGAGATCGCGGCGGCGCATGTGGCGGGTGTGTTGTCGCTGGAGGATGCTGCGAAGTTGGTGTCCGCGCGGGCCCGTCTCATGCAGGCATTGCCAACGGGCGGTGCGATGGTGGCGGTGCAGGCGTCCGAGGACGAGGTGTTGCCGTACCTGACCGACGAGGTGGGTGTCGCGGCGGTCAATGGCCCGCAGTCGGTGGTGGTTTCGGGCGTCGAGGATGCCGTCCTGGCGGTCGCCGAGGTATTCGGGGAGCAGGGCCGCAAGACGTCCCGGTTGAAGGTCAGCCACGCGTTCCATTCCCCGCTGATGGACCCGATGCTGGAGGAGTTCGAGCAGGTCGTCCGGGGCCTGTCCTTGAATGAGCCGCGCATTCCCGTGGTGTCGAACCTCACCGGCCGTCTGGCGGAGTCGTACACCCCGGAGTACTGGGTGCGGCACGTCCGTGAGGCGGTCCGGTTCGCGGATGGTGTGGGGACGTTGCACGAGCTGGGCGTGTCGACGTTCGTGGAGATCGGCCCCGGCGGAGTGCTGAGCGCCCTCGCACAGGGCTGCGTGGACGACGTCGTCACCATCCCGGCACTCCGCGCCGACCGCCCCGAGCGGGCCGCACTCGTCGCCGCCGTGTCCGAACTGCACGTGCACGGCGTCTCCCCTGACTGGCACGCCTTCTTCCCCGGAGCCCGGCGCGTCGAACTGCCCACCTACGCCTTCCAGTACGAGCACTACTGGCTCGACTGCGCACCCGCCGCTCCCGGCGCCGTCCGTGCCGCCGGGCTGGGCTCCGCCGACCACCCGCTGCTGGCCGCCGCCGTCTGCCTCGCCGGTGGCGGTGAACGGCTGCTCACCGGCCGGCTGTCCCTGCGCACGCACCCGTGGCTGCGCGATCACGCCGTGCTCGGCACCGTGCTCCTGCCGGGCACCGCGTTCGTCGAACTGGCCCTGCGAGCCGCCGACGAAGCCGGCTGCGCACTGCTGGAGGACCTCACCCTCGAAGCGCCCCTGGTGGTGCCCGAGCACGGCGGTGTCGCGGTTCAGGTGTGGGTCGGCGCGGCCGACGACTCGGGCCGCAGACCGCTGACGGTCCACGCCCGCCCCGAGGGGGACACCGACCTGCCGTGGCTCCGCCACGCGACCGGCTTCGTCACCGAAAACACCCTGGCTGCGGCAGTCGGTGACACCGGAGCCCCCGGACCCACCGCCGAACGGGGTGCTCCCGCGGCCGCCGGGCGGCCGCTCACCGCCTGGCCCCCGCCCGGCTCCACGCCGGTCGGCCTCGACGGCCACTACGACCGGCTGGCCGCCCTCGGCCTGGCCTACGGACCGGTGTTCCGCGGGTTGCGGAACGTCTGGCGCGCGGGCGAGGAGATCTTCGCCGAGGCCACCCTCCCCGACGGCACGGACGCCGGCTCCTTCCTCCTCCACCCCGCACTGCTGGACGCGGCGCTGCACGCGATCGGCGCGGGCGGCCCCCTGGTGGCCGAGGCGGACGGGCCGCTGCTGCCGTTCGCCTGGTCCGGGGTGTCCGTGCACGCCACGGGCGCGTCCACCGTCAGGGTCGGGCTGGCCCCGGCCGGTGCGGACGCGGTGTCCCTGACGGTGGCCGACGCCACCGGCGAGCCGGTGGCGTCCGTCCAATCGCTCACCCTGCGCGCCGTCTCGGCCCGGCAGCTGCGCGAGCGCGCCGACGACGCGCTGTTCACCGTCGAGCGGGCCCCGCTGGCCCTGCCCGCCGGCGACGCGGACGGCCCGGTCGTCGCGTACGTCCCGGACCTCGCCGCACTCACGGAGACCGACGGAGCGGCACGGCCCGACGTGCTCGTGGTCCCCTGCCCCGACGGCCCGGAAGGAACGGGCGAGGCCGAGCGGATCCGAGCGGTCACCAGCGAGGTGCTGCGGCTGCTCCAGCACTGGCTCGCCGGCGAACCGGCCGCGCGCCTCGTGCTGGTGGCACACCCCGACGACCTCGCGCACGCCGCGGCGGGCGGGCTGGTGCGCTCGGCCCAGGCGGAACACCCCGGCAGGATCGTGCTGCTGGAGACCGACCGCCCCGACGAGGCCGCCGTCCTCGCGCCCCGCGCCGTCCTGTCCGGCGAGCCGCACGTCGTCGTCCGCGCCGGGGAGCCGAGCGCCCCACGCCTGACCCGCGCCGCTTCCCCCACGACGGCGGACGGTCCGGCCCCCCACCTCGGCACCGTGCTGCTCACCGGCGCCTCCGGCGCGCTCGGCGGCACCCTCGCCCGGCACCTGGTGACCGGACACGGCGTACGGCGGCTGCTGCTCGTCAGCCGCCGGGGCGAGGACGCCCCGGGCGCCACGGACCTGGTGGCCGGCCTCGCGGCGCTCGGCGCCGAGGCGACGTGGGCCGCCTGCGACCTGGCCGACCGTGCCGCCCTCGCCCGGCTGCTGGCCACCACCCCGGTCGACTCCGTCGTGCACACCGCCGGCGTGCTCGACGACGGTGTGCTGGCCGCGCTGACCCCGCCCCGGCTGGCCGCCGTCCTCGCGCCCAAGGCCGACGCCGTACTCAACCTGGACGAACTCACCGGCCCCGGCACGACGTTCGTGCTGTTCTCCTCCGCCGCGGGCGCCTTCGGCAACCCGGGACAGGGCAACTACGCCGCCGCCAACGCCTTCCTCGACGCCTTCGCCCGTCGCCGCCGCGCCCAGGGGCGGCCCACCGTCTCGCTGGCGTGGGGCCCCTGGGCGCAGGAGGGCACCATGGCCGACACCCTCGACGAGGCGGGCAGGTCACGGATGGCGCGCTCCGGCGTCCTGCCGCTGTCCACCGAGGACGCCCTGCGCCTGTTCGACGCCGGGCTCGCCTCCGACGAACCCGTGCTCGTACCGGTCCGCCTCGACACCGCGGCCCTGCGCGACCGGGCGGCGCAGACCGTACCGGCCCTGCTGCGCGGACTCGTCCGCGTCCCCCCGCGCGGCACGGCCCGGCGCGCCGCCACCGGCTCCCCGGCCGAACGCCTCGCCGGGCTGACCGGCGAGGACCGCGACGACGCCCTCCTGGACCTGGTGCGCGGGGAGGTCGCCGCCGTGCTCGGGCACTCCTCGCCCGGCGCCGTCCAGCCCACGCACGCCTTCCAGGACCTGGGCTTCGACTCGCTGACCGCCGTGGAACTGCGCAACCGGCTGGCCGCCGCCACCGGGCTGCGCCTGCCCGCCACCCTCGTCTTCGACCACCCCACCCCCACCGCCCTCGCCCGGCATCTCGGCACCGAACTCCCCGGCGCGGCCCCGGCCGCCACGACGGCGACCACGACGGAACGGCCAACGGCCGCCGCCGACGAGCCGATCGCCATCATCGGCATGAGCTGCCGCCTGCCGGGCGGAGTGCGCTCGCCGGAGGACCTGTGGCGGCTGGTGGCCGCCGGCCAGGACGGCATCACCCGGTTCCCGGACGACCGCGGCTGGGACGTCGAGGGGCTCTACGACCCCGACCCCGAACACCTCGGCACCACCTACGCGCGCCACGGCGGCTTCCTGCACGAGGCGGCCGGCTTCGACGCGGGCTTCTTCGGCATCAGCCCCCGCGAGGCGCTGGCGATGGACCCGCAGCAGCGGCTGCTGCTGGAGGCGTCCTGGGAGGCGTTCGAACGCGCCGGGATCGACCCGGCGACGGTGCGGGGGAGCCGCACCGGTGTCTTCACCGGACTGATGTACCACGACTACGGGCAGGGCCCGCGCGCACTGCCCGACGGCGTCGAGGGCCTGCTCACCACCGGAGGCTCCGGCAGCGTCGCCTCCGGGCGCGTGTCCTACACCTTCGGTCTGGAGGGCCCCGCCGTCACGGTCGACACGGCCTGCTCCTCGTCGCTGGTCGCCCTGCACCTGGCCGTCCAGGCGCTGCGCACGGGCGAGTGCACGATGGCGCTCGCCGGTGGCGTCACCGTCATGGCGAGCCCCACCGTCTTCGTGGAGTTCAGCCGGCAGCGGGGGTTGTCGCCGGACGGGCGGTGCAGGGCGTTCGCGGCCGGTGCGGACGGCACGGGCTGGGGTGAGGGTGTCGGGCTGCTGCTGGTGGAGCGGTTGTCTGATGCGCGGCGCCTCGGGCACCGGGTGCTGGCGGTGGTGCGGGGCAGTGCGGTGAACCAGGACGGTGCGTCCAATGGTCTGACGGCGCCCAACGGTCCTTCGCAGCAGCGGGTGATCCGGCAGGCGCTGGCCTCCGCCGGACTGACCCCGAGTGATGTGGACGCCGTCGAGGCCCACGGCACGGGCACCAGGCTCGGCGACCCGATCGAGGCCCAGGCACTCCTCGCCACGTACGGGCGGAAACGGCCCGAGGGACGGCCGCTGTGGCTGGGCTCGCTGAAGTCCAACATCGGTCACACCCAGGCCGCCGCGGGCGTGGCGGGAGTGATCAAGATGGTCATGGCGATGCGGCACGGCGTGCTCCCGCCGACCCTGCACGTGGACGAGCCCACACCGCACGTGGACTGGTCGGCGGGCGAGGTACGACTGCTGACCGAGGCCGTCGACTGGCCCGGCACGGGCCGCCCGCGCCGCGCCGCCGTGTCCTCCTTCGGCGTCAGCGGCACCAACGCCCACACGATCATCGAACAGGCCCCCGCCGCCGAGGAACCGTCCTCGCCGCCGTCCGACCCCGGCACGCCCGTGCCGTGGATCCTCTCCGGCAGGACCGAAGCGGCCCTGCGTGCCCAGGCCGCCCGCCTCGCCTCCCACCTCGACGACAATCCCCTCCTTGACGGCAACTCCCGCCCCGGCGGCGACGACAGCGGCCGAGGCGCGGGCCGCGCGGCCGACGTGGCGTACTCGCTGGCCACCACCAGGGCGGACTTCGAACACCGGGCCGCGGTCGTCGCCCGGACCCCCGAGGAGTTCCGGCAGGGACTCGCGGGTGTCGCCGCCGGGACCACACCGCCCGGCGTGCTGACCGGGACCGCGCACACCTCCGGCAGGACCGTCTTCGTCTTCCCCGGCCAGGGCTCCCAGTGGGCGGGCATGGCCACGGAACTCCTGGACACCTCCCCGGTCTTCCGGGACCGGATCGACGCCTGCGAACGCGCCCTCGCACCGCACGTCGACTGGTCGCTGACCGAGGTGCTGCGCGGCACGTCCGACGCCGAACAGGACCGGGTCGACGTGCTCCAGCCCGTGCTCTGGGCGATGACCGTCGCCCTCGCGGAGGTGTGGCGCTCCTTCGGGGTGACCCCCGACGCGGTCGTCGGACACTCCCAGGGCGAGGTCTCCGCCGCCGTGATCGCCGGAGCGCTCTCCCTGGAGGACGGGGCGCGCGTCGTGGCGCGGCGCAGCCTCGCGGTGCTCGACCTCCAGGGACACGGCGCGATGGCCTCGGTGACGCTCCCGTACGAGGAGGCGCGGGAACTGATCGGCCGGTGGGCCGGCCGCCTCGGCATCGGCGCCGTGAACGGGCCCGGCACCGTCGTGGTCTCCGGCGACACCGACGCCCTGGACGAACTCCTCGCGCACTGCGCACAGCAGGGCGTCCAGGCCCGCAAGGTCGCCGTCGACTACGCCGCGCACTCGCCGCAGATCGAACGCGTCGAAGCGCGGGCGCACGAGGGTTTCGCCCCGGTCGAACCGCTCCCCGGCACCGTGCCGTTCTACTCCACCGTGACGGGCGGCAGACTGTCCCCGGACGAACTCGGCCCCGGCTACTGGTACCGCAACATGCGGCAGACGGTACGGTTCCACGACGCGATCCGGGCCGCACTGGCCGACGGACACGACGTGTTCGTCGAAGTCAGCCCGCACCCCGTGCAGTTGGCGGGCATACAGGACGCCATCGAGGCCGCCGAGGCGCGGGCCGCGATCGTGCCGACGCTGCGCCGCGGCGACGGCGGCCGCCACCGGCTGATGCTGTCCCTGGCCCAGGCCCGGCTGCACGGCGTGCGCGTCGACTGGGACGCGGTCCTGCCGGGCGCCCGCCGCGTCGACCTCCCGACCTACGCGTTCCAGCACGAGCGGTACTGGCTGGCGGCGGGCGCCGCGGCGGGCGTTGTGCGCGCGGCCGGACTGGACACCACCGGGCACCCGTTCCTGGGCGCCACGGTGGAACTCCCGGACGCGGGCGGCCACTTGATGACCGGGCTGCTGTCCCTGGCGGCCCAGCCCCGGCTGGCCGAGCACGCGGTGCTGGGCACCGTGCTGCTGCCGGGCACGGCCTTCGTGGAACTGGCCGCCCACGCCGCCGCAGAGACCGGCTGCGACCTGGTCGAGGAACTCACCCTGGAGGCCCCGCTGATCCTGCCCGAGCAGGGCGGCGTCGCGCTCCAGGTGCTCGTGGGCGGGCAGGACGACTCCGGCCGCCGCCCGCTGAGCGTGCACTCGCGTGCCGGGGACGGCCCCTGGCTCCGGAACGCCACCGGCACCCTCGCCACCGGTGCCCCCTCCCACGGCGCCGACCTGGGCGACTGGCCCCCGGCCGACGCCGAACCCGTGGACCTGGACGGCTTCTACGACCGGCTGGCCGGCCTCGGCCTGAGCTACGGCCCGCTTTTCCAGGGGCTGCGCGCCGCCTGGCGCGGCCCCGACGCGGTCTACGCCGAACTCGCCCTGACCGACGAGGCACGGCCGGACGCGGACACGTTCGCACTGCACCCGGCCCTGCTCGACGCCGCGCTGCACGCGCTGGGCGCGGGCGGCCTCGTACCGGCCGCCGACGGCCCCCTGCTGCCCTTCGCCTGGTCCCGCGTCACCCTGCACGGCACCGCGGCGGCCGGCCTGCGGGTACGGCTCACCCCGGCCGACGGGGACGCCGTACGGCTGGAGGCCGCCGACGACACGGGCCGTCCCGTCCTCTCCGTGGACTCGCTGACGCTGCGCCCGGTGTCGGCCGGGCAGCTGCGCACGAACTCCCGGGACTGCCTGTTCACCGTGGAGTGGGCACCGCTCGCCGCCGCGGCCGACGCGCACGGCCCGGCCGTACGGGTCCGCGACAACATCGCCGCCCTCCTCGCCGCTCCGGCGACACCGGACGGCGCGGACGCCGTCGTCGTCCCCTGCCCGGCCGGATCGGGCGCCGACGCCGTACGGGTCCGGGACGTCCTCGCCGAGGTGCTCCGGCTGCTGCGGTGGTGGGTGACCGAGGACCGCGCGGCCCGGCTGGTGCTGGTGACCCGGGGCGCGGTCGCCACCGGCGACGATCCGGCGGCCGAACCGGTGCAGGCGGCCGTGTGGGGCCTGGTCCGGTCGGCGCAGTCGGAGAACCCCGACCGTATCGTCCTCCTCGACACCACCCCCGACGCCGACACGGAGCGCGCCGCCGCGACGGCCGTACCCCGCCTCCTCGCCGCCGACGAACCGCAGGCGGCGCTGCGCGGCGACACCCTCCTGCTGCCCCGGCTCGCCCGGGCCACCGCCGAAACCCCTGCGTCCGCCCCGGATTTCGGGTCCGGGCCGGTGCTGGTGACCGGTGCGTCCGGGGCGCTGGGCGGGCTCGTCGCCCGGCATCTGGTCGCCGAGCACGGGGTACGGAGTCTGCTGCTGATGAGCCGGCGCGGCGCGGATGCCGAGGGCGCGGCGGAACTGGGGGCGGAACTGGCCGCCGCGGGCGCCGACGTGCGCTGGGCGGCCTGCGACGCGGCGGACCGGGACGCCCTCGCGCAGGTGTTGTCCGGCACCCCGGTGACCGCCGTGGTGCACACGGCCGGCGTTCTCGACGACGGCGTCCTCGACGCGCTCACCCCCGAGCGCCTGGACACAGTGCTGCGCCCCAAGGCCGACGCGGTGCTGAACCTGCACGAACTCGCGGGCGACGTCCGGGCGTTCGTGGTGTTCTCCTCGCTCGCGGGCACGCTCGGCACCCCCGGCCAGGCCAACTACGCGGCCGCCAACGCCTTCCTGGACGCCTTCGCCGCCCGCCGCCGGGCCGAGGGCCTGCCCGCGCTGTCGCTGCCGTGGGGACTGTGGCAGCGCACCGGCACCATGACCGGGGACCTCGGCGGCGCCGACCGGACCCGGCTCGCCCGCGGCGGCGTGCTGCCGCTGCCCGACGACGACGGCCTCGAACTCCTCGACACCGCACTCGCGTCGGACGACGCCGTGGTGGTGGCGGCACGGCTGGACCTCGCCGCCCTGCGGAACTCGACCGCCCCGGTGCCGCCGCTGCTCAGGGCACTCGTCGGCGGCCGGGCGCGGCGCACCGACCGGACGGCCGCCGTACCCGCCGCCCAGCGGATCGCGGGCCTGCCCGAGAGCGAGCGCGCGGCGGCCGTCCTCGACCTCGTCCGGTCCGAGGTCGCCGCGGTCCTCGGGCACGGCTCGGCCAAGGCCGTCCGGCCCGGACAGGCCTTCGGCGACCTGGGCTTCGACTCGCTGACGGCGGTGGAACTGCGCAACCGGCTGAACCGGGCCACCGGCCTGCGGCTGCCCGCGACCCTGGTCTTCGACCACCCGACCCCCGCCGACCTCGCGCAACGCGTGCTCGACGACCTCCCCGGCGGCACGTCCCCGTCCGCACCGGTCCTCGACGAACTCGACCGCCTCGCCGCCGCCCTGGACGGCGCCGCAGCGGACGCCGTCGACAACGTCACCCGCACCAGGATCACCATGCGTCTGAGGTCGCTGCTCGCCCGCTGGAACCGGGACGAGCCCGCCGAACCCGCGGACGCGGGCGGAGCCGGGACCGACGACGACCTCAGCTCGGCGAGCGACGAGGAACTGTACGACCTCCTCGACGACGAACTCGGCATCTCCTGACCGCGCAGGCCAAAAGGGGCTGGCAACACCGATGATGAACGAAGACAAGCTCCGGGAATACCTCAAGCGGGCCACCACCGACCTGCGCCAGGCCCGGCGGCGCGTGCGCGAGCTGGAGGCCCGCGACCGGGAACCGATCGCCATCGTGGGCATGAGCTGCCGGTTCCCCGGCGGCGTCGGCTCCCCCGGGGAACTTTGGCGGTTGCTGGCCGAGGGCGAGGACGCCATCGGGCACTTCCCCGAGGACCGCGGCTGGGACGTCGACGCGCTCTACGACCCCGACCCCGAGCGCCCCGGCAAGGTCTACACCCGCCAGGGCGGCTTCCTGCGCGACGCGGCGGACTTCGACGCCGACTTCTTCGGGATCTCACCGCGCGAGGCCCTGGCCATGGACCCGCAGCAGCGCCTCCTGCTGGAGGCCGCCTGGGAGGCGTTCGAGCACGCCGGCATCGATCCCGCCACGCTCAAAGGCAGCCGCACCGGGGTCTTCGCCGGACTCATGTACCACGACTACGGCTTCACGCCCGGCGTCCTCCCCGAGGGCGTCGAGGGGCTGATGAGCACCGGGAACTCCGGCAGCGTCGCCTCCGGGCGCATCGCCTACACCTTCGGCTTCGAGGGCCCCGCGGTCACCGTCGACACCGCCTGCTCGTCCTCGCTGGTCGCCCTGCACCTCGCCGTGCAGGCACTGCGGGCCGGTGACTGCGCCATGGCGCTCGCGGGCGGGGTGACGGTCATGGCGGGCCCCAGCGCCTTCGTCGAGTTCAGCCGCCAGCGCGGACTCGCCCCCGACGGCCGCTGCAAGTCCTTCGCGGCGGCGGCCGACGGCGCCTCCTGGTCCGAGGGCGCCGGACTGCTGCTCGTGGAGCGGCTGCGGGACGCCCGCCGGCTCGGCCACCGGGTGCTCGCGGTCGTCCGCGGCAGCGCCGTCAACCAGGACGGCGCCTCCAACGGCCTGACCGCACCCAACGGCCCCTCGCAGCAGCGCGTGATCCTCGAAGCGCTGGCCGGAGCCGGACTGTCCGCGGAGGAGGTCGACGCCGTCGAGGCACACGGCACGGGCACGAGCCTCGGCGACCCGATCGAGGCACAGGCACTGCTCGCCACCTACGGTCAGGACCGCGAACTCCCGCTGCTGCTCGGCTCGTTGAAGTCCAACATCGGCCACACGCAGGCCGCGGCGGGCGTCGCGGGCGTGATCAAGATGGTGCTGGCGATGCGGCACGGCCTGCTGCCGAGGACACTGCACGTGGACCGGCCCACCCCGCAGGTCGACTGGTCGGCCGGCTCGGTCCGGCTGCTGACCGAGGCGGCCGCGTGGCCCGAGACGGACCACCCGCGCCGGGCCGGGATCTCGTCGTTCGGTATCAGCGGCACCAACGCGCACATCATCCTCGAAGAAGCCCCGGAGGAGCAGGCACCCGAGGAGCAGACGCGGGCCCGGACCACGGTGGTGCCGTGGGTGCTCTCCGCGAAGACCGGGGAAGCCCTGCGCGACCAGGCACGACGGCTGCTGTCGTCCGTGGACCTCGCGGCCGCCTCCCCGGCCGACGTGGGCTTCTCACTGGCGGTCACCCGTGCGGCGCTGGAGCACCGGGCCGCGGTGGTCGGCACCGACGAGGAGGAACTGCGCGCCGGCCTGTCCGCCCTCGCCGCGGGCGAACCCTCGGCACAGGTCGCGACAGGACGGGCCGAGGCGGAACCGGGCAAGATCGGGTTCCTGTTCTCGGGGCAGGGGTCGCAACGGCTCGGCATGGGACGTGAGTTGTATGCCGCGTATCCGGTGTTCGCGGCGGCGTACGACGAGGTGTGTGCGCTGCTGGAGGGGCGGGTCGATGTCGGCTCGGAGGAGTTGAACCGGACGGGTTGGGCGCAGCCCGCGTTGTTGGCCGTTGAGGTGGCGTTGTTCCGGCTGTTGGAGTCGTGGGGTGTGCGGCCGGACTACGTGGCTGGTCATTCGGTGGGTGAGATCGCGGCCGCGCATGTGGCGGGTGTGTTGTCGTTGGAGGATGCGGCGAAGTTGGTGTCCGCGCGGGCTCGTCTCATGCAGGCGTTGCCTTCCGGTGGGGCGATGGTGGCGGTGCAGGCGTCCGAGGACGAGGTGCTGCCATATCTGACCGGCGAGGTAGGGATCGCGGCGGTCAACGGCCCGCAGTCTGTAGTGGTTTCGGGCGCCGAGGATGCCGTCCTGGCGGTCGCCGGGGTATTCGGGGAGCGAGGCCGTAAGACATCCCGTCTCACGGTCAGCCACGCGTTCCATTCCCCTTTGATGGAACCGATGCTGGAGGAGTTCGCGGCGGTCGTTGGCGAGCTGGTCTTCAACGAGCCGCGCATCCCCGTGGTTTCCAACCTCACAGGTCGTCTGGCGGAGCCGTACACCCCGGAGTACTGGGTCCGGCACGTCCGCGAGGCGGTCCGGTTCGCCGATGGCGTCCAGACCCTGCACGAGCTGGGCGCGACGACGTTCGTGGAGATCGGCCCCGGCGGAGTGCTGAGCGCCCTCGCACAGGGCTGCGTGGACGACGTCGTCGCCATCCCCGCGCTCCGCACCGACCGCCCCGAACCACAGGCGCTCACGCTCGCCCTCGGACGGTTGCACGCCCACGGTTTCTCCCCGGACTGGCGTGCGCTGTTCCCCGGCGCCCGGCGGGTCGACCTGCCCACCTACGCCTTCCAGCGCGAGCGCTACTGGCTCAAGGGCACGGCCGCGCCCGACGTCTCCTCGGCGGGCCTGGACCCCGCCGGGCACCCGCTGCTCGGCGCGGTCGTCGAGACCGCCGGGGCGCAGGACGTGCTGTTCACCGGCCGGCTGTCCCCCGCCGACACGCCCTGGGTGACGGAACACCCGGTCGCCGGTGTGCCGGTGCTCCCGGTCGCCGCGTTCGTGGACATCGCCCTGGCGGCGGGACGGCGGACCGGGTTCCCGCACCTGGACCGGCTGGACGTGGACGCGCCGCTGGTCCTGGCCGGACAAGGCGCCGTCCGCATCCAGGTCCGGATCGGCACGGGTGACGACCCCGACCGGCGCTCGGTGCGCGTCTTCAGCCGGGCCGCCGCGGACGCCGGCGAGCCGTGGGTGTGCCACGTCACCGGAGAACTGACCCGCGACGCCCGACAGCCGGAGTTCGACCTGCTGAGCTGGCCGCCGACGGGCGCCGAACCCGTGGACGTCGAGGACCGTCCGGGGCTTCGCGCCGCCTGGCGCGCCGGGGACGAGCTGTACGCCGAGGCCGTCCTGCCCGAGAGCGAGCGGGACCGGGCGGACCGCTACACCCTGCACCCCGAACTGCTGCACGCAGCCTTCGGCCTGCGGTCGCAGGAACGCGGCGACGGGGTACTCCTGCCGCACGCCTGGAGCGGCGTCTCCGTACACGCTCCGGGGGCCGGGACCGTGCGCGTCCGCGTCCGGCCCGCCGGGGACGACGCCGTGACGATCGAGCTGTCCGACGCCGACGGCGGCCCCGTCGCCTCGGTCGCGTCCGTGCGGGCGCGCACCATGTCCCCGCAGCAGGTGCTGGCCTCGCGCGTGGCCCACCGGAACTGGATGTTCCAGGTCGACTGGGTCGAGCACACCGCGGTGCCCACCACCGATGCGGGGGCCGAGTGGACGGTCCTCGAAGACACCCGCGCCGGCATCGACGCGCTCCGCACGGCGGTCGACGGCGGCGCGGCCGCGCCCGCCCACGTCCTGCTGCCCTGCGCACCGGGCGAGGGCGACGCCGCGGCGGCGACGCGCAGGCTGCTGGCCGATGTGCTGTCGCTCGTCCAGGAGTGGGTCGCCGACGAACGGTTCTCCGACGCGCGGCTCGTGGTGATGACGCGGGGAGCCGTCGAGCCGGACGGCACGGCCGTGGACCTCGCGCACGCCGCGGTCTCCGGACTGGTCAAGTCCGCCCAGAGCGAGCACCCCGACCGGCTGCTGCTCCTCGACGTGGACGACTCGGTGAGCGGAGACGGCATCGCCCCGGCGCTGGCCGCGGCGCTCGCCGCGCTGGACGAGCCGCAGGCCGCCGTGCGCGACGGAAAGCTGTATGTGCCGCGCCTCGCCCGGATCACCCCGCCCGAGGACCCCGCCGCTTCCGCGAGGAACTTCGAGGGCCCCACCGTTCCCGCCCGGTCCGGTGAGGACCCCACCGCCGCCGTATGGGACCCCGAGGGGACCGTGCTGCTCACCGGCGCGACCGGTGGCCTCGGACGCTCGCTGGCGCGGCACCTCGTCACCGAACGCGGCGCGCGCAGGCTGCTGCTGGCCAGCCGTCGGGGCCCCGCGGCCGAAGGCATCGGTGAACTCGCCAACGAGCTGGAAGAGTTGGGCGCGCACGTCGACGTGGCCGCATGCGACATCGCGGACCGCGACGCCCTCGCCGCGCTGCTGGCCTCCGTCCCGGCCGAGCACCCGCTCGTGGCCGTGGTGCACGCGGCCGCGGCCCTGGACGACGGCATGATCACCGCGCTGACCCCGGACCGCCTGGACACCGTACTGCGGCCCAAGGCCGACGGTGCGCTGCACCTGCACGAGCTGACCAAGGACCTCGACCTGTCCGCGTTCGTGCTCTTCTCCTCCCTCGCCGGAGTCCTGGGCAGCGCCGGCGCCGCGAGCTACGCCGCCGCGAACGCCTTCCTGGACGGGCTGGCGCACAGCCGCCGGGCCGCGGGACTGCCCGGCACCTCGCTGGCATGGGGCCTGTGGACGGACAACGGCGGCATGGGCGACCGGATCACCGAAGCCGACCGCAACCGGATGGGGCGGGCCGGTGTCGTGCCGTTCACCCCGGCGGAGGGGCTGGCCCTGTTCGACGCCGCCCTCGCCGTGGACCGGCCGGTGATCGTGCCGGTCCGGCTGGACCTGCCGGGGCTGCGCGCCATGTCCCGCACCGGCATGCTCCCCGCCGTCCTGCGCGGCCTCGTGGGCGACACCGCCGCCCCGGCGGAGACCACGGCCGGGGGGATCCCCGCGCTGGCCCGCCGCCTCGCCGGAATGCCGGAGACCGACCAGGAGAAGGTCCTGCTGGAACTGGTGCGCAACCAGGCGGCGGCCGCCCTGGGGCACGCCACCGCGGCCCGCGTCGAACCCACCACCGCCTTCCGGGACATCGGCTTCGACTCCCTGACCGCCGTGGAACTGCGCAACCGGCTCAAGGCCGCGACCGGGCTCCGGCTGAAGCCCACCCTGGTCTTCGACCATCCCAACCCCGTCGCGATCGCCCGGCTCCTGCACAAGAACCTGGTGCTCGAACTCGCCGCCGAGCCCCCGCCCGTGCTCGCCGAACTGGACCGGCTGGAGGCACGGCTGGCCGCGCTCGCCCCGCAGGACGCGGTACGGGACACGGTCACCGCCCGGCTCAAGGCACTGCTCTGGAAGTGGACCGACACCCACCGGAGCACCGCGGCGAACACCGCCGACACCGGCCCCGGCACCGACCGCGACAGCGACCTCGACCGGATCGACACCGCCACCGACGACGAGATGTTCGACCTCATCGACCAAGAGCTCGGGTCTCGCTGACTCTTCTCACGCACCGCTACCGAGGACGTAAAACATGTCGAACGACGACAAACTCCGGGACTACCTCAAGCGCGTGATGGTGGACCTGCGTCAGACCCGCAGGCAGCTGGGTGAGCTGGAGGCGAAGGACACCGAGCCCATCGCCATCGTCGGGATGTCCTGCCGCTACCCGGGCGGGGTCGGCTCGCCCGAGGACCTGTGGCGGCTGGTCGCGGAGGGCGGCGACGGCGTGTCCGAGTTCCCCGCCGACCGCGGCTGGGACCTGGACACCATCTACGACCCCGAGCCCGGCCGGACCGGCCGCACCTACGTCCGCCAGGGCGGATTCCTCGACGGGGCCGCCGAGTTCGACCCGGCGTTCTTCGGGATCTCGCCCCGCGAGGCCCTCGTCATGGACCCGCAGCAGCGGCTGCTCCTGCAGACCTCCTGGGAGGCATTCGAGCGCGCGGGCATCGACCCCACCACCGCGCGCGGCACCCGGGCCGGCGTGTTCATCGGCACCAACGGCCAGGACCACGCCTACCTCCAGCGGCAGGGCGACAGCGACATCGAGGCCCACCTCGTCACCGCGAACACCGCCGCCGTGGTGTCCGGCCGCGTCTCCTACGCCCTCGGCCTGGAAGGGCCGGCGGTCACCGTCGACACGGCCTGCTCGTCCTCGCTGGTCGCGCTCCACCTGGCCGCCCAGGCGCTGCGCAACGGCGAGTGCACGCTCGCCCTGACCGGCGGTGTGACCGTGATGGCCACGCCCCACACCTTCATCGCGTTCAGCGCGCAACGCGGCCTGTCACCCGACGGCCGCTGCCGCGCCTTCTCCTCGACCGCCGACGGCACAGGCATGTCCGAAGGCGTCGGCGTGCTCCTGCTGGAACGGCTGTCCGACGCCCGCCGCAACGGTCACCAGGTGCTGGCGGTCGTCCGCGGCAGCGCGGTCAACCAGGACGGCGCCTCCAACGGCCTCACGGCCCCGAACGGCCCCGCGCAGGAACGCGTCATCCGGCAGGCACTGGAGAACGCGCGCCTGACCGCCTCCCAGATCGACGCGGTCGAGGCGCACGGCACGGCCACCACCCTCGGCGACCCGATCGAGGCCGAGGCGCTGCTCGCCACCTACGGCCGCGAGCACCCGGCGGACCGGCCGCTGTGGCTGGGCTCCGTCAAGTCCAACATCGGCCACACCCAGGCGGCCTCCGGTGTGGCCGGTGTGATCAAGATGGTCATGGCCATCCGCAACGGCGTGCTGCCGCGCACGCTGCACGTGACCGAGCCGACCGCCCAGGTCGACTGGTCGGCGGGCGGCGTCAAGCTGCTCACCGAGGCCGTCGACTGGCCCGGGACGGACCATCCGCGCCGCGCCGCCGTCTCGTCCTTCGGCGTCAGCGGCACCAACGCGCACACCATCATCGAACAGGCCCCGGCCCCCGACGAGCAGCCCGCCGCCGAGCCGGCGGTCCCCCCGGCCGCCGCCGTCGCGCTGCCGTGGGTGCTGTCGGCGAGGACCGAGACGGCGCTGCGCGCCCAGGCCGAGCGCCTGCTCTCCCTGCTGAACGGCCGCCGCGACGGCGGGCCGGCCGACATCGGCCTCTCCCTCGCCACCACCCGCACCGCCTGGGACCGCCGCGCCGCCGTCGTCGGCACGAGCGTCGCCGAACTCACCGACGGGTTGAGGGCGCTGGCGAACGGAACCCCGTCCGCCGCCGTCCTCCAGAACACGACCCGCCATGGCGAGCGCACCGGCTTCCTGTTCTCGGGGCAGGGGTCCCAACGGGTCGGTATGGAGCGTGAGTTGTATGCCGCGTATCCGGTGTTCGCGGCGGCGTACGACGAGGTGTGTGCGCTGCTGGAGGCGCCGGTCGACGTCGATTCCGCGGAGCTGAACCAGACGGGTTGGACGCAGCCCGCGTTGTTCGCCGTTGAGGTGGCGTTGTTCCGGTTGCTGGAGTCGTGGGGTGTGCGGCCGGATTACGTGGCTGGTCATTCGGTGGGTGAGATCGCGGCGGCGCATGTGGCGGGTGCGCTGTCGTTGGAGGACGCCGCGAAGTTGGTGTCCGCGCGGGCCCGTCTCATGCAGGCGTTGCCTTCCGGTGGGGCGATGGTGGCGGTCCAGGCGACCGAGGACGAAGTACTGCCCTATCTGACCGAAGAGGTAGGGATCGCGGCCGTCAACGGTCCCCGGTCCGTGGTGGTTTCCGGTGCCGAGGACGCGGTGTCGGCGGTCGCTGAGGTCTTCGCCGAACAGGGCCGCAAAACCTCCCGGTTGAAGGTCAGCCATGCGTTCCATTCCCCTTTGATGGATCCGATGCTGGACGAGTTCGAGCAGGTCGTCCGGGGCCTGTCCTTCAACGAGCCGCGGATTCCGATCGTTTCGAACCTCACCGGCCGCTTGGCGGAGTCGTACACCCCGGAGTACTGGGTCCGACACGTCCGTGAGGCGGTCCGGTTCGCCGATGGCGTCCGTACCCTGCACGAGCTGGGTGTCACGACCTTCGTGGAGATCGGTCCGGGCAGTGTCCTCAGCGGGATGGCGCAGGGCTGTGTGGAGGACATCGTCACCATTCCCGTACTGCGCGCCGGCCGTTCCGAGCCGCAGGCCGTCGTCACCGCGCTCGCCGAACTGCACGTCCAGGGCACCGGAGTGGACTGGCACGCCTTCTTCCCCGGCGCCCGCCGCGTCGACCTGCCCACCTACGCCTTCCAGCAGCAGCGCTACTGGCTGGAGGCGCCAGAGGCCGAGACGGCCGCCGTGGACGCGGTCGACGCCGGGTTCTGGGCGAGCGTCGAGCGCGAGGACGCCCAGTCCCTCGCCGCGACGCTGGAGCTGAGCGCCGACGAACTGAACGTCGTCATACCGAAGTTGTCCGCGTGGCGGCGCCGACGGCGCGAGCAGTCCGCCGTGGACGACCGGCGCTACCGAGTGGTCTGGCAGCCGCTGAACGGCCTGTCCGCCGGCGACCTCTCCGGCCGCACATGGCTGTTCGCGGCGTCCGAGGACGACGAGGGGGCGCAGACGGTCCGCGCTGCCCTCGCCGGACGCGGCGCGCGCCTGGTCCCGCTGCCCGTCGCCGCCGACGCCGACCGTGCCACCCTGGCCGAGGAGCTGACCCGGGCCCTGGAAGGGGCGGGCGCGCCCGACGGAGTCCTGTCCCTGCTCGCGACCGACGAGACCGCCTCGCCCGAGCACCCCGCGCTCGCCCGGGGACTCGCGCTGACGGTCGCCCTGGCGCAGGCGCTGGGCGACACGGGCGTCGAGGCCCCGCTGTGGTGCGTCACCCGTGGCGCCGCCGCCACCGGCCGTGTCGACGACGCACCGCTCAGCGCGGTCCAGCACCAGGTGTGGGGCCTCGGCCGCGCCCTGGCCCTGGAGCACCCGGCGCGCTGGGGCGGCCTGATCGACCTGCCCGCCGCCGTCGACGAGCGGGCCGCCGGGCGCCTCGCCGCCGTACTGGGCCAGCGAACCGCCACGCCGCACGGCCGGGAGGACCAGGTCGCCGTCCGCGCCACCGGCGTGTTCACCGCCCGGCTCGCCCACGCCCCCAGCGGTACCGCGACCGCCCGGCCGTGGGCGCCGCGCGGCACCGTCCTGATCACCGGCGGAACGGGCGCGCTCGGCGGGCACCTCGCCCGCTGGCTCGCCGGAGCCGGAGCCGCACACCTGGTGCTCACCAGCCGCCGTGGCGCCGACGCCCCCGGAGCGACCGCGCTGAAGGCCGAACTGGAGGAACTGGGCACCCGCGTCACCCTCGCCGCATGCGACGTCGCCGACCGCGACGCGGTGGCGGCGCTGCTCACCGGACACACCTTCACCTCCGTCTTCCACGCGGCGGGCGTGGAACAGTTCGGCCCCTTCGACGCGTTGACGCCGGACGACTTCGCCCGCACCGTCGCGGCGAAGGCCCGCGGCGCCGCGCACCTGGACGAACTGCTGGGCGACCGCGAACTGGACGCCTTCGTCCTCTTCTCCTCGATCGCCGGCGTATGGGGAAGCGGACAACAGACCGCCTACGCCGCAGGCAACGCCTTCCTCGACGGGCTCGCCGCCCGGCGCCGGGCCCGGGGCCTGACCGCCACCGCGATCGCCTGGGGCCCCTGGGCCGACGGCGGCATGGTCTCCGGCACCGACGAGGAGCAACTGCGCCGCCGCGGCGTCCTCACCCTGCCCGCCGCACTCGCCGTGACCGCCGTCCAGCGCGCCCTGGACCGCGACGACACCGCCGTCGTCGTCGCCGACATCGACTGGGCGCGGTTCCTCGGGCCGTTCACCCTTGCCCGCCCGAGCGCCCTGCTGTCCGAGCTGCCCGAAGTGCTCGGCGCCCGCACCGCCGCACCGGCCGGCACCGCCACCGGCGCCGCGCCCCTGGCGGACCGGCTCGCCGGACTGCCGGAGCCCGAACGCGTGCGGACCCTGACCGACCTGGTCCGCGCACACGTCGCGGCCGTCCTCGGCCACTCCTCGGCGGCGGAGATCGAACCCGACCGGGCCTTCAAGGACCTCGGCTTCGACTCCCTGACCGCCGTCGAACTCCGCAACGAGGTCAACACGGTGACCGGCCTCAGCCTGCCCGCCACGCTGGTCTTCGACCACCCCAACGCCACCGCGCTGGCGCGCTTCCTCCAGAGCGAACTGCTCGGCACCCGGCCCGCCGCGCCGCAGGAGCGGCACACGGCCGCCACCGACGAGCCCATCGCCATCGTCGCCATGAGCTGCCACCTGCCCGGCGGCATCGACTCGCCCGAGGCCCTGTGGGACCTGGTGCTGTCCGGCGGCGACGCCATCTCGGAATTCCCCGCGAACCGCGGCTGGGACGTCGACGGGCTCTACGACCCCGACCCCGAGCGCCCCGGCAAGACGTACGCGCGCGACGGCGGCTTCCTGTACGACGCCACCGACTTCGACGCGGACTTCTTCGGGATCTCGCCGCGCGAGGCGCTGGCCATGGACCCGCAGCAGCGCCTCCTGCTGGAGACCTCCTGGGAGGCCTTCGAACGGGCCGGCCTCGGCCTCGCACAGCTGCGCGGCAGCCGCACCGGCGTCTTCGTCGGCATGGCCTACCAGGGCTACGGCGCCGATGTGCGCCACACCCCCGAGGGTGTCGAGGGACACCGGCTCGTCGGCGGCGCGTCCAGCGTCGTCTCCGGCCGGGTGGCCTACACCTTCGGCCTGGAAGGCCCCGCCGTCACGATCGACACCGCCTGCTCGTCCTCCCTGGTGGCCCTCCACCTGGCCATGCAGTCGCTGCGCGGCGGTGAGTGCTCGATGGCCCTGGCCGGTGGCGTCACCGTCATGGCGAGCCCCAACGTCTTCGTGGAGTTCAGCCGGCAGCGTGGCCTGTCGCCCGACGGCCGGTGCCGGGCGTTCGGCGCGGGCGCGGACGGCACCGGCTGGTCCGAGGGCGCCGGCGTGCTTCTCGTGGAGCGCCTCTCCGACGCCGTGCGCAACGGGCACGAGGTACTGGCCGTCGTGCGGGGGAGCGCGGTGAACCAGGACGGTGCGTCGAACGGTCTGACGGCGCCCAACGGTCCCGCGCAGCAGCGGGTGATCCGGCAGGCGCTGGCCTCGGCCGGGCTGACCCCGAGTGATGTGGATGCCGTGGAGGCGCATGGCACGGGGACGACGCTGGGCGACCCGATCGAGGCGCAGGCACTCCTCGCGACCTACGGCCAGGACCGCGAACGGCCGCTGCTGCTCGGCTCGTTGAAGTCCAACATCGGCCACACGCAGGCGGCTGCGGGCGTGGCCGGTGTGATCAAGATGGTGATGGCGATGCGGCACGGAATGCTGCCGCGGACCCTGCACGCCGACGAGCCGTCGCCGCACGTGGACTGGTCGTCCGGAGCCGTCCGCCTGCTCACCGAGGCCGTGGAGTGGCCCACGTCGGACCGCCCGCGCCGCGCCGCGATCTCGTCCTTCGGAGTCAGCGGCACCAACGCCCACACCATCGTCGAACAGGCGCCCCCCGCGGCCCAGTCGGCCCCGACACCCGACTCCGCGGACCTCGTGCCATGGGTGCTGTCGGGCAAGGGCGAACCGGCACTGCGCGCCCAGGCGGCCCGCCTCGCCGGCCACCTCGACGCGCACGACGGCTGGACGGCCTCCGACATCGGTCTCTCCCTGGCCTCCCGCGAGACGTTCGAGAACCGCGCGGTCGTCGTCGCGCGAAACCCCGACGAGCTCCGGCAGGCACTCACCGCCCTCGCCACCGGCGAACCGGCCGCGAACGTGACTTCGGGCCGCGCCGGTGCCGGGGGCAAGGTCGGTTTCCTGTTCTCGGGTCAGGGTTCGCAGCGGCTTGGTATGGGGCGTGAACTGTACGCGGCGTACCCCGTGTTCGCCGATGCGTACGACGAGGTGTGCGCGCGTGTGGACGCACCGGTGGATGTGGATGCCGAGTCGCTGCATCGGACCGGGTGTGCTCAGCCCGCGCTCTTCGCGGTGGAGGTGGCGCTGTTCCGCCTCCTCGAATCCTGGGGGGTGCGGCCCGATGTCGTCGTGGGCCACTCCGTGGGGGAGATCGCGGCGGCGCACGTGGCTGGTGCGCTGTCCTTGGACGACGCGGCGAAGCTGGTCTCCGCGCGCGCCGCGCTGATGCAGGCCCTGCCCGCGGGCGGCGCGATGGTCGCCGTACAGGCCACCGAAGCGGAAGTGCTGCCTCACCTCACCGAGGAGGTGACCGTCGCCGCCGTCAACGGGCCCTCCTCGGTGGTGATCTCCGGGGCCGAGGCGGCGGTCCTGGCGATCGCCGGGGACTTCGCCCGACAGGGCCGTAAGACGTCCCGGTTGAACGTCAGTCACGCGTTCCACTCGCCGCTGATGGACCCGATGCTGGAGGAGTTCGCCCGCGTCGTCAGCGGGCTGGTGCTCAACAAGCCGCGCATCCCGGTCGTTTCGAATCTGACGGGTGCTCTGGTCGAGTCGTACACCCCGGAGTACTGGGTGCGGCATGTGCGTGCGGCGGTCCGGTTCGCCGACGGCATCGAGACACTTCACGACCTCGGAGTCCGGGCGTATGTGGAGATCGGTCCCGGTGGAGTCCTGAGCGGCATGGCGCAGGGCTGCCTGGAGGACGTCGTCACCGTGCCCGCCCTGCGCGGCGACCGCCCGGAACCACAGGCCCTGCTCGGCGCCCTCGCCGAGCTGTACGTGCACGGACTCTCCCCGGACTGGCGGGCGTTGTTCCCCGGCGCCCACCGGGTCCCCCTGCCCACCTACGCCTTCCAGCGGGAGCGGTTCTGGCTGGAGGGGGACGAGGACCCGGCCGCCGTCGGCACCCCGGCGGACGCGGCGGACTCCGGCTTCTGGGACAGCGTGGAGCGCGAGGACGCGCAGTCCCTCGCCGCGACCCTGGGCGTCAGCGCGGACGCCTCGCTGAGCGCGCTTCTGCCCAGGCTGTCCGCGTGGCGCAGACAGCGCCGCGAGCAGTCCGAAGTGGACGGCTGGCGCTACCGCGTCACCTGGAAGCCGCTCGGCGCGCTCCCGGGGCCGGGCGCGTCCGGGACCTGGCTGCTCGTCGTGGCGGAGGACAGCGAGTGGACCGCCTCGGTCCGCACCGCGCTCGGCGAGCACGGCCTGGACCTGGTGACGCTCGTCGCCGGGCCCGGCACCGACCGCGCCACCCTCGCCCGCGAGCTGGCCGACGCCGGCCCGGTGGCGGGCGTCCTGTCCCTGCTCGCCGAGGCCGACGGCACCCCGACCGGGCACCCCGGCCTCTCGTACGGCCTCGCCGGGACCCTCTGCCTGGTGCAGGCGCTCGGGGACGCGGGCGTCGAGGCGCCGCTGTGGTGCGCCACGCGCGGCGCGGTGGCCACCGGCCGCTCCGACCGCGTGGACCGCCCCCGGCAGGCCCAGGTGTGGGGCTTCGGCCGGGCGGCCGCGCTCGAACACCCGCGGCGCTGGGGCGGATTGGTCGATCTTCCCGACCGGCTGGACGACCGTGCCGCCGCCCGGCTGGCCGCCGTCCTGGGGCAGGCGACCGAGGACCAGGTGGCGATCCGCGCCTCGGGCGTCCACGGGCGCCGGCTCGTCCGGGCCGCCCGCGCCACCGGCCCCGCCCAAGGGTGGGTGCCGCGCGGCACGGTGCTGGTCACGGGGGGTACGGGGGCGCTGGGCGGGCATGTCGCCCGCTGGCTGGCCGGTGCGGGTGCGGAGCACCTGGTGCTCACCAGCCGCCGGGGCCTCGACGCGCCGGGCGCGACGGAACTCGTCGCGGAACTGGAACAGGGGGGCGTGCGGGTGACCGTCGCCGCGTGTGACGTCGCCGACCGTGCCGCGCTGGCCGCGCTGCTCGCCGAGCACCCGGTGAACGCCGTCGTCCACGCCGCGGGCGTCGGCGACCACGCCATGATCGAGGACTGCGACCCGGCCGGGTTCGCGGGCACGGTCGCGGCCAAGGCCGCGGGCGCCACACACCTGGACGAACTGCTGGCCGACCGGGAACTCGACGCATTCGTCATGTTCTCCTCCGGCGCCGGCGTCTGGGGCGGCGCCGGACAGGCCGCCTACGCGGCGGCCAACGCCTACCTGGACGCCCTCGCCGAGCACCGGCGGGCGCACGGGCGCTCCGCGCTCGCCATCGCCTGGGGCGGCTGGGCCGACGGCGGCATGGCGCGGGTCGGCGACGGCGAGGAGATGCTGCGCCGCCGCGGCCTGCCACCGATGCGGCCCGCCCTCGCGCTGTCCGCGCTCCGGCAGGCGCTCGCCGACGACGAGACCACGCTCACCGTCGCCGACTTCGAGTGGGAACGGTTCATCGGCCCCTTCACCGTCACCCGGCCCAGCGCCCTGTTCGCGGACGTGCCCGAGGCGCGCCACGCCCTCGCGGCCCCGGCCACGGACGGCGCGCGGGCCGGCAACGCGCTCGCCGCGCGGCTGACCGGGCTGCCGGCGGGCGAGCAGGACCGCGCACTGGTCGATCTGGTCCGCACGCAGGCCGCCGCCGTCCTCGGCCACGACGGACCGGCCGCGGTGGAGCCCGGCAGGGCCTTCAACGACCTCGGCTTCGACTCGCTCACCGCCGTCGAACTACGCAACAAACTCAGCGCCGACACCGGCCTGAAACTGCCCACCACCCTGGTCTTCGACCACCCGAACGCCACCGCCCTCGCCCGGTTCCTGCGCGCCGAACTCCTCGGCGCGCAGGGCACCGCGGGACCGGAGCCGCGCACGGCCGCCGCCGACGACGAGCCCATCGCGATCGTCGCCATGAGCTGCCGCCTCCCCGGCGGCGTCGACTCCCCCGAGGAGCTGTGGCGGCTCGTCACGTCCGGCGGCGACGCCATCACCGCCTTCCCCGAGGACCGCGGCTGGGACGTCGAGAACCTCTACGACCCCGACCCGGGCACCCCCGGCAGGACGTACGCGCGCGGCGGCGGATTCCTGCACGACGCGGGCGACTTCGACGCGGCACTGTTCGGGATCTCCCCGCGCGAGGCGCTCGCCATGGACCCCCAGCAGCGTCTCCTGCTGGAGACCACGTGGGAGGCGTTCGAGCGGGCCGGCATCGACCCGGCCGCCATGCGCGGCAGCCGCACCGGCGTGTTCGTCGGCATGTCCTACCAGGGCTACGGCGCGGGCCTCCCGCAGGTCCCCGAGGGAGTCGAGGGGCATCTGCTCACCGGCAGCGCCGCGAGCGTCGTCTCCGGGCGGGTGGCCTACACGTTCGGCCTGGAGGGCCCGGCGGTCACCGTCGACACGGCGTGCTCGTCGTCGCTGGTGGCCCTGCACCTGGCCATCCAGTCGCTGCGGGGCGGCGAAAGCACCATGGCCGTCGCGGGCGGGGTGAACGTCATGGCCGTACCCGCCGCGTTCGTCGAGTTCAGCCGGCAGCGCGGCCTGTCCGCCGACGGCCGCTGCAAGGCGTTCGGCGCCGGCGCGGACGGCACCGGCTGGGCGGAGGGCGCCGGAGTGGTGCTGGTGGAGCGGCTGTCCGACGCCGTGCGCAACGGGCACGAGGTGCTGGCGGTCGTGCGGGGCAGCGCGGTCAACCAGGACGGCGCGTCCAACGGCCTGACCGCGCCCAACGGCCCCGCACAGCAGCGCGTCATCCGCCAGGCCCTCGCCTCCGCCGGACTCACCGAGACCGACGTCGACGCGGTGGAGGCACACGGCACGGGCACGACGCTGGGCGACCCGATCGAGGCGCAGGCCCTGCTCGCCACGTACGGGCGGGAACGGCCCGCGGACCGGCCGCTGTGGCTGGGCTCGCTCAAGTCCAACATCGGCCACGCCCAGGCGGCTTCCGGCGTCGCCGGGGTGATCAAAATGGTGCTGGCGATGCGGCACGGTGTGCTGCCGCGGACCCTGCACGCCGACGAGCCGTCGCCGCACGTGGACTGGTCGGCGGGCGCGGTACGGCTGCTGACCGAGGCCGTCGACTGGCCGGAGACCGGCCGCCCGCGCCGGGCCGCCGTGTCCTCCTTCGGGGTCAGCGGCACCAACGCGCACACGATCATCGAGCAGGCGCCGGTGGCCGAACCGGCCGCCGTCGCCCCGGTCGAGGTCGCCTCCGCGACCGTGCCGTGGGTGCTGTCCGGCAACACCGAGGCGGCGCTGCGCGCCCAGGCCGAACGCCTGCTGTCCTTGGCCGCCGACGACACCGGACCGTCCCTCGCCGACATCGGCTTCTCGCTGGCCACCACCCGGACCGCCCTGGAACACCGCGCCGCCGTGCTCGGCGCCGACCGCGACCGGATCGCCGCGGACCTGCGAGCCCTTGCCTCGGGGGCGCCCGCCCCCGAAGTCGTCCTCGGCCGCGCCGACACCGGCCAGGTCGGCTTCCTGTTCTCCGGACAGGGCTCACAACACACCGGAATGGGACGCGAGTTGTACGCGGCGTTCCCCGTCTTCGCCGAGGCGTACGACGAGATGTGCGCCCACCTCGACCGACACCTCGACCGGCCGCTGCGGGACGTGGCGTTCGGCGAGCACGACCACGAGGACGGCGCGGACCTGAACCGCACCGCCTTCACCCAGCCCGCGCTGTTCGCGCACGAGGTCGCCGTCCACCGGCTGCTGGAGTCCTGGGGCGTACGACCGGACTACCTGGCCGGACACTCCGTGGGCGAGATCGCGGCCGCGCACGTGTCCGGCGCCCTGTCGCCGGAGGACGCCGCCACCCTGGTGACGGCCCGCGCCGCGCTGATGCAGGCCCTGCCCGCGGGCGGCGCGATGGTCGCCGTACAGGCCACCGAAGAGGAAGTACTGCCCCACCTCACCGAGGAGGTGACCGTCGCCGCCGTCAACGGCCCCTCCTCGGTGGTGATCTCCGGAACCGAGACGGCGATCCTGGCGATCGCCGGGGACTTCGCCCGACAGGGCCGCAAGACGTCCCGGTTGAACGTCAGCCACGCCTTCCACTCGCCGCTGATGGAACCGATGCTGGAGGAGTTCGCCCGCGTCGCCGGCGGGCTGCGCTTCGACACGCCCAGGACACCGGTCGTCTCCAACCTCACCGGCGAACTCGTCGGCACGTACACGGCGGACTACTGGGTCCGGCACGTCCGCGAGGCCGTGCGCTTCGCCGACGGCATCCGGACCCTGGGCGAGCTGGGCGTGACCACGTTCGTGGAGACCGGCCCCGGCACGGTGCTCAGCGCCCTGACCCAGGGCTGCCTGGACGGCGCGGTCACCATCGCCTCCACCCGGACCGGCCGCCCCGAGCCGGAGGCCGTCACCGGCGCCGTCGCCCGGCTGCACACGCACGGCGTCGCCGTCGACTGGCAGGCGTTCTTCACCGGCCGCGGCGCCCGGCGCACCCACCTGCCCACCTACGCCTTCCAGCACCAGCGGTACTGGCTGCGGACCGCCGCGCCCACGGCCACCGCCGCGGACACCGACCCCGTGGAAGCCGGATTCTGGGAGACGGTGGAACGCGAGGACGCCCAGTCCCTCGCCACCACCCTCGACCTGCCCGCCGAACAGCTGGACGCGGTGCTGCCCCGGTTGTCCGCCTGGCGCCGGCAGCGGCGCCGGGACTCCGCCGTCCAGGGCTGGACCTACCGCACCGGCTGGCAACCGCTCGACGGCCTGCGGACGCACGAGCTGACGGGCCACTGGCTGCTCCTGGCCCCCGAAGACGTCTCGGCCACCGAGGACCCGTCGGCCTCCGAGAACCCTTCGGCCACCGAGGCGGCCGCGGCCACCGGGGGTCGCCCGACGGACGGGGGCCCCTCGGACGTCGAGTGGGCCGCCGCCGTCGCCGACGGGCTCGCCGCGCGCGGGGCCCGGCTGATCCGGCTGGCGGTCGACCCGGCCGCCGACCGTGACACGCTGCCGCGCCTGCTCGGCGACGCCGTACACGAGACCCCGGTCGACGGAGTGATCTCCCTGCTGGGCACCCACGAGCGGCCCCACGCCGCCCACCCGGCCCTCTCCGCCGGCACCGCGCTGACCCTCGCGCTCGTCCAGGCCCTGGGCGACGCGGGCATCGACGCCCCGCTCTGGACGCTGACCCGCACCGCCGTGAGCACCGGCCGCGCGGACGCCGTGCCCAGCGCCGTCCAGCAGGCCGTCTGGGGGCTGGGCCGGGTGGCGGCGCTGGAGCACGCGGCGCGCTGGGGCGGGCTGGTCGATCTGCCGGGCACGGTGGACGAGCGGGTCGCCGGTCGTCTCGCCGCGGTGCTCGCCCAGTCGGCCGAGGACCAGGTCGCGGTCCGCGCCCACGGCGTCTTCGGCCGCAGGCTCACCCACGCCCCCGCCCGCCGAGATCCGCAGGGCGACCGTTCGTGGTCACCGCGCGGCACGGTGCTGGTCACCGGGGGTACGGGTGCGCTGGGCGGGCATGTCGCCCGCTGGCTGGCCGGTGCGGGTGCGGAGCACCTGGTGCTCACCAGCCGCCGGGGCCTCGACGCGCCGGGCGCGACGGAGCTGGTCGCGGAACTGGAGGGGACGGGCGTCCGGGTCACCGTGGCCGCCTGTGACGTCGCCGACCGTGCCGCGCTGGCCGCACTGCTCGCCGAGCACCCGGTCGACGCCGTCTTCCACACGGCGGGCATGGACCACCTGGAGCCGCTGGACACCATGACCCCGGGCGCCTTCGCCGACGTGCTGTCCGCCAAGGCGGCCGGCGCCCGCCACCTCCACGAACTGCTCGCCGGACGGGAGTTGGACGCCTTCGTCCTCTTCTCCTCCATCGCCGGAGTGTGGGGCAGCGGCCACCAAGCCGCCTACGCCGCGGCCAACGCCCTCCTCGACGGGCTCGCCGAACACCGTCGCGCCCAGGGCCTGCCGGCGACCGCCGTGGCCTGGGGCCCGTGGGCCGGCGGCGGCATGGCCGAGGGCGACGGCGCCGGCGAACGACTGCGCCGCCGCGGCCTGCTCCCGATGCCCCCCGCGCTCGCCGTGGCCGCCCTCCGACAGGCGCTGGACGCCGGCGCGGCGACCACCACCGTCGCCGACGTCGACTGGGAACGCTTCCTGCCCCCCTTCACCGTGGTCCGGCCCAGCGCCCTGCTCGGCGACCTCCCGGAGGCCGCGCAGATCCGTACCCCCGACGAACCCGGCACGGCCGCCGCCTCACCCATGGCCGACCGCCTCGCGGGAATGCCCGAGACCGAACAGCACGCCCTGCTGGTGGACCTCGTCCGGACCCACGCGGCGGCCGTCCTCGGCCACAGCGGCGCCCGCGAGGTCGAGGCCGACCGCGCCTTCAAGGACCTCGGCTTCGACTCCCTGACCGCCGTCGAACTGCGCGACAGGCTCAACACGGCGACCGGCCTCTCCCTCCCGCCCACCCTGGTCTTCGACCACCCCAACGCCCACGTCCTGGCACGGCAGTTGCGCACCGAACTCACCGGCCGCACCGCCACGACCACACCCGAGACGGCCGCCGCGCCCGCCGCGGACGACGACCCCATCGCGATCGTGGGCATGGCGTGCCGGTATCCGGGTGGGGTGCGGTCGCCGGAGGACCTGTGGCGGCTGGTGGTGTCCGGCGGCGACGCGGTCGGTGACTTCCCCGTGGACCGTGGCTGGGACGTGGACGGCATCTACGACCCGGACCCGGAAGCGGCGGGGAAGACGTACGCGCGCCGGGGTGGATTCCTGTACGAGGCGGGGGAGTTCGACGCGGGGTTCTTCGGGATCAGTCCGCGGGAGGCCGTGGCGATGGATCCGCAGCAGCGGTTGCTGCTGGAGACGACGTGGGAGGCGTTCGAGCGGGCGGGCATCGACGCGGAGTCGGTGCGGGGCAGCCGTACCGGTGTCTTCGTCGGCTCCGGCTACCAGGACTACGCCGCCCAGGCCTTCCACGCCGTCGACGACTCCGAGGGCTTCTTCGGCACGGGCAACTCCGCGAGCATCATGTCGGGCCGCATCGCCTACACCTTCGGCCTGGAGGGTCCCGCCGTCACCGTCGACACGGCCTGCTCGTCCTCGCTGGTGGCCCTGCACTGGGCGATCCAGGCGCTGCGCGGCGGCGAGTGCTCGATGGCCCTGGCCGGCGGCGTGATGGTCATGTCCACCCCACGAGCCTTCGTCGAGTTCAGCCGGCAGCGCGGGCTGGCCCCCGACGGCCGCTGCAAGGCGTTCGGCGCCGGCGCGGACGGCACGGGCTGGGCGGAGGGCGTGGGCATGCTCCTGGTGGAGCGGCTGTCCGACGCCCGCAGGAACGGGCACGAGGTGCTGGCCGTCGTGCGGGGCAGTGCGGTGAACCAGGACGGTGCGTCGAACGGTCTGACGGCGCCCAACGGTCCCGCGCAGCAGCGGGTGATCCGGCAGGCGCTGGCCTCGGCCGGGCTGTCTCCCGCCCAGGTCGACGCCGTGGAAGCGCACGGCACCGGCACGACGCTGGGCGACCCGATCGAGGCGCAGGCACTCCTCGCGACCTACGGCCAGGACCGTGAACGGCCGCTGCTGCTGGGCTCGTTGAAGTCGAACATCGGGCACGCGCAGGCGGCCGCGGGTGTGGCCGGTGTGATCAAGATGGTGCTGGCGATGCGGCACGGTGTGCTGCCGCGGACCCTGCACGCGGACGAGCCGTCGCCGCACGTGGACTGGTCGGCGGGCGCGGTACGGCTGCTGACCGAGGCCGTCGACTGGCCGGAGACCGGCCGCCCGCGCCGGGCCGCCGTCTCGTCCTTCGGGGTCAGCGGCACCAACGCCCACACCATCCTCGAACAGGCACCGCCGGCCCCGTTCGAGGAGCCCGCCACCGGCCCGGCCCTCGTGCCCTGGGTACTCTCCGCCAAGACCGGCACCGCACTGCGCGACCAGGCACGACGACTGCTGGCCTTCCTGGACGACGGCACCTCACCGGCCGATGCCGGGTTCTCGCTGGCCACCACGCGCACCGCCCTGCGCCACAGGGCCGCCGTCATCGGCGAGACCCTGGACGACTTCCGCCACGGGCTGCGCTGCCTGACCGACGGAACACCGTCCCCCACAGTCGTCCAGGGCCGACCGGGGGGCAAGGTCGGCTTCCTGTTCTCGGGCCAGGGTTCGCAGCGCCTCGGCATGGGGCGCGAACTGTACGCGGCGTACCCCGTGTTCGCCGATGCGTACGACGGAGTGTGTGCGCGTCTGGATGTGCCGGTGGATGTGGATGCCGAGTCGCTGCATCGGACGGGGTGTGCGCAGCCGGCGTTGTTCGCGGTCGAGGTGGCGTTGTTCCGGCTGCTGGAATCGTGGGGTGTGCGGCCGGATTATGTGGCGGGTCATTCGGTGGGGGAGATCGCCGCGGCGCACGTGGCCGGGGTGTTGTCGCTGGACGATGCCGTGCGGTTGGTGTCGGCGCGTGCCGCACTGATGGAGGCGCTTCCTCGCGGCGGTGCGATGGTCGCCGTGCAGGCGACGGAGGAGGAAGTGCTGCCGCACTTGTCCGACGGGGTCGGTGTCGCGGCGGTCAACGGGCCCCGGTCCGTGGTGATCTCCGGGACCGAGGCGGCGGTCCTGGCGATCGCCGGGGACTTCGCCCGACAGGGACGTAAGACGTCCCGGTTGAAGGTCAGTCACGCGTTCCACTCGCCGCTGATGGAGCCGATGCTGGAGGAGTTCGCCCGCGTCGTCGGCGGGCTGGTGTTCAACAAGCCGCGCACCCCTGTCGTTTCGAATCTGACAGGTGGTCTGGTCGAGTCGTACGGCCCGGAGTACTGGGTGCGGCATGTGCGTGAGGCGGTCCGGTTCGCCGACGGCATCGAGACCCTGCACGGCCTTGGTGTGACCACGTTCGTGGAGATCGGTCCCGGTGGAGTCCTGAGCGGCATGGCGCAGGGATGCCTGGAGGACGTCGTCACCGTGCCGGTGCTGCGAGCGGAGCGTCCTGAGCGGTCGGCGCTGGTGACGGGCCTGGCCCAACTGCACACGTGTGGCGTGCCGGTGGACTGGAAGGTGTTCTTCGCGGGCGCGCGCAGGACCGGTCTGCCGACGTACGCCTTCCAGCACGAGCGGTACTGGGTCGAGCCGCCGGAGCCTGTCGCCGCCGTGGTGGACCCGGTGGAGGCGGAGTTCTGGGAGACGGTGGAGCGTGAGGATCTGGCGGCCCTCGCGCAGACGCTGGACGTCCAGGCGGGGGACACGTTCGGCGAGGTACTGCCCAGGCTCTCGTCCTGGCGGCGGCAGCGCAGGGAGCGAGCCGCCGTGGACGGCTGGCGCTACGACATCACCTGGAAGGCGCTGTCCGACACTGCGTTCAACGGGCCCGGAAGGAAAGGGATTTGGCTGGTCCCGGTGAGCGCCGGGAGTCTCGGCGACGACTGGGCCGGCGCGTGCCTGCGCGCGCTGACCGAGCGGGGCCTGACCGTGCTGCCCGTCCCGGTCGAGCCGGCCACGGACCGTACGGACCTGGCCGCCCGACTCGCCGACGCGGCCGGCGACGAGAGCGTGGCGGGCGTCTTGTCGCTGCTCGCCGTCGACGGAGAGGCCGCCCCGGCGGCGGCCGGGCTGACCGTCGGTGTCGCACTGACCGTCCTGCTCGTCCAGGCACTCGGTGACGCGGACATCGACGCACCGCTGTGGTGCGCGACCCGGAACGCGGTGGGCGTGGACCCCGCCGACGAGGTGGCGGAGCCGTACCAGTCCCAGGTCTGGGGTCTGGGCCGGGTGGCGGCGCTGGAGCACGCGGCGCGCTGGGGCGGGCTGGTCGATCTGCCGGGCACGGTGGACGAGCGGGTCGCCGGTCGTCTCGCCGCGGTGCTCGCCCAGTCGGCCGAGGACCAGGTCGCGGTCCGCGCCCACGGCGTGTTCGCGCGGCGCCTGACGCGGCTGCCCGCGACCCGCGGCAACAGCTCCTGGTCACCGCGCGGCACGGTGCTGGTCACGGGGGGTACGGGTGCGCTGGGCGGGCATGTCGCCCGCTGGCTCGCGGGTGCGGGCGCGGAGCACCTGGTGCTCACCAGCCGCCGGGGCCTCGACGCGCCGGGCGCGACGGAGCTGGTCGCGGAACTGGAACAGGGGGGCGTGCGGGTGACCGTCGCCGCGTGTGACGTCGCCGACCGTGCCGCGCTGGCCGCGCTGCTCGCCGAGCACCCGGTGAACGCCGTCGTCCACGCGGCCGGCACCGCCGAGGCGGGCATGCTCGCCGAGACGAGCCTCGGCGACTTCGCGGCGACGGTCGGCGCGAAGGCCCTCGGGGCCGCGCATCTCCACGAACTGCTCGGTGAACGGGAGTTGGACGCCTTCGTCCTCTTCTCCTCCATCGCCGGGGTGTGGGGAGGCGGCGGACAGGCCGCATACTCGGCCGCGAACGCCTTCCTCGACGGTCTGGCGCAGCACCGGCGGGCCCGGGGCCTCGCCGCGACCTCGATCGCCTGGGGGCCGTGGGCCGAGGGCGGCATGGTCGCCGACACCGGGGACGAGGAACGGCTGCGCCGACGCGGGCTGACCGCGCTGCGCCCGGACCGCGCGCTCCGGGCGCTGCACGGCGCGCTGAGCGGCGGGGACGGCACCCTCACCGTGGCGGACGTGGACTGGGCACGGTTCGTCGTCCCGTTCACCCTCGGCAGGCCGAGCCCGCTGCTCGGCGATCTCCCCGAGGTCGGGGAGGCCCTCGCGCGGCGGCCCGCCGAGGATGCCGGGGAGCGGACCGCGGAACCGTCGGCCCTGAGGGAGAGGCTGGCGGCGCTGCCCGAGGACGAACGGCGACGCCTGCTCGTGGACACGGTGCGCGCGCACGCGGCCGCCGTACTCGGCCACGGCGGACCCGGCGCGGTCGAACCGGACCTGGCGTTCCGGGACCTCGGCTTCGACTCCCTCACCGCGGTGGAGCTGCGCAACCTGCTCACCGCCGACACCGGCCTGACTCTGCCCGCGACGCTGGTCTTCGACCACCCCACCCCCGAGGCGATCGCCCGCCACCTCGACGCCGAACTCGCCGGCGACGCGAGGGCCGACGAGATCTCGGTCTTCAGCGAGCTGGACCGGCTGGAGTCGGTCATCTCGACGGCCACCGCCGCCGAGGAGACGGTCCGGTCCGGGGTGCGCAGGCGGCTTCAGGAACTGCTGGCCCTCGTGAACTCCGCCCAGGAACAGCCCGCGGAATCGGCCGAAGCGCGGCGGCAGCTCCAGGACGCGACGGTCGACGACATCTTCGACCTGATCGATCAAGATCTAGAAATTTCCTAGTTCTTGGCGCTCTACCTTTGACGACAGCCGAGGACGGATGAGGCGAATGAGCAGCAACGAAGACAGGCTTCTCGAGTATCTCAAGCGCGTCACCGGAGACCTGCGACAGGTCCGGGAGCGCCTGCGCGAGGTCGAGGAGAAGGACCGGGACCCCGTCGCGATCGTCGGCATGGCGTGCCGGTATCCGGGTGGGGTGCGGTCGCCGGAGGACCTGTGGCGGCTGGTGGTGTCCGGCGGCGACGCGGTCGGTGACTTCCCCGCGGACCGCGGCTGGGACGTGGACGGCATCTACGACCCGGACCCGGCAGCGGCGGGGAAGACGTACGCGCGCCGGGGTGGATTCCTGTACGAGGCGGGGGAGTTCGACGCGGGGTTCTTCGGGATCAGTCCGCGCGAGGCCGTGGCGATGGATCCGCAGCAGCGGTTGCTGCTGGAGACGACGTGGGAGGCGTTCGAGCGGGCGGGCATCGACGCGGAGTCGGTGCGGGGCAGTCGTACCGGTGTCTTCGTCGGCTCCGGCTACCAGGACTACGTCAACCTCCTGGTCGGGCTGGGCGGTGAGTCCGACGGCCATCTCGGGACCGGCAACTCCGCCAGTGTGATGTCCGGTCGCATCGCCTACACCTTCGGCCTGGAGGGTCCCGCCGTCACCGTCGACACGGCCTGCTCGTCCTCGCTGGTGGCCCTGCACTGGGCGATCCAGGCGCTGCGCGGCGGCGAGTGCTCGATGGCGCTCGCCGGCGGCGTGATGGTGATGACCACCCCGACCGCGTTCGTGGAGTTCAGCCGGCAGCGCGGGCTGGCCCCCGACGGCCGCTGCAAGGCGTTCGGCGCCGGCGCGGACGGCACGGGCTGGGCGGAGGGCGTGGGCATGCTCCTGGTGGAGCGGCTGTCCGACGCCCGCAGGAACGGGCACGAGGTACTGGCCGTCGTGCGGGGCAGCGCCGTGAACCAGGACGGTGCGTCGAACGGTCTGACGGCGCCCAACGGTCCCGCGCAGCAGCGGGTGATCCGGCAGGCGCTGGCCTCGGCCGGTCTGTCTCCCGCCCAGGTCGACGCCGTGGAGGCGCACGGCACGGGCACGACGCTGGGCGACCCGATCGAGGCGCAGGCACTCCTCGCGACCTACGGCCAGGACCGTGAACGGCCGCTGTGGCTTGGCTCGTTGAAGTCGAACATCGGGCACGCGCAGGCGGCCGCGGGTGTGGCCGGTGTGATCAAGATGGTGCTGGCGATGCGGCACGGAGTGCTGCCGCGGACCCTGCACGCGGATGAGCCGTCGCCGCACGTGGACTGGTCGGCGGGCGCGGTACGGCTGCTGACCGAGGCCGTCGACTGGCCGGAGACCGACCACCCGCGCCGGGCCGCCGTCTCGTCCTTCGGGGTCAGCGGCACCAACGCCCACACCATCCTCGAACAGGCACCGCCGACCCCGTTCGAGGAGCCCGACCAGAGCCCCGCCGACGGCCCCCTGGCGTGGGTGCTCTCCGCCCGGAGCGACGCGGCACTGCGGGACCAGGCCGCCCGGCTGCTGACCCTCGCGCGGACTGAGGCCCCGCCGCAGGACATCGGGCTGTCGCTGGCCACGACCCGCGCGGCCATGCGCCACCGGGCCGCGATCGTGGGCGAGGACCGAGCAGAACTCGTCGCCGCACTTGAGGAGTTGGCCGGCGGAACCCCGTCGGCACGGGTGCTGCGGGGGCATCCGACCGGCGGCAAGACCGGCTTCCTCTTCTCCGGCCAGGGCTCACAACGCCTCGGCATGGGGCGCGAACTGTACGCGGCGTACCCCGTGTTCGCCGCCGCCTACGACGAGGTGTGCGCGCGTCTGGACGCACCGGTGGATGTGGATGCCGAGTCGCTGCACCGGACCGGGTGTGCCCAGCCCGCGCTCTTCGCGGTGGAGGTGGCGCTGTTCCGCCTCCTCGAATCCTGGGGGGTGCGGCCCGATGTCGTCGTGGGCCACTCCGTGGGGGAGATCGCGGCGGCGCACGTGGCTGGTGCGCTGTCCTTGGACGACGCGGCGAAGCTGGTCTCCGCGCGCGCCGCGCTGATGCAGGCCCTGCCCGCGGGCGGCGCGATGGTCGCCGTACAGGCCACGGAAGCGGAAGTGCTGCCCCACCTCACCGAGGAGGTGACCGTCGCCGCCGTCAACGGGCCCTCCTCGGTGGTGATCTCCGGGACCGAGGCGGCGGTCCTGGCGATCGCCGGGGACTTCGCCCGACAGGGCCGTAAGACGTCCCGGTTGAAGGTCAGTCACGCGTTCCACTCGCCGCTGATGGAGCCGATGCTGGAGGAGTTCGCCCGCGTCGTCGGCGGGCTGGTGTTCAACGAACCGAAGGTTCCTGTCGTTTCGAACCTGACGGGTGCTCTGGTCGAGTCGTACACCCCGGAGTACTGGGTGCGGCATGTGCGTGAGGCGGTCCGGTTCGCCGACGGCATCGAGACCCTGCACGACCTCGGAGTCCGGGTCTATGTGGAGATCGGTCCGGGTGGAGTCCTGAGCGGCATGGCGCAGGGCTGCCTGGAGGACGTCGTCACCGTGCCCCTCCTTCGTGGTGACCGCTCTGAGCGGTCGGCGCTGGTGACGGGCCTGGCCCAACTGCACACGCGTGGCGTGCCGGTGGACTGGAAGGTGTTCTTCGCGGGTGCGCGCAGGACCGGTCTGCCGACGTACGCCTTCCAGCACGAGCGGTACTGGGTCAAGCCGCCGGAGCCTGTCGCCGCCGTGGTGGACCCGGTGGAGGCGGAGTTCTGGGAGACGGTGGAGCGTGAGGATTTGGCGGCCCTCGCGCAGACGCTGGACGTCGATGCGGGGGACACGTTCGGCGAGGTGGTGCCCAGGCTCTCGTCCTGGCGGCGGCAGCGCAGGGAGCGAGCCGCCGTGGACGGCTGGCGCTACCACGAGTCCTGGCAGCGCCTGCCCCGGCTCGCCCCCACCGGCCCCGGCGGCACCTGGCTGCTGGCCCTGCCGCAAGAGGAGGACGAGCAGACCGCCGCCGTCCGTGCCGTGCTCACCGCTCGCGGCGCCACCCTGAAGACACTGGTCGTCGACGCGACACATGAACGGACCGCACTGGCACGGGAGTTGGCGGAGATCGGGCCGGTGGACGGCGTGCTGTCCCTGCTCCTCACCGATGACCCGGTGCTGCCCACCCTGCTGCTCGTCCAGGCCCTGGGCGACGCCGGGACCGACGCCCCGCTGTGGTGCCTCACCTCGGGCGCGGTGGCCGTCGGCGGCTCCGACACCGTACGCGACGCCCGGCACGCCCAGGTCTGGGGCCTCGGCCGCACCGTCGCCCTGGAACAGCCCCGGCGCTGGGGCGGCCTGATCGACCTGCCGCAGACCCTCGACGCCCAGGCCGCCGGACACCTCGCCGATGTACTGGGACGCGCGCTGACGACCCGACGGCAGAGCGACGGGACAGGCCCACGGGCCGCGGGCCGGACGGGCCGGTGGGCGGAGGACCAGCTCGCCGTCCGCGCCTCCGGCGTCCACGCCCGGCGGCTCGCCCACGCGCCGGCCCGCGCCGCCACCCGCCGCTGGCAGCCCCGCGGCACCGTCCTCGTCACCGGCGGCACGGGCGCGCTGGGTAGCCATGTCGCCCGCTGGCTGGCGCGCGGCGGGGCCGAACACCTTGTCCTCACCAGCCGCCGGGGCGCGGACGCCCCGGGCGCCGCCGCCCTGCGCGGCGAACTGGAGGCGCTCGGCGCCCGGGTCACCCTCGCCGCCTGCGACATCGCCGACCGCGCCGCCGTCGCCGCCCTGCTCGCCGGGCACACCTTCACCGCCGTCGTGCACGCCGCCGGGGTCGCCGACGCCGGGCTCGTGGACGCCACCACCCCGGCCGCCTTCACCGCCGCGCTCGCCGCCAAGGCCGGCGGCGCGGCACACCTGGACGAACTGCTGGGCGACCGGGAACTCGACGCCTTCGTGCTCTTCTCCTCCATCTCCGGCGTCTGGGGCAGCGGCGGCCAGGGCGCCTACGCCGCGGGCAACGCCTTCCTCGACGCCCTCGCCCGGCGGCGCCGCGCCCGCGGCCTGACCGCCACCGCCGTCTCCTGGGGCCCCTGGGCCGACGGCGGCATGGTCGAGGACGGCGACGACGAGGAGCGGCTTCGCCGCCGCGGCCTGCGCACGATGCCCCCCGCGGCGGCGATCACGGCGCTACAGCGCGCGCTCGACCGTGACGAGACCCAGCTGACCGTGGCCGACGTCGACTGGGCCCGCTTCATCGTGCCGTTCACCCTCGGCCGGCCCAGCCCGCTCCTCGGCGACCTGCCCGAGGTGCGCGCGACGCTCGCCGAGGACGCCCCCGAGGAGGGGCACGGCTTTGGGGCGCTCGCCGAGCACCTCGCCGGACTGCCGCCCGAGGACCGCACCCGCACCCTGGTGGAGCTCGTGCGCACGCACGCCGCCGCCGTCCTCGGCCACCGCACGGCGGGCGCCGTCGACGCCGACCGGCCCTTCCGGGACCTCGGCTTCGACTCCCTCACCGCCGTGGAACTGCGCAACCGGCTCAACGGGGCCACCGGGCTCGTCCTGCCCACGACGCTGGTCTTCGACCACCCCACGGCGGCCGACCTGGCCGCCCACCTGGTCGCCGAACTCACCGGCGACCGGGCCGAGCCGGCCACCGAAGCGGCGGCCGGCGCCGTGCTGGACGAACCGATCGCCATCATCGCGATGGCCTGCCGCTACCCCGGCGACGTGCGCTCGCCCGAGGACCTGTGGGAACTGGTCGCCACCGGCCGCGACGCGATCTCCCGCTTCCCCGGCAACCGCGGCTGGGACGTCGAGGCGCTCTACCACCCGGACCCCGACCACCCCGGCACCACCTACACCGTCCACGGCGGATTCCTGCACGACGCCGACGAGTTCGACCCCACGGTCTTCGGCATCAGCCCGCGCGAGGCCGTCGCCATGGACCCGCAGCAGCGCCTGCTCCTGGAGACCACCTGGGAAGCCTTCGAGCGTGCCGGGATCGCGCCCGACGCGATGCGCTCCACCGCCACGGGCGTCTTCGTCGGCTCCGGCTACCAGGACTACACCGGCCGCCCGCTCAAGGTCCCCGACGGCGTCGAGGGCTACCTCCCCAGCGGCAACGCGGCCAGCGTGATCTCCGGCCGCCTCTCCTACGCCTTCGGCCTGCAAGGGCCCTCCGTCACCGTCGACACCGCGTGCTCGTCCTCGCTGACCGCCCTCCACCTCGCCGTGCAGGCACTGCGGAACGGCGAGTGCGCCATGGCGCTGGCCGGCGGCGTCATGGTGATGACCGGACCGTCCGCGTTCACGATGTCGAGCCGGCAGCGCGCCCTGTCCGCCGACGGCCGCTGCAAGGCGTTCTCCTCATCCGCCGACGGCACCGGCTTCGCCGAGGGCGTGGGCCTGGTCCTGGTGGAGCGGCTGTCCGACGCACGACGCAACGGACACCGGGTACTGGCCGTCGTCCGGGGCAGCGCGGTCAACCAGGACGGCGCCTCCAACGGCCTGACCGCGCCCAGCGGCAGGGCCCAGCAGCAGGTCATCCGGCAAGCACTGGCCAACGCCCGGCTCGCGCCGCACGAGGTGGACGCCGTGGAGGCCCACGGCACCGGAACCCGGCTCGGCGACCCGATCGAGGCACAGGCACTGCTGGCCACCTACGGCAGGGAACGCGCCGGGGACCGGCCGCTGTGGCTCGGCTCGCTGAAGTCGAACATCGGGCACGCGCAGGCCGCCGCGGGTGTCGGCGGCGTCATCAAGATGGTGATGGCCATGCGCCACGGCGTCCTGCCCCGGACCCTGCACGTCGACGAGCCCACCCCGGACGTCGACTGGTCCAGCGGCACCGTGCGCCTGCTCACCGAGCAGACCGCCTGGCCCGACCAGGACAGGCCCCGGCGCGCCGCCCTCTCCTCGTTCGGACTGAGCGGCACCAACGTGCACACCATCATCGAACAGGCCCCCGAGACGCCCCCGGCACCCGCCACCGGGGGACAGGCCCCCGAGACACACCCGGCGCCCGCCACCGGCGACGGCCACACCCCTTCGACACTCCCCGCGCCCACCGCCGACGCCCACGCCCCCTCGGCACCCCAGGCCCTCCCCTGGGCGCTGTCCGCGAAGAGCGTCCGGGCCCTGCGCGCGCAGGCCCGCCGGCTGCTGGACCACCTCGACCGCGCCGAGGACCTCGCCCCGGCCGACATCGGTCACACCCTCCTCACCACACGCGCCCGGCTGGAGCAGCGGGCCGTGGTCGTCGGCCACGACCGGCAGGAGCTGCGGGCCGGGCTCGCGGCGCTCGCCGACGGCCGGCCCGCCGACACCGTGGTACAGGGCACCGCCACGGCCCGCGGCAAGGTCGCCTTCGTCTTCCCCGGGCACGGTTCCCAGTGGCCGGAGATGGCCCGCGAACTCCTGGACACCGCCCCGGCCTTCGCCGAACAGGCGCGCGCCTGCGCCGAGGCGTTCGCCCCCTACCTCGACTGGCCGCTGCTCGACGTCCTGCGCGCCGAACCGGACGCGCCGAGCGTCGCCGAGGTGGAGGTCGCCCAGCCCGCCCTGTTCGCGGTGATGGTGTCGCTGGCGGCCCTGTGGCGTTCCTACGGCCTGACGCCCGCAGCCGTCGTCGGCCACTCACAGGGCGAGGTCGCCGCCGCGTACGTCGCGGGCGCCCTGACCCTGGACGACGCGGCGCGGATCGTGGCCCTGCGCAGCCGCTCGCTGACCAAGCTCATCGGCAAGGGCGCCATGCTCGCGGTCGCCATGCCCGCCGAGCAGGCCCGCGCGCGGCTGGAGAAGTACGGCGACCGGCTCGCGGTCGCCGCCGTGAACGGGCCCGCCGCCCTGACCGTCACCGGGGAACCCGACGCGGTCGACGCGCTCCTGGCGGAACTGGAGGCCGAGGGCGTACGCGTGCGCAAGGTGCGCGGCGCCACCGGCGCCGGGCACTCCGCCCAGGTCGAAAGCCTGCGCCCCGAACTCCTCGACCTGCTCGCCCCGGTCGCACCGACCGCCGCGGACATCCCCTTCTACTCCACCGTGACCGGCACCCTCCTGGACACCACCGCCCTGGACGCCGAGTACTGGTACCGCAACGCGCGGCACACGGTCGAGTTCGAGGCGACCGTACGGACGCTGCTGGCCGACGGGCACGGGACGTTCGTCGAGTGCAGCCCGCACCCGCTGCTGGCCGACGCGGTGCAGGAGATCGCGGAGGAGGCCGACGCCGAGGCGGTCACCGGCGGCTCGCTGCGCAGGGGCCGGGGCGGCTTGGACCGCTTCCTGCGCTCCGCGTCCGAACTGCACGTGAACGGCGTGTCCGTGGACCTGACGGTGCCCTTCGCCGGGCGTCCGGTACGGCGTGTGGAACTGCCGACGTACGCGTTCCAGCGGCAGCGGTACTGGCTGGAGAGCGCCGACTCGGTGCCCGCGGGCACCGATCCCGTCGAGGCCGGGTTCTGGCACCTGGTGGAGAACGCGGACCTGCCCGCCCTCACCGACGAGTTCGGGCCCGACGCCGCCGCCCTCGTCGCCCCGGCGCTGCCGGCGCTGTCCGCGTGGCGCCGACGCGGCCGGGAGAAGTCCACGGTGGACGGCTGGCGTTACCGCGTCCGCTTCCGGCGGCTCACCGACCACCCGGCACCCGACCTGGAAGGCCCCTGGCTCGCCGTCCTCCCCGCCGGACGGGCGGACGAACAGTGGGCGCCCTGCGTCGTCGGCGTGCTCGGCGCCCACGGCGCCAAGGTGCGGGTCGTCGAACTCCCCGTCGACTGCGACCGCGCGGCAGCCGCGCACCGGCTCACCGAGGAACTCGACGGCGAACGGCCCGCGGGCGTCCTGTCGTTGCTCGGCCTCGCCCCCGGCAGCCACCCGGCCCACCCGACGCTGTCCGCGAGCCTCGCCACCACCGTCACCCTGGTCCAGGCGCTCGGCGACGCCGGCATCGAGGCACCGCTGTGGTGCGCGACCCGCGGCGCCGTCTCCACCGGGGCCGGCGACCCGCTGTTCGACGCCGGTCAGGCACAGCTGTGGGGCCTCGGCATCGTCGCCGCGCTGGAACTGCCCCGGCGCTGGGGCGGACTCGTGGACCTGCCCGCGAAGCCGGACGAGCACGCGCTGCGCCGCCTGGCCGGAGTGCTGGCCCAGCACGACGAGGACCAGCTCGCCGTCCGTGCCGACGGCGTGTACGCCCGCCGCCTGGTCCGGGCACGGCCCGCCGACACGGAGCCCACGACCCCCTGGCGGCCGCGCGGCACCGTCCTGGTCACCGGCGGAACGGGCGGCGTGGGCCGGCACCTCGCCCGCTGGCTGGCCGGCGCGGGAGCCCGGCACCTGGTGCTCACGAGCCGGCGCGGGCCCGACGCCCCCGGCGCCCGGGAACTGCGCGCGGAGCTGACCGCCCTGGGCGCCGAAGTGACCATCGCCGCCTGCGACATCGCCGACCGCGACGCGCTCGCCCGGCTGCTCGCCGGCATCGAGGCCCGGCACCCCCTCACCGCGGTGCTGCACGCCGCCGGCACGGCACGCTCCTCCCTGCTGGCCGACGCGCACCTCGACGAGTTCGCCGAAGCCGCGGCCGCCAAGGTCACCGGCGCCCGCAACCTGGACGAACTGCTCGACGGCCGCGAGCTGGACGCGTTCGTCCTGTTCGCCTCCGGCGCCGGCGTCTGGGGCAGCGGCGGCCAGGCCTCCTACGCCTGCGCCAACGCCTTCCTCGACGCCCTCGCACTGCGGCGGCGGGCCCGGGGCCTGACCGCGACCTCGGTCGCCTGGGGCGGCTGGGCGGGCGGCGGCATGGTCGACGACACGGTCCAGGAGCGCGGCGAGCGGCGGGGCCTCGGCGTCATGCCCCCCGAACTCGCGATCTCGGCCCTGCACCGGGCCGTCGGGCACGACGAGGCCGCCCTCACCGTCGCCCCGATCGACTGGGAGAAGTTCCTGCCCGCCTTCACCGTGGCCCGGCCCAGCCCACTGCTGAGCGAACTGCCCGACGTACAGCGGCTGTTGGCGGCGGAGCGGACCGCCGACGCGGAGACCGGCGACGGCGCGGGCCCCGCGCCCGAACTCGCCGCGCTCGCCCCGGCCGAGCGGGAGGAGTGGCTGCTGGAGCACATCCGTGCGCAGAGCGCCGTGGTCCTCGGCCACACGTCGGCCGAGGACGTGGGGCCCACCGCGCACTTCCTGGAACTCGGCTTCGACTCGCTCACCGCGATCGACCTGCGCCGGCGCCTGGCGGCGACGACCGGTCTGCGGCTGCCCGCCGGACTGGCCTTCGACCACCCCACGCCCGCCAGGCTCGCCAAGCACCTGCTGACCCGGCTCGGGGACACCGGCGGCGGCACGCCGGAGCGGCCCGCCGACCTGCTGGTCCAGCTCTACCGGCACGCCAGCGAGACCGGGACGGCCGCCGAGGCCATGGGCATGCTGATGGACGCCGCCCGCTTCCGGCCCTCGTTCGACCGGCCCGGCGAACTGACCGAGCCGCCCGCCCCGGTACGGCTGTCACACGGCGAGGGCCCCGTCACGCTGATGTGCGTCTCGCCGTACGTCGTACCGGCCGGCGCCCACCAGTACGCCCGGTTCGCCGCCCCCTTCCGCGGCCGGCTGGACGTGTGGGCGCTGGTCAACCCCGGCTACGAGCAGGCCGAGCCGGTCCCGTCCGACCCGGACGCCGTGCTCCTGCTGCACGCGCGGACCGTACGGGAGCGCGCGGGCGGCAAGCCCGTCGTCCTGCTCGGCTACTCCTCGGGCGGCTGGATCGCCCACGGCGTGGCGGCACACCTGGAGGCCATGGGCGAGCCGCCCGCGGCCGTGGTGATGGTCGACAGCTTCAGCCGCGAGATCCCCTTCGACCACCAGGTGCTCAACGCGATGGCCCAGGCCCAGTCGCGGCGCCTGGACTTCATGAAGTCCGGCGGCGAGCAACTCACCGCGATGGGCCATTACATGCGCCTGTTCGACGAGTGGGACGCGCCGCGGATCGCCGCGCCGACCCTCCTCGTGCGGGCGAGCGAGGCCATGCCGGCCGACACCCCCGTGGACGGCGACGGCCGCGCCGCACCGCCCGAGCACGTGGACACGACCGTCGAAGTGCCCGGCGACCACTACTCGATGCTGGAGGACCACGCCGCCACCACCGCCGCGGCCGTGGACACCTGGCTCGCGGACACCGTCACCGGCCGCACCGGCCCCGCCGTGCCGCCGGACGCGACGACGACCGCATGACCCGCCCGCGACCACCGCGAGCACCCCAAGACCCCGACAGAGCAGACGTGGGAGAGAAATCATGACGAAGGCTCTCTACGAGATCGGCGAGACCCCGCCGCTCGGTGAGGTCCCGGGCCGGATGTACGCCTCGGTGATCCGTCAGGAACGCTTCGGCGAGCCGAAGCAGGCGTTCCGCACCGAGGTCGTCGACACCCCGGCCGTCGGCCGGAGACAGGTGCTGGTCTACGTGATGGCCGCCGGCATCAACTACAACAACGTGTGGTCCTCGCTGGGCAAACCGGTCGACGTCATCGGGATGCGGCAGCGCCAGGGCCGGCCCGAGGACTTCCACATCGGCGGCTCGGAGGCCTCCGGCGTGGTGTGGGCCGTCGGCGCGGGCGTCCGCAACGTCAAGGTCGGTGACCACGTACTGGTCACCAGCGGCCAGTGGGACGAAACCGCCGCCGACATCCGCCTCGGCAGGGACCCGCTGGCCTCGGAGAGCATCAGGGCCTGGGGCTACGAGACCAACTACGGCTCCTTCGCCCAGTTCTGCCGCGTCGACGAGTACCAGTGCCACCCCAAGCCCGCCCATCTGACCTGGGAGGAGTCCGCCGCCTTCCTGCTGACCGGGCCCACCGCCTACCGGCAGCTGTTCGGCTGGCAGGGCCACACGGTCCGCCCCGGCGACCCCGTGCTGATCTGGGGCGGCGCGGGCGGCCTCGGCTCCATGGCCATCCAGCTCGTGAAGCTGGCCGGCGGCATCCCGATCGCCGTCGTCTCCAGCGAGGACCGCTCCGCGTACTGCCGCCGCCTCGGCGCGGCGGGCACCATCGACCGCCGCGACTTCGACCACTGGGGCCGGCTGCCCGACGTCGGGGACGCCGAGGCCTCGGCACGGTTCCTGCGCGGCGCCCGCGGGGTCGGCAAGAGGATCTGGGAGATCCTCGGCGAGCGCAAGTCCCCGCGGATCGTGCTGGAACACAGCGGCCAGGACACCCTGCCGACCTCGATGTACCTGTGCGACAACGCCGGCATGGTGGTGATCTGCGGCGGTACCTCCGGCTACAACGGGGACGTCGACCTGCGCCACCTGTGGATGCGCTCCAAGCGCCTCCAGGGCTCGCACTACGCGGACGCCCGCGAGTGCCGCGAGGTCATCAACCTCGTCGGCGCCGGCATGCTCGACCCCTGCCTGTCCGCCTGCGAGGGCTTCCAGGACGTCGGGCGCATGCACCAGATGATGCACGACAACGTGCACCCCTCCGGGAACATGGCCGTCCTCGTGAACGCGCCCCGGCGCGGCGAGACCTCGGTCGAACTCGCCGCGGCCTGACCCGGCCGTCCCCAACCCCCTCCCACCAGCGCTAGGAGAGTCATGCCCGAGCCCGCCCCCGCCGTGCCCAAGGCCCGCAGCTGCCCGTTCCTGCCGCCGGACGGCATCGCCGACGTCCGGGCAGCCGCCCCGGTGACCCGGGCCACCTTCACCAGCGGCCACGAGGCCTGGCTGGTGACCGGCTACGAGGAGGTCCGCGCCCTGCTGCGCGACCCGTCCTTCAGTGTCCGGGTGCCTTACGCGCTGCACACCCAGGACGGCGTCGTCACCCAGAAGCCCGGCCGCGGCAGCCTGCTGTGGCAGGACGAGCCGGAGCACACCGCGGACCGCAAGCTGCTCGCCAAGGAGTTCACCGTCCGCCGCATGCAGGCGTTACGGCCGAACATCCAGCGCATCGTCGACGAACACCTCGACGCGATCGAGGCGCGGGGCGGCCCGGTCGACCTGGTGAAGACCTTCGCCAATCCGGTGCCCTCCATGGTGATCTCCGACCTGTTCGGCGTCCCGGTCGAACGCCGGGCGGAGTTCCAGGAGATCGCCGAGGCGATGATGCGGGTCGACCAGGACGCCGCCGCCACCGAGGCCGCCGGCATGCGGCTGGGCGGGCTGCTGTACCAGCTCGTCCAAGAGCGCCGCGACACCCCAGGGGACGACCTGATCTCGGCGCTGATCACCACCGAGGACCCCGACGGCGTCGTCGACGACATGTTCCTCATGAACGCCGCCGGCACCCTGCTGATCGCCGCCCACGACACCACCGCCTGCATGATCGGCCTCGGCGCGGCCCTGCTCCTCGACCGCCCCGACCAGCTGGCCCTGCTGCGCGAGGACCCGTCGCTGGTCGGCAACGCGGTGGAGGAGCTGCTGCGCTACCTCACCATCGGCCAGTTCGGCGGCGAGCGCGTCGCCACCCGGGACGTGGAACTCGGCGGCGTGCGCATCGCCGCGGGCGAGCAGGTCGTCGCGCACGTCCTCGCCGCCGACTTCGACCCCGCGTTCGTGGACGACCCGGAACGCTTCGACATCACCCGCCGCCCCGCCCCGCACCTCGCGTTCGGCTTCGGCGCGCACCAGTGCATCGGCCAGCAACTCGCCCGCATCGAGCTGCAGATCGTCTTCGAGAGCCTGTTCCGGCGCTTCCCGACCCTGCGCCTGGCCAAGCCCGTCTCGGAGCTGCGCTTCCGCACCGACATGGTCTTCTACGGCGTCCACGAGCTGCCCGTCACCTGGTGAACCCCGCCGGCTCCCCGCGGCCCCGCACGAACCGCTGAACGACCGCACCGCCGACCGCCCGAAAGGCACGATATGACCGAGACCGACATCAGCCGCTCCGCGCCGTCGGCCCCGCCCTTCCCACAGGACCGGACCTGCCCCTACCAGCCGCCGGAGGCCTACACGCGGTGGCGGGGCGACGGCCCGCTGACCCGGGTCACGCTCTTCGACGGGCGGCCGGCGTGGCTGATCACCGGGCACGCCGAGGGCCGCGCGCTGCTCGCCGACCCCCGGCTGTCCTCCGACTGGGGGCACCCGGTCTTCCCGGTCGTCGTCCGGCGCACCGAGGGCCGCGGCGGGCTCGCGTTCCCGCTGATCGGCGTCGACGACCCGCTGCACGCCCGGCAGCGCCGCATGCTCATCCCGAGCTTCGGCGTCAAACGCATGAACGCGATCCGCCCCAGGCTCCAGGGCCTGGTGGACCGGCTCCTGGACGACATGCTGGCGAAGGGGCCGGTCGTCGACCTGGTGTCGGCCTTCGCGCTGCCGGTGCCCTCCATGGCCATCTGCGAACTGCTCGGCGTCCCCTACGGCGACCACGACTTCTTCGAGGAGTGCTCCCGCGACTTCGTGGGCGCCGCTACATCGGCGGAGGCCGACGCGGCCTTCGCCCAGCTGTACACGTACCTGCACGGCCTGGTCGCCAAGAAGCAGGCCGAGCCCGGTGACGGCCTGCTCGACGAGCTGATCGCCCGCCAGCTGGAGGAGGGCGGGCTGGACCACGACGAGGTGGTCATGATCGCGCTGGTCCTGCTGGTGGCCGGCCACGAGACCACGGTCAACGCCATCGCCCTCGGCGCCCTCACGCTCATGCAGCACCCGGAACAGATCGACGTGCTGCTGAGCGACCCCGACGCGGTGCCGCGCGCGGTCGAGGAACTGCTGCGGTTCACCTCCGTCTCCGACTACCTGGTCCGGATGGCCACGCAGGAGATCGAGGTCGGCGGCGAGACCATCAGGGCCGGGGACGCGGTGCTGGTCTCCATCACGCTGATGAACCGCGACGCCGGGGCGTACGAGGACCCCGACGTCTTCGACGCCCGGCGCAACGCGCGCCACCACGTCGGCTTCGGCCACGGCATCCACCAGTGCCTCGGGCAGAACCTCGCCCGCGCCGAGCTGGAGATCGCCCTGGGCTCGCTCTTCGCCCGCATCCCCGGCCTGCGGCCGGCCGTGCCCCTGGACGAGGTGCCCATCAAGGCCGGCCACGACGCCCAGGGCCCGATCGAACTCCCCGTCACCTGGTGACAGGGCACGCGTCAGCGGCGGAACGAAAGGAGCGGCCCACGCCATGCGCATCACCATCGACCGCGACCGGTGCATCGGCTCCGGCCAGTGCGTCATGACCGCACCCGGCGTCTTCACCCAGGACGACGACGCGCTCGTCGCCCTCCTCCCGGGACAGGAGGACGGCGCCGGGGACCCGCGCGTGCGCGAGGTGCCCCTGGCCTGCCCGGTACAGGCGGTCACGATCACCGAGGACTGAACGGCGACGGCCGTGCGGCACCGGCCGCACCCGCGCGAGCGGTGGCTCCCCCAAAACGGGGGCCGCCGCTCGCCCGTTCCTGCCTTGTCACGTCGACACGGAGCCGTGCCCCAGCAGTTCGTGCAGCAGCGGGGTCGCGGGCAGCGCCGGATGGAGGTACACGCGCTCGCGGCGCTGTTCGACGGCGGCCAGCAACGCCCGGAAGGTGTTCCTCGCGTCCTCGGTCCGGCCGCCCAGATGCTGCGCCTGGCCCAGCAGGCCCAGGTGCAGCGGGTGCCGTAAGGACGTTCTGGACCGGCCCAGTTCGGCCAGCGAGGTCTGCATGAGGGCGAGGCCGTCGTCATGGTCCCCCGCGTGCGCCAGGCCCCACCCCTGGACGACGCCGAGCATCGCCTTCCAGTACAGCAGGCCGTATTGCCCCGCGACCCGTACGCCCTCGTCGGCCGCCACGAGGGCGGTGCGGGCGTCGCCCTCCCAGGCCGCCACGATCCCGTCGACGTACAGCGCGAACACGCGGTCGGACGGCCTGCTTTCGTACTCGGTGAGGTTCAGCAGCTCGCGCCGGCGCGCGCTCGCGGTCCCCCGGTGACCGAGGAGCCAGTGGGTGAAGGTGTCGTAGGAACGGCAGGAGACCCGCGGGTCGTGCTGGAACGTACGGGCCAGCACATGACCCTCGCCGGCCAGCCGGTCCGCCATGCCGACGCCGCGCTCCAGCTCGGCCAGTGCCTGCGGCAGCATCCCCCGCACATGCAGCACGATGCCCTCGCCGTACGCCGCACCGAGCGCCGCCACGGGCTCCCGGGTCTGCCGCGAGAGCTCCCGAAGCAGGCCCGACAGCTGCCGCGAGGTGTCGTAGCGGCCGGTGACCAGGTGCGCCGCGCACAGCGCCCAGACCACCGACGGGTCCTCGGGGGCATGCGTGGCCGCGTTCAGCGCACGGCCGCGGGACAGCGCCGTCTCCGCCTCGTGATGGCCGTAACCGCGTGTGGTGGCGAGCACTTGGCCGAGCTGGATGTGCAGCCTCTGCTCCAGCAGCACGGTGGCCGAGTCGTCCGGCGGCAGGAAGCCGACCAGGTGCACCGCGCGGCGCAGCCAGGTCTCCACCTGCTCGTACGCCATGGACTGCTCGGCGTGTTCCGCGGCGAGCAGCAGCCGGGGCAGCACCTCGGCCGCGGGCAGCGCGCTCTTGGCGTGCCAGCTGTGATGGGCCACCCGCTCGATCTCCTCGTCCCCGACCTGGCCGCGCCTGCGGGCGCGCAGCGCGTCGGCGATCCGGGCGTGCAGCAGGTGGCGGTCCTCCCGGGGCAGCTCGTCGACGAGGGTCTCCTGGACCAGGGCGTGCGCGAAGTGCAGCCGCCCCGGATGGTTCGGGTCCTCCCCGAGCAGTCCGGCCCGGATGGCCGACTCGAGCGCGGCGACGACCGGTTCGTCCCGGGTCGCGGTCCGGTGCAGCAGGTCCGTGTCCACCTCGGCGCCGATGACGGCGCACAGCCGGAGCACCCCGAGCACCGGCTCGGGTAACGCGGCGAACCGCTGGTGCAGCGCCTCGCGCACCCCGGCGGGAATGTGCGCGAGGAGCGCGCCGACCGCGTTGGGGTGGTGGAGTTTACGCGCGTCACCCACGAGGGAGAGCAGCTGCATCACGAAGTACGGATTGCCTTCGCTGCGCCGGTGCAGCACCTCTATCACCTCCGGGTCCACGCCGGCTCCCGCGTAGGCCTCGACCAGGGCGCCGACGGCCGCGCGGGACAGTCCGCCCAGCCGCAGCGTCTCGGTGCGGGGACCGCGCAGCACGTCGGAGACCATCCGGCGCAGCGTCGTGTCCGACTCGGCCTCGAACTCCCGCGCGGTCAGCACGATGCCGAGCGGCCGGCCCTGGCAGCGGGTGCCCAGCAGCCGGAGCAGGTCGAGGGAGGCGGTGTCCGCCCATTGCAGATCTTCCAGGAGCAGCACGAGCGGGCGTTGCCCGGCGAGGGCGAGCAGCACCTCGCAGAGGGCGTCGTGGGTGAGGAAGCGGGCCTTGCACCAGTCGGAGGCCCGGCCGGTGTCGCCGGCGGGGACCGGCGACCGCTCCGGCATCAGCGGGGCGAGCAGGGAGCCGTACGGCTTCGTCGCCTCCCGGAAGGCGTCCGGACGGGTGGCGGACAGCCGCCGCAGGACCTGGGTCCACAACCAGTAGGCGGGGACGCCCTCGCCGGGGAAGCAGTGGCCCCAGACCACTTCGAGGCCGGTGCCCTCGTCCTGGGCGTCCATGTTCTCCAGGCGCGCCGCGAGTTCGAGCAACAAGCGGGTCTTCCCGACGCCCGGGGGGCCGAGCACACCGGCCACATGGCCGTGGCCCACGACCGCGCTCGCGGCGGCGGTGGTCAGGCGGTCGAGTTCCTGGCCGCGGCCGGTGAACGGGGACGGCACCGCCGCCCACCCCGATTCCGGGTCCGGGACCTCACCGGTCCCCGGGGCGGTGGCCGGCTCGTGCCCCGGCCAGGGCGCGGGCCGCCAGGGGGCCGCACCGGCCGGGGCGGCGGCGTCCGCCCGCGCGCCCGGCGGCGGTTCGGCCGGTGCCTGCGGGCGCCCGGCGATCCCGGCGCCGCCTGTGTGGGCGACGGCCACCCCGGAGTCGTGCGTCCCGCCGTGCCCGGAACCCGGCGTCCCCCGGGCGGCGGACTCCTTCCGCGCGAGCGGGGCGTACGACGTGCTGGTGGCGCCCTGGGGCTCGGCGGCCGGCCCCTTCGAGGGCGCGCTCGCTCCCGGCTCCTGGCGCAGGATCGCGTTCCTGACCCGGCGCAGCTCGGCCGCGGTGTCCACGCCGAACTCCTCGACCAGATGGCTGCGCGTGCGCTCGTACACCTCCAACGCCTCGGCCTGCCGCCCCAGTTGGGACAGTGCCGTCATGAGGTGGCCGACCAGCCGCTCCCGGGTGGGATGCCGGCGCGCCTCCCCGTCCAGCTCGGCGGCGACCTCCTCGGCCGCGCCGAGCGCCAGCCGCGCCTCCGCACAGGACTCCACGGCGGTGAGCCGGATCTGTTCGAGCCGGGCGCACTCGTCGCTCAGCGGGGGATTGTTGTCGAACTCGGCGTAGGGCGAGCCGCGCCACAGCCCCAGGGCCTCGGTGAGCCGGGCCTGCGCGGTGCACGGATCGCGCTGTTCCAGCAGTCGCCGGCCGTCGGTGACCAGACTCTCGAAGCGGCAGGCGTCGACCTGCTCGGGGCGGAGGTCGAGGACGTACCCGGGCATCCGGTGACGCAGCACCGAAAAATGGCCTGATTCACCCGTGGGCTCCAGTGCCCGGCGCAGATGGGAGACGTGGCTCTGGAGCGTGGCGACGGCGCGGCGGGGCGTTTCGTCGCCCCAGAGTTCCTCGACGAGGAGTTCGGTGGGCACCACGCGGCCCAGGCGGATGAGCAACAGGGCGAGCAGGGTCCGGCGGCGTGGTGGGCCCAGTGGCAGCTCACGCCCGTGGTGTCGCGCCGACATGGGCCCCAGAACGTTCAGTAAGAGCTCAGGTGCGGGCATGACGTTCCCCATCGTTCTCTCGGGCATGGCTGTCTGAGGGCCGGTTTGGAGCTGGTCGGACTCACGCCGCCCCCCTGCGGATCATGACACGGTGAAAGCGCCGATCCGGGCGGATAGCCATCGATTGGCAAGAAAGCGGCAGGTGTTGGGCAAGTATTCCGACAGAGGGTCCGAAAAACGATGGCGGGCGGCGGCAAGGTACCGCCAGCGGCTCGGCAAGGACCCCGCAAGGTCGGTGACGCACGATGTTCTCACCTGGAGATTCTGCTGGTCTCAGGGACGATGGCGCCCCTGCCGACGGCCGTCACGGCCGCGCACCAGCCTCCGAAAGATTCGCAGTCAAGTTTTCCGACAGGGAGCCCACTCTTGCTGAGTCCAGCACTTGCAGCTCCGGGCCTGTGCATGGCAAGTCTCGATAGAACTCTGACCATCCAACAGGCAAACCAGGAGTTCTTCCGGCAGTTCAACAGCTCGTCCGAAGACATATGTGGCCGGAATTTCCGTGACGTGGTGCACCCGAGCGTGCAGCAGCCGTTAGTACGACAATTCTTCAATTTACTGGAGGGCAAGCACCAGCGGTTCGTCACGCCCGTCATCGCCCTGGGACCCGGCGACGAGTCCGCCTTCACCGTCCCCCTCACCGCGGTCGCGGTGCGCGGCGGTCTGCCCGACACGACCGCCATCCTGGTCATGATGCCCACGGCCGGGGACGCCGAGGGGACCGGCGTGGTGACCAGGCGCAAGAAGATCCTCTCCGCCATGGACGCGCGCATCCTGGAGGGCATCGCCGCCGGGGTCTCCACCGTCCCCCTCGCGGCGAGCCTCTACCTCAGCCGGCAGGGCGTCGAGTACCACGTGACCTGCCTGCTGCGGAAGCTGAAAGTGCCCAACCGCGCGGCGCTGGTCTCCCGCGCCTACTCCATGGGCGTGCTCAAGGTCGGCACCTGGCCGCCCGAGGTCGTGGACGACTTCGTGAAGTGAGCACGCACGGGGGCCCCGGGCGCTCACCGAGCGCCCGGCAGCCCCGCCGCGGCACGGCGTGAGCGGGCCGCGCCGTGCCCCCGGCCAGGCCGTGCCGCAGCCCTCTTCGAATGGCGTCACCGTGCCGCCTTCCGCGTGGGCCGCGCCGGCCCCGTCCGCGCCGTGCCGCCCTCTCCGCGCGCCGCGCGACCCGGCCTCCGGACCCGGCCGCCACCGGCCGCGCCGCGCACCCCCGCCCCTCCGTACCTCCCGTTCCCCTGCCCCCGACCCAGGAGACACACAGCGTGAACGCACACCAGCCTCTGTCGCGCCGCCGCATGCTCGGCCTCGCGGCCCTGGGCGCCGCCGCGATCGCGGGGCAGACCACGATCACCGCGGCCACCCGGGCGGCCGCCGCCACCACGAGCGGCGGCCAGGGCGGCACGTTCGTCCCCGCCGTCGTGGTCGGCACCGGGTACGGCGCGGCCGTCTCCGCCCTGCGCCTCGGCGAGGCGGGAGTGCCCACCCTGATGCTGGAGATGGGCCAACTGTGGAACCGGCCCGGCCCGGACGGAAACATATTCTGCGGGATGCTCAAGCCCGACAAGCGCTCCAGCTGGTTCAGGACCCGCACCGAGGCCCCGCTCGGCTCCTTCCTCTGGCTCGACCTCGTCAACCGGGACATCGACCCCCACGCGGGGGTGCTGGACCGGGTCGACTTCGACCAGATGTCCGTGTACGTCGGACGCGGCGTCGGCGGCGGCTCGCTCGTCAACGGCGGCATGGCGGTCACGCCCCGGCGCTCCTACTTCGAGGAGGTGCTGCCCCAGGTCGACGCCGACGAGATGTACTCCACGTACTTCCCGCGCGCGAACTCCACCCTGCGGGTCAACGACATCGACCAGGGCTGGTTCGAGCAGACAGACTGGTACCGGTTCGCGCGTGTCTCGCGCGAGCAGGCCGAGAACGCGGGCCTGAAGACCACCTTCGTACCCAACGTCTACGACTGGGACTACATGCGCCGGGAGGCCGACGGCTCGGTGCCGAAGTCCGCGCTGGCCGGCGAGGTCATCTACGGCAACAACCACGGCAAGGTCTCGCTCGACAAGAGCTACCTGGCGGCCGCCCTGGGCACCGGGAAGGTCACCGTCGAGACCCTGCACCAGGTGAAGACGATCCGTCAGCGGAACGACGGCACCTATCTGCTGACCGTCGAGCAGAAGGACGCCGACGGCAAGCCGCTCGCGACCAAGGAGATCTCCTGCCGCCACCTCTTCCTCGGCGCCGGCAGCCTCGGCTCCACCGAACTGCTGCTGCGCGCCCGGGAGACCGGCACCCTGCCCGGTCTCAGCTCCGAGATCGGCGGCGGCTGGGGCCCCAACGGCAACATCATGACCGCCCGCGCCAACCATGTGTGGAACCCCACGGGCGCCGGCCAGTCGTCGATCCCCGCCCTCGGTATCGACGACTGGGACAACCCGGCCAACCCCGTCTTCGCCGAGATCGCCCCGCTGCCGGCGGGCATCGAGACCTGGGTCAGCCTCTACCTGGCCATCACCAAGAACCCGGAGCGCGGCACCTTCGTCTACGACGCCGCCGCGGACCGCGCCAAGCTGCGCTGGACCCGGGACCAGAACGCGCCGGCGGTCGCGGCCGCGAAGTCGCTGTTCGACCGCGTCAACGCGGCCAACGGCACCATCTACCGGTACGACCTGTTCGGCAAGCAGGTCAAGGCCTTCGCCGACGACTTCTGCTACCACCCGCTCGGCGGCTGCGTCCTCGGCAAGGCCACCGACGCCTACGGCCGCGTCGCCGGATACAAGAACCTCTACGTGACCGACGGCTCGCTCATCCCGGGCAGCATCGGCGTCAACCCGTTCGTGACCATCACGGCGCTGGCGGAGCGCAACGTCGAACGCGTCATCAAGGAAGACGTCACGGCCTCCTGACACGCGACGGGGGCGGGGCCCGCGTGCGCCCCGCCCCTCACTCCGCCCCGGCGAGCGCTCCGCCCCGGTGGGCGGCCGAACCCGAACCGAAAGGCAATGACCCCGTGAAAACCCCGCTCCCCGAGGACAACGGCCTGTGGGTCCGCCGGTTCCACCCGCGCCCCGACGCCCGTGTCCGGCTGGTGTGCCTGCCCCACGCAGGGGGCTCCGCCAGCTTCTACTTCCCGGTGTCCCGGTCCACGCCCGACGACATCGAGGTGCTGTGCGTGCAGTACCCCGGCCGCCAGGACCGCCGCGACGAACCGCTCCTGGACTCCGTACCGGCGCTGGCCGACCGGGTCTGCGAGGCCCTGCTGCCCTGGACCGACCGGCCTCTCGCCCTGTTCGGTCACAGCATGGGTGCTTCCCTCGCCTACGAGATCGCCCGGCGGCTGGAGCGGGAGCGGGGCATCACGCTCGCCGCGCTCTTCGCCTCCGGCCGCCGCGCCCCGTCCGTGCACCGCGAGGAGACCGTCCATCTGCGCGACGACGACGGCCTGGTCGCCGAGATGCGCGGCCTGAGCGGCACCGATCCCCAACTGCTCGGCGACGAGGAGGTCCTGCGGATGATCCTCCCGGCCATCCGGGCCGACTACCGCGCCGCCGAGACCTACGCATGGGTACCCGGGCCGCCCCTGAGCTGCCCCGTGACCTGCCTCGTCGGCGACGACGACCCCAAGGTCACCGTGCCGGAGGCCGCCGCCTGGTCGGAACACACCGAGGGCCCCTTCACCCTGGAGGTCTTCCCGGGCGGGCACTTCTTCCTGGCCCGGCACCAGCCGGAGATCATCCGGCTGATGACCTCCGGGCTGGAGGCGCCCGCCCCGCGCTGAGCACCGGGCCGGCGCGGTCAGCGCAGCCGCAGCGCCTCGCGGACCGTGGTGAACAGGTCGGTCTGGTCGGTCACGCCGAGGACCCGGTAGGCCAGCGGCCCCTGGGCAGCGATGCGGACCTCGGTGCCGGTGTGCTCCTGGGACTGCCCCGGGGTGTTGGTCGAGTAGTTCACCTTCAACTGCCCGCCCTCGTCGGTGACCAGCGTGGCGGACTGCCCCGGCGGAGTGGCCTCCAGCGGCACGATCTGGCTGGTGTGGCCGTGGTCGGCGGTGGTGACGACCAGGGTGTCGGGGTGCTTGGCCGCGTAGTCGCGGGCCACCTTCACCGCACGGTCGAACGCCGCGGTCTCGCCGATCTGGCCGCAGGGGTCGGCGGCGTGGTCCTGCTTGTCGATCGAGGCGCCCTCGATCTGCAGGAAGAAGCCCTTCTTGGAGTGGTTCGCCTGCTGCTTGGCCTCGAGCAACCGGATCGCGGTGGCGGCGGAGTCGGCGAGACTGGGCGTGGAGGCGGGGCGGTCCGGGTTGGCGGTGACGCACCGCTGCGGGGCCGTGCCGCCGACCGCCGCGGCCTTGCCGGTCCACTCGGTGGGCACATTGCCCGGGGCGAAGAGGCCGAGGACCGGCCGGCCCGCCTTGGCGGCCTTCAGGGACGCGTCGTCGGTGACGACCTGGTAGCCCAGCTCCCGCGCCTGCTGGGTGACGGTCCTGCCCTGGTACCTGCCCTGGGTGATCGTCTGGTCGAAGCGCTGCTTGCCGCCGCCGAGCAGGACGTCGACCTTGTGGCCGACCTCCTGCTCCGCGATCGAGCCCGGTCCGCCGGCCGCGATCGTGTCGCTCGGGCACTTGGCCATGTCCGCGGGACCCTGGCAGGAGCGGTCGGTGGCGTGGGCGGCGAGCACGGCCGGGGTGGCGTCGGTGAGTTCGGCGGTGGTGACGTCGCCGGTGGCGTAACCGTTGCGCTGGGCCAGCTCCAGCAGGGTGGGCACCGGCTTGTCGGTGCCGGGGGTCTTGGAGATGCGCCCGTTCACCGTCTTTACCCCGGTGGCCCAGCCGGTGCCGCTGGCGGCGGAGTCGGTGACGTAGTCGGGGGTGCCGTCGGCGTGCACCGCGTAGGTGGTGTAGGCGCCGGTGAGCGGGAACCGGTCCATGTTCAGCCGGCCGGCCGCGCCCACGGTGTAGTCGCGGGCGAGGGTGATCTCCGAGTCGCCCATGCCGTCGCCGATGAGCAGGATGACGTTCTTCGCCTGTCCGCCCTGGATCGCCTTGCGTGCCTGCTCCTTGGAGTCGAAGGCACCTGCGGGGGTGGTGACCGCGACGGCGGCCGTGGTCGCGACGACGAGCGCGGTGGCGAGCGTCAGACGGCGGCGGGTGGCTCTGTGCATGAAGTGACTCCTCGGGGCGTCCGATGGTCGGCCGCGTCGGCCGACGGGCATCAGATCACCATGCGTTGGCAAAGCCGGGGTAAACGGCCGGTCGTGTGCACGTATCCGTGGCATGACGCCCGTGCCCGGAGGGCTCCGCGGTGGTCGAAGCCCGTCCGGGCACGGGCGGTCACGGCGCTCATGCCGCGACGGGCTCCGGCCGCGGGCGTGGTGCGGCGAGGCGTCCGCTGCGGGCGAGCGCGGCGACCGCCGTGGCACAGGCCGCCCCGGTCGCGGTCAGTGCCACCCAGGTCAGCCAGGTGGCGTCATGGCGCCGGGTGTGGTCCCAGAGGGCCCCCGTGCCGAGGTTGCCCAGGGAGATGCCCAGTCCGGAGACGGTGTTGTAGAAGCCGTAGTGGGTGGCGACCAGGCGACCCCCGGACAGGGCGACGACCGTGTCCATCTCGAAGGGATAGACGACCGAGGATCCCACCGCCAGCAGGACCACGGCCAGAACGAGCGCTGTCAGCACGGCCGTCGGGGACTGCCCTGGGCAGAGGGCGAGCGGTACGAAGGCGAGGCCCATCGCCGCCAGACCGCGCACCAGGGCCGTGCCGGGCCGCCAGTGCTTCTTGGCCCAGCCCGTCAGCCGTAGCTGGCCCATGACGGCGACCGCGGCCGAGACGACGAACAGTCCGCTGGTGACCGCCGTGCCGTCGGCGCCGAGGAAGTCGGTCGCCGCGAGCGGCAGCGCGAGATACACCTGGAAGGTCAGCACGTACGAGCCGATCATCGCCGCGGAGAAGAGGAGGAACGGCCGGTTGGCGACGACGCTGCGCCACTGCGCGAGCACCCCGTCCCGCCCGCCGTCCCCGGTGGGTCGCCGGCGCGCCGGCAGCGCGCGCCACTGCAACAGGGTGAGCAGGGCGAAGATGCCGGCCGCGACCGTGCACACCAGCCGGAAGTCGGTGGCCAGCAGGGCCAGTCCCACCACCGGGCCGAGCAACATGCCCGCCTGGTAGTAGACGTTGAAGGTGGCGAAGGCGTCCACCCGGCGCTCGCCGGCCTCGGCGGCGAGGTGGGCGCGCACCGCCGGGTTGAACAGGGCGCCGGCGAAGCCCGTCGCGGCGGACGCCGCGATGAGGGCGGGCAGGTCGTCGACCCAGCCGAGCAGGGCGAAGCCGAGGGTGCGCAGCAGACAGCCGGCCATGATGGGGATCTTGGGGCCGAGGCGGTCGGCGAGCGTGCCGCCGATGAGGAACATGCCCTGCTGGGAGAAGTTGCGCACACCGAGGACGAGCCCGACCGCCCAGGCGGCCAGTCCGAGGCCGTCGGACAGATGCGCGGCGAGGTAGGGCATGAGCATGTAGAAGGCGAGGTTGATGGCGAACTGATTGGCCATCATCAGCCGTGCGCCGGGCGGGAAGGAGCGGGTCTGCCGCCACAGGTGCTTCATCGGGCGGCTCCCGCGAGACCGGGACGGCGGGAGTGTCCGAGGGGGTCGGTGACGCGGGTGCACCGGGTCCAGCGGGTGACGGTGCGTTCCGCGGCGTGGGAGATCTCGTCGGGGTCGTCGGCGGGCGGGTGCCCGAGGAGGTCGTGGCGGCGGCAGTAGGCGTCGTCGAAGACCGTGCCGACGTAGCGCTGCGGCCCGTCGGGGAAGACCGTGACGATCCGGTTCTCTGGCGGCAGGGTGCGGGCCAGCCAGCGGGCGACGAGGGCGACGGCACCGACGCTCCAGCCGCCGGTGGCGTGGTGGTCGCGGGCCAGCCGGCGGGCGGCCCACACGGCTTCCGGCGCGGAGACCCAGTGCACCTCGTCGAAGAGGTCGTAGGCGACGTTGCGGGGGTGGATGCTGGAGCCCAGGCCGCGCATGAGCCGGGCGGCGGCGGGCTGGCCGAAGATCGTCGAACCGGTGCTGTCGACCCCGACGATCCGCAGGCCGGGGAAGCGGTGACGCAGCACGGAGCCGATGCCGGCCGAGTGGCCCCCGGTGCCGACGGAGACGACCAGGGTGTCGACGCGGCCCAACTGGGCGACGAGTTCCCGGGCGAGCGGGGCGTAGGCCGCCACGTTGTCGGGGTTGTTGTACTGGTCCGGGCACCAGGCGTCCGGCCGGCCGGCGAGCAGTTCGGCGACGCGCCGCCGCCGGGCCTCCTGCCAGCCGCCCCGCGGGTGCGGCTCGGTGACGAGGTCGACCCGGGCGCCGTAGGCGGCGAGCAGACCGGTCATCAGCGGCTCCATGCCGGGGTCGGTGACGACGGTGACCGGATGCCCGTAGGCCGCGCCGGCCAGGGCCAGACCGAGGCCGAGCGTGCCGGACGTCGACTCGATGATGCGGGCGCCGGGCGCGAGCCGGCCGCTCTCGCGGGCGGCGCGGACCATGTGCAGGGCGGCGCGGTCCTTGATGCCGCCGGGGTTGTGGCCTTCGAGCTTGGCCCAGAAGCCGCGGCCGGCGGCGGCGAAGGGCGCGCCGATCCACAGGAGGGGGGTGTCGCCGACGAGGCCGGCGGGTGTGTGCGGTGCCGTGGGGCAGGGGTGGTTCATGGCGTGCTTCTCCTCCGGCCGGCGCGTCGGACCGCGCCCGGCCGGTGTGGGGGAGGGACGGGGGTGATCGTTCGCCGGGCGGCCCGGTTCGGATGGGCGCCGGCGCGGGGGCGATCAGGTCCGCCACACGCCGAGCAGGGCCCGCGCATGTCCGGGGGACGACGCGGGGGAGGCGCAGGGCAGCGCCGGTGCGGGGACGGCCGCAGCGGCGTCGAGCGGTCCGGCCGGGGCGAGCGCCGCGAGCGGCGGGTCCACCGGCCCGGCGTCGCGCGGCGGCTGGGCGGTCGGCTCGTCGAGACCCCAGCAATGGCTCTGGTGGTCGGGGGACGGCGCGCCCGGCCCGGCCGCCACCAGGACGTCGGCGCGCTGCGCGGGTCCGGCCGTCGGGCCGTGACAGCAGGCGAAGACATGCATGAGCGTGATCAGCACCAGGGCGAGCACCGCTCCGGCCCACGGCAGGGAGCGGCTGCTGCGCCTCTCCGACACGGCTCGCATGAACGCGAAGAGTAGTCGGCCGGGCGCGCATGGTTCCGGTCGATGGGGCGGGATCACCGCATCAGGTGAAACGCCCGGGCGGTCAGGCGCTCGGCAGGCCCGCCGCTTCGGCTTCCGGCTCGGTGAGGGCGGCCGTGTCCGTCAGGCCGAGGCGGAGGTGTTCCACGTGGTAGATGGCCTGGTCGATGAGTTCCGCGACGTGGTTGTCGTAGAGCGAGTACACGATGGAGCGGCCCTTGCGGGTGCCGACGACGAGACCGAGGTTGCGCAGCAGGCGCAACTGGTGGGAACAGGCGGACTGTTCCATGCCGACCTCGGCGGCCAGCTCGGTCGCGGGCAGCGGGCCCTCGCGCAGCCGGGCGAGGATGAGCAGCCGCGAGGGGGTCGCCAGGGCCTGGAGGGTGGTGGCCACCTTGGCGGCGCTGGCCGCGTCCAGACTCCTGCGCGGGACGCGTCCTGACGACTGTGCGGCTCCATGACCCATGTGTTCATGGTACGACACCATTCATGAACGCATGAATGACTCTTCATCCATTCCTGCTACGGTGGTCGGGTCGGGATCCCGTGCCGCCCACCGTGAAGGACCCATGTCGAACTCATCCACGCTCACCCGCCCGGCGCCGGACGGCACCGCGCGCGAGGCGGGCGCGCCCCGCCGCCGCACCCGCGTCCTCGCCCTGCCCGAGGCCCGCTGGGCGACCGCCGCACTGGTGCTGTTCCTGATCGCGCTGCCGCTGTACCTCACCGGGGCGCCGTCATGGACCTGGGGCACGCTGCTCGCGGCCGTCTACGCGACCGGCGGCTGGGAACCGGGCTGGGCCGGGCTCCAGGCGCTGCGCGAGAAGACCCTCGACGTGGACCTGCTGATGGTGGTCGCCGCGCTCGGGGCGGCGGCGATCGGGCAGGTGCTCGACGGCGCGCTGCTCATCGTCATCTTCGCCACCTCCGGCGCGCTGGAGGCGATCGCCACCGCCCGCACCGCCGACTCCGTGCGCGGCCTGCTCGACCTCGCCCCCGCAACGGCCACCCGCGTCGCCGACGACGGCGAGGAGGAGAGCGTGCCCACCGAGCGGCTCGCGGTGGGCGAGACCATCCTGGTGCGCCCCGGTGAGCGCGTCGGCGCCGACGGCCGGGTGCTGGAGGGGGCGAGCGAGGTCGACCAGTCCACCATCACCGGCGAACCGCTGCCGGTGCCGAAGGAAGCCGGGGACGAGGTGTTCGCCGGCACCCTCAACGGCACCGGCGCGCTGCGGGTGAAGGTCGAGCGGGACCCGTCCGACTCGGTGATCGCCCGGATCGTGGCCATGGTCGAGGAAGCCTCCGAGACCAAGGCGCCGACCCAGTTGTTCATCGAGAAGGTCGAACAGCGCTACTCCCTCGGCATGGTGGCCGCCACCCTCGCGCTCTTCGTGCTGCCCCTCGCCTTCGGCGCCGCGCTCCAGCCGACCCTGCTGCGAGCCATGACGTTCATGATCGTCGCCTCGCCGTGCGCGGTGGTGCTGGCCACCATGCCGCCGCTGCTGTCCGCGATCGCCAACGCCGGCCGCCACGGCGTCCTCGTCAAGTCCGCCGTCGTCATGGAACGCCTCGGACAGATCGACGCGGTGGCGCTGGACAAGACCGGCACCCTGACCGAGGGCACGCCGAGGACGACGGAGATCCGCCCGCTGGCCGCCTCCGGGCTGACGGAGGACGAGCTGCTGCGGCTGGCGGCGGCGGCCGAGCACCCCAGCGAACACCCGCTGGCCCGCGCGCTCGTGGCAGCCGCCCGCACCCGCGGCCTGGACCTTCCCCCGGTGCGGGACTTCCACTCCGCCCCCGGCACCGGAGTGCGCGCCACCGTCGAGGGCAGGACCGTCGCGGTGGGCAGCCCCGCCCGCCTCGGCGACGCCCACCCGGGCCATCCCGCCGTGGCCGTGGCCGCGGGCCTGGAGGAGGAGGGCCGCACCGCCGTGCTGGTCACCCTCGACGGCGAGCCGGTGGGCGTGCTGGGCGTGGCCGACCGGCTGCGCGCCGAGGCCGCCGCCACCGTCGCGGCCCTGGAGGAACTGACCGGCACCGCCCCGGCCCTGGTCACCGGCGACAACGCGCGCGCGGCGGCCCGGCTGGCCGGCGAGGTCGGCATCACGGACGTCCGTGCCGGGCTGCTGCCGCAGGACAAGGTGGCCGCGGTGCGGGAGCTGGAGCAGGCGGGGCGCAAGGTGCTGGTGGTCGGCGACGGTGTCAACGACGCCCCCGCGCTGGCCGCCGCCCACACCGGCATCGCCATGGGGCGCGCGGGCTCCGACCTCGCGCTGGAGACCGCCGACGCGGTCGTGGTCCGCGATGAGCTGGCGACCATTCCCGCGGTCGTGCGCCTCTCCCGCCGGGCACGCCGGCTGGTGGTGCAGAACCTGGTCGTCGCGGCGGTGTTCATCACCGGCCTGGTGATCTGGGACCTGGCCGGAAACCTGCCCCTGCCGCTGGGCGTCGCGGGCCACGAGGGTTCCACCGTCATCGTCGGCCTCAACGGTCTGCGGCTGCTCGCCGACGGCGCCTGGCGCCGCGCACACGGCGGGAGCCCCCGATGAGCCGCCGGCGCCGGGAGACCGACCAGGGTGCGACCGAGGGACCGGACCGCTGCACCGTCACCGTGTGCCGCGGCTGCTGCTGCGGCACCGAGAAGCTCCCCGGCGTCGATCACGCCGCCCAACTCGGCCTGCTGCGCGAGGCGTTGGCCGGCACCGGGCGGGTCCGGGTGACCGGCTGCCTCGACGCCTGCGAGCACGCCGATGTGATCGTGGTGCAACCGTCCCCCGCCGGGCGGGCCGCCGGCGGGCGGCCCGTGTGGCTCGGCCTGGTCAACGACATCGACGCCGCCGCCGACATCGCCGCGTGGGTCGCCGCCGGCGGCCCGGGACTTGCGGACCCGCCCGGCGTGCTCGATCTGTACGAGTTCAGCCCGTCCCGGCGCGTACGCCAGGGCATGGAGGGCTGAGGGCCGCCGGGGGAGCGGCCCCGGCGGCGGCCTGCGGTCAGACCCGGACGCCGAACATGAACGGGCCGCCGATGGTGTCCATCGACTCGTACCGCACGACCGTGCCGGTGCGCGGCGCGTGCAGGATCTGGCCGTTGCCCGCGTACAGGCCCACGTGGTGCAGGTCGTTGAAGAAGAAGACCAGGTCGCCGACCTGGAGCTGGCTGCGCGTGAGACGGGTCCCGATGCCCGACTGCGCCTCGGAGGTCCGCGGTATGGAGACGCCGGCCTGCGCGTAGGCCCAGGAGGTCAGGCCCGAGCAGTCGAAGGACGAGGGGCCGGTGGCGCCGTAGACGTACGGCTTGCCGATCTGGCTCTGGGCGGCGGAGAAGGCGGCGCCGGCCCGGCCGGAGGCGGAGCTGTCGTGGCCCAGGTCCACCCGCTCGGTGGAGGAGCGGTTGGCGCGCTGCTGCTCGGCCGCGAGATCCGCCTTCTCCTTGGCGGTCAGGGTGTTGAGGATCTTCTGCGCCTCGGCGAGCTTGCCCTGGACCTCCTTCTTCTTGTTGCCCAGCTCGGTCCGGGTGGCGGCGAGGTCCTTGAGCTTCTCGGTGGCCTCGGCGCGCTGCTGGGCGAGTTCGCGCTGCTTGGCCTGGATCTTCTTCAGGGCCTCGACCTGCTGGCCGCTCAACTGGTCCAGCGTGGACGCCTTGTCGAGGAAGTCGTCCGGGTCGGCGGACAGGAAGAGCTGCACCGAGGGGTCGATGCCACCGGAGCGGTACTGCGCGGTCGCCAGCGAACCCAGGCCGTCGCGCAGCTTGTTCAGGTCCTCCTGACCCCGCGCGACGTTGTCCTGGATCGTGGATATCTCCTTCTGGAGCTTCTCCTGCTTCTCCTTGGCACCGTTGTACTTCTCGGTGGCCTGCTCGGCCTGCTCGTACAGCTTGTCGACCTTCGCCTTGACCTCGTCCTTGCCGGGCTTCTCGCTCGGTGCGGCGTTGGCGGCGTTCGCGCTGAGGACGACGGCTGCGGCGGCCGCGGTGGTCAGTACGGTGACACGCGTGCGGCTCGGCTGCTTGGGTCGACGATGGGACGCCACAGGGGCGAGCTCCTTGCTCCTTCAGCCGCCTGCCGGCACATCGGTGGGCGGGGCCCGCCGCCGTCACTCCCTCTGAGTGATCACCAACGGGGGTTGGAGCTAGACCTTAATGACTTCCTCTCGGTTAGATCAAATGTTTGCATGGAAAGGCCTGTTCGTGCGGGTCAGGCGGCCAGGACCGGTCGGGTGCCCGCCTGCCGTTCGGTGCGCAGCCGCTCCAGCATGACGTCCGCGGCGGCGAGGGCCTCGTCCACCGTCCGGGTGCCGGTCATCACACACAGCGTGTACGAGGTGTCCTCCAGCTCCCGGCTGGAGTGGCCGGTGGGCTGGAGGTCATGGCGGAAACGAGCCTCGGCGAAGCGGGCCAGCAGCGCGCGCAGTTCCTTCTCCGCAGGCAGCAACACAGCGACATCCCTCTCTCGGTGGGCGGGCACACGGCCCCGGCCGGACCCCGCGAACGGATCCTCCGGCGCTTCGTGTGCCCCCGAACGATCACCGTATGCATCGAGAGCGAACCCCTGTGCCACTAAGGCAGGTCAGGGCCCCCGGCCGCCACCGGGGCGTACGCCGTCAGCCGACCCTGATGCCCACGATGCAGGTGTCGTCGTCGGTGTCCGACCTGCTGTACGTGAGCAGCCGGTCCAGCTGCTGGTCCAGGGTCCGGGGGCCCGAACGCGCCGTCTCCAGCAGATGGGACAGGGACTCCTCCACCGAGCGGTCCCGGCGCTCGATCAGCCCGTCGGTGTACATCAGCAGGGTGTCGCCCGCGGCCAGCCGCACCTCGGTCTCCTCGTACTCCGCCTCCGGCAGGGCGCCCAGCAGCAGGCCCTTGAGCCTGGGCAGCGGGGTGGCCTCGTCCGTGCGCACCAGGACCGGCGGCAGGTGCCCGGCCCGCGCCCAGCGCAGCGTACGGCGCTCGGCGTCGTACAGACCGCACACGGCGGTCGCGGTGACCGCGCCCGTCAGATGGTGGGCGACGATGTTCAGCCAGGACAGCAGCTGCGCCGGACCCGCTCCGGTGACGGCCAGGCCGCGCAGCGCGTTGCGCAGGACGACCATGCTGGTGGCCGCCTCGATCCCGTGCCCGGCCACATCGCCGACGCACAGCAGCACCAGCCCCGACGGCAGCACCACCGCGTCGTACCAGTCGCCGCCGACCAGGTGCTCCGTCTCGGCCGGCCGGTAGCGCACCGCCACCTGGAGGCTCGGCACGCGCAACGGCGCCTGGGTGGGCGGCATGATGGCGTGCTGGAGCTGGAGGGTGAGCCGGTTGCGCTCGACGGCCTGCTGCTCGGTGTGGGCGAGCTGGTCGCGGGTCGCGGCGAGGGCCACCTCGGTCCAGTGCTGGGCGGAGATGTCCTGGTAGGCGCCGCGCACGCCGAACAGCTGCCCGGCGGTGTCCAGGACCGGTTCGGCGACCACGCGCATGTGCCGGGTGACACCGTCCGGCCGCCGCAGTCGGAAGGCGGCGGACGCCGGCCGGTGCTGGTGCAGCAGGGTGCGCAGGAACCGCCCGATCTGGACGGCGTCGTCCGGGTGTGAGTAGGCGGGCAGGTCCTCCAGCGGCACCGGGGAACTCGTGGGCGGGCGCCCGTAGAGGTCGAACAGCTGGCCGTTCCAGGTGATCTCACTGGTGAGCAGGTTCTCCTCGAAGCCGCCGATCCGGCCGAGCCGCTGGGCGTGCTGGAGCAGACTGGCCAGGCGCGCCGTCTCGTCCTCGATGCGCCAGATGAGCAGCACGCTGGAGCCGTGCCGGCTGATGCTGATGTCGGCGACCGCGGACAGCGGCACCTGGTCGACCAGCGCGGTCAGCCGCATCCGGTGCGCACGGAACGGCTCGCCGGTGGCGTAGACCCGCTCCACGCGCTGGAACAGCTCGCCGGCGCCGGCGGCCATCGGGTAGGCCTCCAGCAGCAGGGCCCCGCCGACGACGGCCCGCGACCTGCCCGCCGGGTCGAGGAAACGGCTGTTGACGTGCTGGATGCGGAAGTCGACGAGCCGCCCGTCGTCGTCGAGGTGCGGCACCAGCACCAGCGCCGGGTCGTGCAGCCCGTCCGCCAGGTCCATCAGCTCGGCCACGTCCGGCACCACCCGAGGTCCCCAACTGGTCCCGGCGGAGGGCACGAAGTCCTCCAGGGTGTGCGCGCACAGTTCGGCGAGCGTCTCCACCTGGCGCACCACCGGCCGCGGCAGCGGCTCCTCGGCCCCGGGCCAGGCGATCTCCAGGACGCCGTGGATCCGGCCGCCCGCACCGGCGGGCACGGCGATCCGGGCGCCGTCGGGGTAGTCGCGCCGCCCGATGGTGGGCAGCCCCGACGCGGCGATGGAGGGCAGCCACTGCCCGTCGGGTTCGGTCAGTCCGCGCCGGGCCACCGTGGCCACGTCGGGCGGGACGTAGCACCAGCGGGCCGCCTCGGCGGCCGTGAAGCCCGCGCTGCCGGCCAGGGCGAGCGAACCGTCCGAGCCGGCCGCCCAGATGGCCACCGCGACGGCGCCGAGCGGGCGCAGGGCGTGTTCGAGCAGCGAGTCGGCCATGGCCTGGGCGTCGTGGGCGGCCAGGACGCCGCTCTCGGCGGCGCGCAGCCGTACGGCTGCGGACTCCTCAGCCTGCCCGGACGGGGCCGCGGCCGTGGACAGGAAGGCCTCGGTCACCTCCGCGACCCGGTCCCTGGCCGCCTGGTTGATGACGTCCACCGCGAGTTCCAGCGAGGTCACCTGCGCCTGCTCGGCCAGCTCGGCGAGCTGCCGGCCGGCCTGGGCCGGACCGCAGCCGAGCCGCTCGATCAGGATGCCCTTGGCCAGTTCGATCAGCGCCCGGCCCTCGGCCTCGGCCTGCGCGGTCCGCACCTCGTGGCGCAGCCGCTCCACGGTGGCGGCGAGCCTGCCGACGGGGGAGCCGGGGGGCACATCGGCCGCCACGTCGTCCACCGGCGACAGCGGGGCGGGCACTCCGCTCGCCGCCTCGGTCTGGGTGCCGGGCTCGGCGGATGGCTGGATGTTCACCGGACGGGTACTCCTCGGCCTGCGGACGGACGGTTGCGCGGTGCCGTTGCGGGCCTCATGCGGGCAGCCAGCGCCGGACGCAGGCGATGAGGTCGCGCGTGTCCACCGGTTTCGTCACGTAGTCGCTGGCACCGGAGGCGAGGCTCTTCTCCCGGTCGCCGTGCATCGCCTTCGCCGTCACGGCGATCACCGGCAGGTCGGCGTACTGCGGCATGCGGCGGATCTCGGCGGTGGCGGTGTACCCGTCCATCTCGGGCATCATCACGTCCATCAGGACCAGTTCCACGTCCGGGTTGCTCACCAGCGTCTCGATTCCCTTGCGGCCGTTCTCCGCGTGCAGGACGCGGAAGCCGTGCAGTTCGAGGATGCCGCTGAGCGCGAACAGGTTGCGCGCGTCGTCGTCGACGACCAGCACGGTACGGCCGCGGGTCTGCTCGTCGACCAGGTCCGCCGGGGCGTGCTGCAACTCCTCGCCGCGGACGAAGGTGAGCACCTCGCCGGGTTCCTCGGCCGACAGGTGGAGGGCGATCCGCTCCCGCAGCTCGTCCAGGCTGGAGAGGTACTCCAGCGAGCCGCCCGGCTCCACCGGCGGGTACTCCGCGCGGTGGGAGCTGTGCACCAGCACGGGAACGCCGGCGAGGGCGGAGTCGCCGTCCAGCGCCGCCAGGAACCGGGCCGACTCCCCGTCCGGGCCGCCCAGCTCCACCACCACGCAGTGGCAGGGCTCGGCGGCGAGGGCGCCGGCCGCCTCCTGGGCGCCGACCGCGGTGATGATGTCGACCGGGATGCCGTCGGCGTGCCCGTGGTCCATGTCGCCGACGACGCTCTCGGCGACCAGGGTCAGCAGGCCGCGCGGGCGTTCCTCCACCACGAGGAGCCTGCGGGCGCGCTGCCGCTTGGCCGCGACGCGCGGTGCCGACGCCTCCAGTTCCCGCGGGGGCGTGGCGGTCGCCTGCTCCTGCTCGTCCGGTTCGGCGGCGCCGCGCACGCCGTGCAGGTGTTCGTCGAAGTCCGGCCGGGCCACGGGCAGGTAGAGGGTGAAGGTGCTGCCCTTGCCCGGGGTGCTGTCGACGGTGACGGCGCCGCCGAGCAGATGGGCGATCTCCCGGGTGATGGACAGGCCGAGCCCGGTGCCGCCGTACTTGCGGCTGGTGGTGCCGTCCGCCTGCTGGAACGCGCCGAAGATGCTTTCCAGCTGCTGCTCCGGGATGCCGATGCCGGTGTCCTTCACCCGGAAGGCGACCACCGAGCCGCCGCGCACCACGTCCTGCGGCACCTCGTCGTCGGTGGCGGGCTCGACGCGCAGCTCGACCCCGCCCTGCTCGGTGAACTTCACCGCGTTGGACAGCAGGTTGCGCAGGATCTGGCGGAGCCGGGAGTCGTCGGTGAGCAGGTCGGCGGGCGCGCCGGCCGACGTGCTCACGGTGAACCCGAGGCTCTTCTGGGACGTCATCGGCCGGAAGGTGGCCTCGACGTACTCGATGAGCTGGCGCAGCGAGACCCGCTCCGGCGTCACGTCCATCTTGCCGGCCTCGACCTTGGACAGATCGAGGATGTCGTTGATCAGCTGGAGCAGGTCCGAGCCCGCCGAGTGGATGATCCCCGCGTACTCCACCTGCTTCGGGGTGAGGTTGCGGGAGGGGTTCTGGGCGAGCAACTGGGCCAGGATGAGCAGGCTGTTGAGCGGGGTGCGCAGCTCGTGGCTCATGTTGGCGAGGAACTCGGACTTGTACTTGGAGGCGAGCGACAACTGCTGGGCGCGCGCCTCCAGTTCCTGCCGCGCCTGCTCGATCTGGAGGTTCTTCCCCTCGATGTCGCGGTTCTGCTCGGCGAGCAGCGAGGCCTTCTCCTCCAGTTCCGCGTTGGAGCGCTGCAACTCCTCCTGCCGGGCCTGCAACTCGGCCGAACGGGCCTGGAGTTCGCTGGTCAGGCGCTGCGACTCCTCCAGGAGTTCATCGGTGCGCGCGTTGGCGACGATCGTGTTGACGTTGACGCCGATGGTGTCCACGAGCTGCTGGAGGAAGTCCCGCTGGACGGCGGTGAACCGGGTGACGGAGGCCAGCTCGATGACGCCGAGCACCTGCTCCTCGAAGAGGATGGGCAGCAGCAGCAGCGTGGTCGGTACGACCTGTCCGAGACCGGAGGAGATGGTGACGTACCCGGGCGGCAGCTCGTCCACCGCGATGGTGCGGCGGCTGCGCGCGGCCTGGCCGACCAGGGAGCGGCCGAAGGAGATCCGCTCGGGCCGGTCGTCCTCGTCGGGGCGCCCGTACGAGCCGACGAGCCGCAGCTCGGGCCCCGCGGCGCCCTCCTCGGCCAGGTAGAAGGCGCCGTACTGGGCGGACACCTGGGGCACCAGCTCGTCCATGATCAGCTCGGCCACCACGCGCAGGTCCCGGTGGCCCTGCATCAGGCCGGAGATGCGGGCGAGGTTGGTCTTGAGCCAGTCCTGTTCCTGGTTGGCCATGGTGGTCTCGCGCAGCGACTCCACCATGGAGTTGATGTTGTCCTTGAGGTCGGCGACCTCGCCGGACGCGTCGACGGTGATGGACCGGGTCAGGTCGCCCTCGGCGACGGCGCTGGCCACGTCGGCGATGGCACGGACCTGCCGGGTGAGGTTCCCGGCGAGTTCGTTGACGTTCTCGGTGAGCCGCTTCCAGGTGCCGGACACACCCTCGACCTCGGCCTGGCCGCCGAGGCGGCCCTCGGTGCCGACCTCCCGGGCGACGCGGGTGACCTCGTCGGCGAACGCCGACAGCTGGTCCACCATCGTGTTGATGGTCGTCTTCAGTTCGAGGATCTCGCCGCGCGCGTCGACGTCGATCTTCTTCGACAGGTCGCCCTTGGCCACGGCCGTGGTCACCAGCGCGATGTTGCGCACCTGGCCGGTGAGGTTGTTGGCCATGGAGTTGACGTTGTCGGTGAGGTCCTTCCAGGTGCCGGCCACGTTGGGCACATGGGCCTGGCCGCCGAGCCGGCCCTCGGTGCCGACCTCGCGGGCCACCCGGGTCACCTCGTCGGCGAACGCCGAGAGGGTGTCGACCATGGTGTTGATGACGTCGGCGAGCGCGGCGACCTCGCCCTTGGCCTCCACGGTGATCTTCTGCGAGAGATCGCCCTTGGCGACGGCGGTGGCGACCTGGGTGATGGACCGCACCTGGCCCGTGAGGTTGGAGGCCATCACGTTGACGTTGTCGGTGAGGTCCTTCCAGGTGCCGGCCACCCCCCGCACCTGTGCCTGGCCGCCGAGGCGGCCCTCGGTGCCGACCTCGCGGGCGACGCGGGTGACCTCGTCGGCGAAGGCGGACAGCTGGTCGACCATCGTGTTGATGGTGCTCTTGAGTTCGAGGATCTCGCCGCGGGCGTCGACGGTGATCTTCTGGGAGAGGTCGCCCTGTGCCACCGCGGTGGCCACCTGGGCGACGTTGCGGACCTGGGCGGTGAGGTTTCCGGCCATGAAGTTGACCGAGTCCGTCAGGTCGCGCCAGGTCCCCTTGACGCCCTTGACGTCCGCCTGGCCGCCGAGGCGGCCCTCGGTGCCGACCTCGCGGGCGACGCGGGTGACCTCGTCGGCGAAGGCGGACAGCTGGTCGACCATCGTGTTGATGGTGCTCTTGAGTTCGAGGATCTCGCCGCGGGCGTCGACGGTGATCTTCTGGGAGAGGTCGCCCTGTGCCACCGCCGTCGTCACCTGGGCGACGTTGCGGACCTGGGCGGTGAGGTTTCCGGCCATGAAGTTGACCGAATCCGTCAGGTCGCGCCAGACCCCCGCGACGCCCGGCACCTGCGCCTGGCCGCCGAGGCGGCCCTCGGTGCCGACCTCGCGGGCGACGCGGGTGACCTCGTCGGCGAACGCGGACAGCTGGTCGACCATCGTGTTGACGGTCTCCTTCAGCTGGAGGATCTCACCGCGCGCCGGTACGTCGATCTTCTGCGACAGGTCGCCCTTGGCCACCGCGGTGGCCACCTGGGCGATGTCCCGGACCTGCGTGGTGAGGTTCCCCGCCATGGCGTTGACCGAGTCGGTCAGCACGGCCCAGGTGCCCGAGACCCCCGGCACCTGCGCCTGCCCGCCGAGCGTGCCCTCGGTGCCCACCTCGCGCGCCACCCGGGTGACCTCGGAGGTGAACACGGACAACTGGTCGACCATGCCGTTGAAGACGGTGGCGATGTCGCCCATCAGCCCCGGGGAGTCGTCCGGCAGCCGGGTGCCGAAATCTCCGTCCCGGACCGCGGTCAGCCCCGCGAGCAGTCCTCTCAGTTCCTCGTCGCCGGGGACCGCGTCGGTCGTCCCGGTCACCTTGCCGGCCATGCGCACCCTCATTCCGCTCCCCAAGGGCCCCATGGAGGGGCCCGGAACCAGCGCCGGGCACGCGGCCTGACCCGACGATTGGTGTGCATTTCCCCAGTTCAGGGATTTACCCGACGAGGAAATACGTCGCAGGTTAACCCAGTTGCGCGGACTCGCACAAAGCGATGGACCGGCCACCGGCGCTCGCCGGACCGTCCGCCGGCCGGCAGCCGCACGGCCGGACGCGCCGCACCGTCCGCCGGCCGGGCACCGGAGCGGCCCGACGACCGTCACGGCCCGTTCCGTATTGTGGCGCCCGGCACTGCCGGACGACCGAGGGAGGGGCGCGTGCCGCTGCACAAGGACGACCCGAGGTCCATCGGCGGCTACCGGCTGCTCGACCGGCTCGGGGCCGGCGGCATGGGCATGGTCTACCGGGGCCGAGCGCGTTCCGGGCGCGAGGTCGCCGTCAAGGTCGTACACGCCCGGTACGCCCAGGACCCCGTCTTCCGCGCCCGGTTCCGGCAGGAGATCGAGGCCGCCCGCCGGGTGAGCGGCGCCTTCACCGCCGCCGTGGTGGACGCCGACCCGGAGGCGGAGTCGCCCTGGATGGCCACCCAGTACGTCCCCGGCCGTTCGCTCGCCGCGCGCATCCGCGACCAGGGCCCGCTGCGCCCCGCCGAATTACGGCCGCTGGCACTCGGCCTGGTGGAGGCGCTGCGGGACATCCACCGGGCCGGGGTGGTGCACCGCGACCTGAAGCCGGCCAACGTGCTGATGGCCGAGGACGGGCCCCGTGTCATCGACTTCGGCATCTCCCGGGCGGCCGAGAACCACCACACCCTCACCGAGACCGGGCAGGTGATCGGCACCCCGCCCTTCATGTCCCCGGAACAGTTCGCCGACGCCCGTGCCGTCGGGCCGGCCTCGGACGTCTTCTCGCTCGGCGCGCTGCTCGTGTACTGCGTGACCGGGCGCGGCCCGTTCGACGCCGACAGCCCCTATCTGACCGGCTACCGGGTGGTCCACGACGAGCCGGTCCTCGACGGGGTGACCGGACCGGTGCGGGCGGTGCTGGAGCGCTGCCTGGCCAAGGAGCCCGCCGACCGGCCCGGTCCGGACGAACTGGCACGGGAGTTCGCCGACGCCCTGCCCGAGCCGACGCCGGACGAACCGGAGACCATGGCGCTGCGGCTGCCCTCCGCGCCGTCCGGCGAACCGGCCGCCGCCGGCGCCCCGACCGTCGCCGGCCGCCCCCGCAGGCGCGGACCGTGGGTCCTGGCCGTCTGCGGCGCGCTGGCCGCGGCCCTGGCCGGCTACCTCCTGCTCGGTCCGCCCGGCGATGACGGCACGGCACGGGCGAACCCGGCCCCCACCGGGCGCTGGGCCCCGCTCCCGGCCGGCTGGAAGCCCTGGCAGACGACCGCCTCCGCGGTCGCCGGGAAGGGCGTGAAGCAGGCACCGGGCTACGAGGGGAACCGGGCACCGGCCTGCGTACCGGACGGCGGCGCCCTCTACTGCGCGGGCAGCGCACTCCTGCCGGAACGGATCGACGCCACCACCGGGCGCACCCTGTGGCGCTCCGGCGTCGCGCCCGCCGGCGTCCCGGCCGACCGCTACGTCTCGAACGTCCTCGGCACGTACCACGGCGAGGTGCTCGTGGAACTGACCGTCACCGGCGAGGGCGGCACCGGCCGGACGCAGTCCCTCCTCGCGCTCGACGCGGCGAGCGGCACGAGGCGCTGGTCCCACCCGGTGCGCATCGACAGCCCGGGCTCGGTCTACGCGGCCGGGGTGACGCTGACGCGGGAGGGCGACGGCGGCGCGGTGACCGTCCGCTCGGCGCGCGACGGAACGGTGCGCAGGACGATCCCCGTGCCCGCCGGGTACGACTGCACCCCGCTCGCCGCCGACGACCGCCCGTACGTGGAGTGCGTCACCGAGGCCGAAGGCGTGCACACCACGAAGTTCCTCGTCGTCGATCCCGCCGACGGTTCCGTGCGCACCCTGACGTCCCCCGCCCGGCAGGGGAGCTTCGTCGGCGTCCGGGACGGACGACTGGTCTTCGTGGAAGCGGACGACCGCCCGGTGGCCAACGGTCCCGACCTGATCCACACCCGGATCGTGCGCGTCGACCCGCGCACCGGCGAGCGCGTGCTCACGCCGCTTCCCGAGCGGTACCGGGGCGGGCTGCCCGCCCTGGCCCACGGCACCCTGTACTTCGCCACCTCCAGCGGTCTGGTCACGGCCGTCTCGCCGGTGACGGGAGCCCGGCTGTGGGAGAGCCACACGAGCCTGGAGACACCGGGGCAGGTGTCGGTGGACCCGAGCGGACGGACCGTGTACCTGGCCGGCGGCAGTGGCCGGGTGGCCGCCCTGGACGCGAAGCGCGGCACCCTGCTGTGGGAGTCCTCGGCCCGCGCGGAGGTGCTGGACAGCGGCCTGCTGCCCACCGTGTGGTTCAACAAGGGCGCCCTGGTGCTGGCGACCTCGGACGGCACCCTCTTCACCCTGGACCCGGCGCACCCGGGACGCAGACCCGTCCCGGCGTGACCGCGCTCCCGTCGTCCGGGATCGGCGGGCCCTTCGCCGTCCCGTGCCGAAGTGCCGTCCGCGCGACGGAAGTCGGAGCTTCCCCAGGGTATTGAACGATGGTTCAATCCTTGCCGTGCCGGGGCGGCCCTCGGCACGGCAGCCCCGCGAGGATACGGAGGACCGCGGTGAACCTGACGTGGATGCTGGAGGGGTCGGCCCGCAGTTGCGGCGGGAAGCCGGCCCTCGTGTCCGACCTGGGGTCGATGACGTACGCCGAGCTGCTCGCCGCCTCCAAGCGGGCCGCCGCCGTGCTGCGGGAGCGCGGGGTACGGCCGGGGGACCGCGTCGGGGTGATGACGTACAACACCCCCGCCTTCGCGGTGGCGGCGTTCGGGATCTGGCGGGCCGGGGCGGCGCTGGTGCCGGTCAACCACAAGCTGACCGCGCCCGAACTGGCGTACCTGGCGGGGCATGCGAAGCTGCGGGTCGCCGTCGTCGCGGAGGAACTCGCCGGGCGTATGCGCGAAGGCGCCCCCGAGGTCGATGTGCTCACCACGGACGACACCGGCGGCGGGGAGTTCGACCGGCTGGTCGCCGGGGCGCCCCAATGGGAGGGCGTGGAGGTCGGGCCCGAGGCCGTCGCACAGGTGTTGTACACCTCCGGGACGACCGGCGCGCCCAAGGGCTGTCTGCACTCGCACCGCGGGCTGTCCGCCGTGCCCGCGTACACCACGGCCGCCGCGGGGCTGCGCCGCGAGGACCGGTTCCTGCTGGCCATGCCGATCTGGCACGCCTCGCCCCTGAACAACTGGTTCCTGTCGATGATCTACCTGGGCGGCACCGTCGTCCTGCTGAAGGAGTATCAGCCCCTCGCCTTCCTGGAGGCCGTGCGCAAACACCGGGTCACGGCCTTCTTCGGCGCCCCCATCGCCTACCTCGCCCCGCTGCGGGCCCTGCCCGGGGCGGGGGCCGACCTGTCCGGCTTCGGTCTGCCGAACGTGCGGCTGTGGGCCTACGGCGGGGCACCGCTGGGTGCCGAGACGGTGCGGACGCTGGAGGCGGTGTACGGCCCGGACCGCTTCTGCCAGGTGTACGGGATGAGCGAGATGGGGCCGGTGGGTTCCGTGCTCCACCCGCACGAGCAGCTCGCCAAGGCCGGGTCGATCGGGGCGGGCGGCATGCCGGGCGTGGACATCCGCGTGGTCAGGGAGGACGGCCTGGACGCCGGGGCCGGCGAGACGGGGGAGCTGTGGCTGCGGTCGGGGACCCGGATGCTGGGGTACCTCGACGATCCGGAGGCGACCGAGCGCGCCTTCGAGGGCGACTGGTACCGGTCCGGGGACCTCGCGCGGGTGGACGAGGACGGCTATCTGTTCATCGTCGGCCGGATCAAGGACGTCGTCGTCACCGGCGGGGAGAACGTCTACTCGCCCGAGGTGGAGGAGGCGATCCTGCGGCACCCGGCGATCCGGGACGCCGCCGTCGTCGGGCGGCCGCACCCGGACTGGGGCGAGACCGTCGTCGCCGTGGTGGAGGCCGACGCGGCGGTGACGCTGGAGGAGATGCGCGCGTTCCTCTCCACGAGGCTGGCGAAGTACAAGATCCCGCGGGAGCTGGTGGTGGTCCCGTCGCTGCCGCGCACGCCCTCCGGGAAGGTGCAGAAGCACGTCCTGCGCGAACAGGTGGTCGGCGGCGCATGACACGCCCGGCGCCATGGGCCGGCCGACCGCCCGGCCGGCCCTCGCGCGTCAGTCCGCTTGCTTGCCGGCCCTGACGATCGTCCCCTGCGCCACGGCGACGAGCTGCTCCTCGCCCTGCTCCGAGACGACGTGGACCGTGCACTGGCACACGGCCTGCCGCCGCGTGGTGACGGTCGCTTCGGCGCGGGCGACGACCTGGACGCCCACCGCGGGCCGCACGTAGTTGATCTTGTATTCGGCGGTGAGCGCATCGCCGCCGAGGGCGAGTCCGCCGGCGAAGGTCAGCGCGTTGTCGGCCAGGTAGCTGAGCACTCCTCCGTGCACGAAGCCGTGCTGCTGCTGGATCTCGGGCCGGTTGACGATGCGGATCTCGGCCGAGCCGGGCCCCACCGAGGTGAGTTCGGCGCCCAGGAACTCGCTGAAGGGCTGGGCCTTGAAGATGCTGTGCGCGAAATCGGCGAGATCCGTGGTCATGAGTGCCGTCCTGTGGCTCGGGGGGTGGTGGGGGCGGCCGTGTCCGGGCCGGTCAGCCGCTCGTCGATGGTCTGCTGGAACATCGCGAGCAGGCCCTCCGCCAGTCCCAGCACATGGTGGTCGCTACCTCCGTGCGGCAGGGTCCGCTGCACGTTCTCGGCGATGGCGAAGTCCTCCTGGTCGAAGACCGTGTCATTGGTGAACCGGAAGCGCTTGGCCAGCGCGCTCTGCCCCGCCGACCCGGTGAAGTCGGCGTCACGGTAGAGCATTTCATGGGTCCATATCGTGCGGTCCGGGGCCAGGGGCCAGAAGGTGTTGATGGACACGTAGTCGGGATGCAGGATGAAGAAGGTGTTGGGGAAGAGCGTGTAGTACACCGAGGCGTAGTCCAGGATGCGCCACTCCGCCTCCGGTTTCAGGGCCGTCTCGCCGATGTTGGTGCGCGCCGCGGACAGCCGGATGTGCGGCCCGTCCTCGTCGTGCGCGATGACCCCCTTCTTGAAGGCGAAGGCGAGGGTGTCCCGGTGCAGATACGGGACGTGGTAGCCCTCGAGATACGTCTTGATCAGCAGCTTCCAGTTGGCCTCCTTGACCACCTTCGTCTTCTTGTACTGAACGAGCGAGGCCACGTCGAAGTTCACCAGGTCCTCGTGGAACGTCCCGAGGAAGCCGGGGATGTCGAGCGTCTCCCCGGGCGTGCGGCCGACCCAGATCAGTCCGCCGGACTCCGCGGCGGGCAGCTCCACCAGCCCGTAGTCGCAGGTCTTGACGCCGGGGAAGTCATGCGCCCGGGTGATGCCCTTCAGAGCGCCGTCGAGCCCGTAGACCCAGCCGTGGAAGGGGCAGACGAAGTTCTTCACCGTGCCCGCCGGCTGGCCGGCGAGGCGGGCACCGCGGTGGCGGCACTGGTTGTAGAAGGCGCGGACCCGGCCGTCCTCGCCCCGGACGACGACATAGGGGAACCGGTCCCAGTCGCTGGTGAGGTAGGACCCGGGTGCACCGAGCGCGGAGGCGTGCCCCGCGACCAGCGGGTAGTGGGAGAAGGCCGAGGCGATCTCCCGCTCCAGGAGCGCCTCGTCGGTGTACTTGGTGACCGGGATGGTGACGACCTCGTCGAGCATCTTCTCGTCACGGCGCGTTTCGCGCAGCGCGAGAAGACGCTTGATCATCGCCACTTGCTCGCTGTGCCGCATAAGGCCCCCGTCGCAGATCAAGATCTGAATTCTCGTTCAATTCATGGTACGGAGGGTACGGGGGCGAGGCAATGAAAGTCCGATGACGGATCGTCAGGAAGGCGTGCGGCCCAGGGCCCGCAGGCAGAAGTCGCGGATCTCGGCGACCAGTTGCTCGTCCGGCACCTCCGCCTTCCGCGCGACCTCCGGCGAGAGTCTGCCGACCAGCGCCTCGGAGATGGCACCGATGGCGGCACTGGCCGCGATCGCCGCGTTCTGCCGGGCGAACAGCCCGGCCGCGACACCGTCCCGGATGACGCCCTCGCACAGCTGGGCGTACTCCCGCCGGTACACCAGCCGCTCCCGCTCCACCACCGGCGAGACCGGTTCGAAGAGCAGGGACCACGCCAGCCGCCGTCCGCGCAGGGCACGCCGTGTGAAGGTGTCGGCGAACGCCTTGAGACGGGCCTCGGGATCCGCGGGCGCGGCATCCACCGCACCGCGCACGGCGGCCAGTTCCCGCCCCGCGGCACGCCGGAAGACCTGCGCGAGCAGCTCGTCCCTGCTGCCGAAGTACGAGTAGAGCGAGCCCGCGCTCACCCCGCACGCCTCCGCCACCGCGGCCACCTTCGCCCCGGCGAAACCCTTGCGGGCCACCAGCGCGTGCGCGGCGTGCACAAAGGCCTCCTCCTTCGTCCGGGCATGCCGCTTCGTACGTTCCGTGCGCCGATACACCATGGCGGGAGCTGGGCCTTCCGTGTTGTTGCCGGGAGCAACAGTGAACCAGGAACCACCCGAGGGGCGCGGTGCGGGCCGGCGGCGGCCGGCACCCGCGACTGCGGCAACGGCCCCCTCGGGCCGGGCGGGGCCCTCCCGCGCCGCCGCTCCGTCTCCTACGCTCATGCGTCGGACACGCCCTGGATTCGCTCCACGGCGCCTGCGGCCCGAAAGGAACACATTCCGTGCGCACGTACGACAACCCCGTGATCGGCGGGTTCCATCCGGATCCCAGCGTGTGCCGGGTCGGTGACGACTACTACCTGGTGTGCTCCAGCTTCGAGTACTTCCCGGGACTGCCGCTCTTCCACAGCAAGGACCTCGTGCACTGGGCGCAGATCGGCAACGTGCTCGACCGGCCCGGGCAACTGCCGCTCCCTCTCCCGGGTGCCAAGGCGTCCGGTGGTCTCTACGCCCCCACGATCCGTCACCACGACGGCCGTTACTGGGTCATCTGCACCAATATCGACGGCGGCGGCAACTTCGTCGTCTCCTCCGAGCGGCCCGAGGGGCCGTGGAGCGACCCGGTGTGGATCGACCTGCCCGGGATCGACCCGGATCTGGCGTGGGAGGAGGACGGCACCTGCTGGTGCGCCTTCTCCGGGCCCGGAGGCGGCATCCACCTGGCCAGGATCGACCCGGTCGGGGGAGCGGTGCTGGAGGGGCCCGTCGCCACGTGGTCGGGCAGCGGCCTCAAGTTCCCCGAGGCGCCGCACCTCTACCGCATCGGCGACTGGTGGTACCTGCTGATAGCGGAGGGCGGCACCGAGCGCGGCCACAGCGTGTCCATCGCCCGCGGCCGCTCGCCGCGCGGCCCCTGGGAAGGCGCACCCGCCAACCCCCTGCTGTCCCACAGCGGCACCGCCCGCTCCATCCAGAACACCGGCCACGCCGACCTGGTGCAGGCCCCGGACGGGAGTTGGTGGATGCTGCTGCTCGGCGTCCGGCCCCGCGGCTTCACGCCCGACGTGCACGTGCTCGGCCGCGAGACGTACCTCACCCCCGTGGAGTGGGACGAGGACGGCTGGCCCGTCGTCGCCCCCGTTCCGGAGCGCCATCCCGCCCCGGGGGGCGCCTGGCACCCCGTGCCGACCCCGCCCGCCCGCGACGACTTCGACGGGCCGGCTCTCGCCCCGCACTGGATCTCGCCGTTCCGCCGCCCCGAGGGCTCCTGGTCGCTCACCGAACGCCCCGGCCGGCTGGTCCTCAGGGCCACCGGCGCCACCCTCGACCGCCCCGGGTACACCTTCGTCGGGCGCCGCCAGCAGCACCACGACTGCCACGTCACCGCCGTCGTCGATCCGGGCACCGGACGCGGCGGTCTCGGCGTGCGCCTGGACGAGGCCCACCACTACGAACTGGAGGCCGGCGACGGTGAGGTCCGCGTCGTCGCCCGGATCGGCCCGCTGCGCCAGACCGTGGCCGCCCGACCCGTCCCGCCCGGGCCGCTGACCCTCACCCTCTCGATCCGCACGTCCCGCCTGGTGCCCGCCTCGCCGGAACTCACCGACGGCGGGACCACCGGCCCCGACACCATCGCCTTCCGGCTCGGCGGACAGGACGCCCGGCCGCTCGCGGAACTGGACGGACGCTACCTGTCCACCGAGGTCGCCGGCGGCTTCACCGGCCGGGTCATCGGCATGTACGCCACCGAGGGCGCGGTCGCCTTCGACTGGTTCGAGTACGTCCCGGACCCGGCGCCCTCCGTGTGACGTCCGGCGTCCGGCCGTGCGCGGCGGGCCCGGCAACTCCACCGGGCCCGCCGACCGGGTCAGCGTTGCAGGGTGAGGAGCCCCGGCCGCCACGGCAGCTGGTCGTAACTCCCGGTCGCCGAAGGCGACTTGCCCTGGTAGAGGAACCGCAGGTTGCAGGGGTCGACGGTCATGGTCTGGTCGGGGTTGTCCCGGACCAGGTCACCGTGGCTGATGTCGTTGGTCCAGGAGGCGCCGCTGTTGGCCTTGCCCGCGAACGGGTTGCTCTCGCCGGCGGCCTGCGGAGTCCACGAACCGCCGAGGCTGGAGGACGTGAACGAGCGGAAGTAGCGCCCGTTCGCGCCGATCGCCTCGACGATCATCAGGTACTGGTCCTGGCCCTGCACCTTGTAGACCTGCGGCGCTTCGAACAGGTTGTTCGTCGAGTCGCTCATGACCGTGGTGTACGACGAGCCGAAGTTGCCCGGGAAGTTCCCGATCGGCATGCTCGCCCGGTAGATCTTGCCGTTGTCACCGGCGAAGAACAGGTACATGTTCTGGCCGTCGCCGATCAGGGTCTGGTCGATCGGGCCGGTGCCGGAGCCGGAGATGCTGCCGGTGAACAGCGGTTGCGGAGAGGACCAGCCATTGGGGTTGGTGGGGTCGCTCGACGTCCGGTACATGAAGGGCGACGGGCCCCACTGGTACGCCAGCACCCAGATGTTCTTGGGAGCGAAGTAGAACAGGGTGGGCGCCACCGCGGCCTGGCTCATCCCGGTCTGCGCGGCCGATGACATCTCCGACCAGTCGCCGAAGGGGCTGAACGCCATCGAGCCGTACGACGATCCCGACACGTTCGACGCGTAGACCAGGTGCTTGCCGTTGTACACGACGTCGGTGAAGTCCTTCAGGGCCACCCACCCGTTCGCCGGCTGCGCCAGCGTGCCCGTGGACGACCACCGGTACGTCGAGGGAAGGGAGCACGTGCCGCCCGTCGGCGGGGTCGACGATCCGGACGGGCCGGTCCACTTCTGGTTGCTGCCGCCGTTGCACGTCCAGATCTCCACCGCCGTGCCGTTGGCCGTACCGGAGCCCGTGACGTCCAGGCACAGTCCGGACTCCACGCCGACGATCGTGCCGTCGGAGTTCACCCGCCACTGCTGGTTCGCACCGCCGGAACAGGACCAGATCTGCACCCGGGTGCCGGCCGTGGTGGCGTGGCCCGGAACGTCCAGACACTTGTCGCCGTACACGGTCAGCTGGTTGCCGTCGGTCAGGGTCCACTGCTGGTTCGCCTGCCCCTGGCAGTCGTAGATCTGCAGGTAAGTGCCGTTGTCCTGGGCGGCGTTCGGCACATCGAGACACCTGCCGGAACCGACACCGCGCACGGCGCCGGTGGTGGCCGCCTGGGCCGGGACGGCGACGAGCACGGCCGCCAGCAGGGCGAGGGCGGCGACCGCGGTGGCGAACACCCCGGACCGGTGCCTGTGGTGCGGTAGTCCTCTGCGCATGGGACCTCCTGGTCCTTGAACGAGCGGTTCCGTCCGACCTCCTCGGAGGCGTCTGATTGATGCGCGCATGACACAAAAGGGACCGAGGTGTCGGGCAACTGGATGATAGGGAACCGGTGGGTGGCGTCAATACCTCTCGCATGATTCGGGAGTTACGACAAAACATTCGCCGCCCTTTGTGGCTCCGCATGCCGACACTTCGGCGCGAAACCGTCCTCCACTCCGGCGGTCTCCCCGATACCGCGTGGGTGCTCGTGAGGCATCGAAATGTTTCGACGCTCGCCTCGGCCGACCGGTCGTAAGTTTCGGGAATCTTTCGAAAACAAGTCATTGACTGTCGCTCGGGGCCAAGCCCATACTCTCGTGCAATCGCAACCCCCCGTAACGGAACCGACTTCGTACGGTCACACCCATCCACCCCGTACGTTCACATGAGCGTGCCCGGCGCCGGAGGCCGGTTCGCTTGTCGTCGCGGCCGACCGCCGTCCGAACCCGGACCAGCGGCGCGTACGAGTCCCACTCCGAACTTCAACAGACCGTCATGTTGCGCGAACTACTTGCACTCGTGTGTCTATGACGCCAGATCAGGGAGCTTTCAGGATGTCGAGGAAGACACGCGGCGCGACGGCTGTCGCGATCGGCTTGGGTGTCGCGCTCGCGGCCGCCGGCTGCGCCGGCGGCGGCGACACCGGCAACGGCGGTGGCTCGTCCAACGGCAAGGTCACGCTCACCCTCTGGGAGAACGCGCAGCCCGGGCCGGGTGAGGAGTACTGGAAGGCCGCCGTGAAGGAGTACCACCAGCTGCACCCGAACGTGACGGTCAGGATTCAGGCGGTCCAGAACGAGGACTTCGACGGCAAGCTGCAGACCGCGCTCAACTCGAACTCCGCGCCGGACATCTTCCTTCAGCGCGGTGGCGGCAAGATGCAGGCGATGGTCGACGCCGGCCAGATCCAGCCGCTGAACCTCACCGCCGGCGACAAGGCGAACGCGGGCGAGGCGTCCGTCGCGGGCTATTCGATCGACGGCAAGGTCTACGCGATGCCGGTCGACACACAGCCCGAGGGCATCTACTACAGCAAGGACCTGTTCAAGAAGGCCGGCATCACCGCGCCGCCGACGACGATGGACGAGCTGGCGGCCGATGTCGCGAAGCTGAAGGCGGCCGGCGTCGCACCGATCGCGGTCGGGGCCAAGGACGCCTGGCCGGCCGCGCACTGGTACTACAACCTCGCCCTGCGCGAGTGCGGCCAGGACACCATGACGAAGGCCGGCAAGGAGCTCAAGTTCACCGACCCGTGCTGGACCAAGGCCGGAGACGATCTGGCCTCCTTCCTGAAGGCCGATCCCTTCCAGAAGGGATTCCTGACCACCTCCTCGCAGCAGGGCGCCGGGTCGTCGGCGGGCATGGTCGCCAACCACAAGGCGGCCATGGAACTCATGGGCAACTGGCAGCCCGGCGTGTACTCCACGCTGACCCCGGACAAGAAGCAGCTCCCCGACCTGGGCTGGTTCCCCTTCCCCAAGGTGAACGGCGGGCAGGGTGACCCGAGCGCCATCATGGGCGGCCTCGACGGGTTCTCCCTGTCCAAGAACGCACCGAAGGAAGCCTTCGGCTTCCTCGAGTTCCTGGTGACCAAGGACCAGCAACAGGCCTACGCCAAGGCGTTCTTTACGATCCCGGTGAACAAGGACGCCCAGAAGGTCGTCACCGAGCCCTACAACGTCTCGGCGCTGGATGCCTTCAACAAGGCCCCCTACTCGATGATGTTCCTGGACACCATGTACGGCCAGAACGTCGGCAACGCCATGAACACCGCCGTAGTGAACCTGATGGCTGGCAAGGGCAGTGCCGCCGACATCGCCAGGGACACCAACGCCGCTGCCGCGAAGGGCTGAGGAAACCGACGATGCGCAACACCCTGGGTGCTGACGCGGCCATGGGCCGCCGGTCGCAGGGCACGCCCGGAGGCGGGGACGCGGCCCGGCCCGCCTCCCCGCCCTCGCCGCGAGCGGCCACGCGCCGCCGCGGCCGTGCCCGGGCGCGACTGGAGATCGCGGTCCTGTCCGGGCCGGCGATCATCATGTTCCTGACGTTCGTGATCTTTCCGGTGGTGCTGGCGGCGTTCTACGGCTTCTACCGGTGGAAAGGCTACGGGGCGCCGACCGACTGGGTCGGTCTCGGCAACTACAAACTGATCCTCACCGACCCCGCGTTCCGGCAAGTGGTGTGGCACACCTTCCTCATCCTGGTGCTCTCCCTGGTCATCCAGGGCCCGCTGGCCATCTTCCTGGCGCTCCTGCTCAACCGGAAGATCCGTGGCCGCTCGGTCATCCGCGTCCTGATCTTCGTGCCCTACGTCGTCTCCGAGGTCGTCGTCGGCACCGGCTGGAGTCTGATGCTCCAGACGAACGGCGCCCTCAACGACCTCCTGCAGCACATCGGGCTGGGCTCCCTGCGGGCCGACTGGCTCTCCGACCCCAAGCTGGCCATCTGGACGCTGATGGGCATCATCTCGTGGAAGTACATCGGCTTCGCGGTGATCCTCATGCTCGCGGGCCTGCAGTCGATCCCCGACGAACTCTTCGAGGCCGCCCAGATCGACGGCGCCTCCTACTGGCAGATCCAGCGCCGCATCACCCTGCCGCTGCTGGGGCCGACGGTCCGCATCTGGGCCTTCCTGTCGATCATCGGGTCGCTGCAGCTGTTCGACCTCGTCTACATCATCTGGGGTCCGTACATCTCCGCCACCGCCGGCACCTCCACCATGGCGATCTACATGGTCGCCCAGGGCCGCAACGCGGGCAACTACGGCTACGGCAGCGCCATCGCGGTCGTGATGTTCCTCATCTCGCTCGTCGTCGCACTGATCTACCAGCGCTTCGTCCTGCGCCGAGACCTCCAGGGCGCCGTCACCGAAGGAGCCGCCTGATGAGCGCGACAACCGCCGACTGGCTGACCTCCGGCACGGACCCGAAGACGCCCGGCGGCCGGCGCGCCAAGCACGACAGGCCGCAGAAGTGGGGGAGCCCCTTCACCTACTTCGTCGCCCTGCTCTTCGTCGGGGTCTGCGTCGCACCGGTGCTCTACATCGTGCTCGGCGGGTTCCGCACCAACTCGCACCTCACCACCCACCCGGCCGCCCTGCCGGACCCCTGGGTCCTCGGCAACTACGAAGACGTGCTGACGTCGAGGACGTTCTGGGGCGAATTCGCCAACTCCGTCATCGTCGCGCTCGTGAGCACCGTCGGCATCGTCGCCTTCGGGCTGATGGCGAGCTTCGTGATCGCGCGTTACGACTTCAGGCTCAAGGGCGCGATGTACTCCCTGTTCGCCGCCGGTCTGATGTTCCCGATGGTCATCGCGATCACCCCGCTGTACATCATCGTCAAGAACATCGGCCTCGTCGACAACCTGTTCGGCGTCATCGTCCCGCAGATCGCGTTCGGCCTGCCGACGACCGTCATCATCCTGGTGCCGTTCCTCAAAGCCATTCCGAAGGAGATAGAGGAGGCCGCCGCGATCGACGGCACGAGCCGGCTCGGATTCTTCTTCCGCATGGTGATCCCGCTGTCGCTGCCCGGCGTGGTGACGGTCGGCATCCTCGCCTTCATCGGCAGCTGGAACAACTACGTTCTGCCCCTGTACGTCCTCAACTCGGACGCGAACTACACCCTGCCGCTCGGCGTCCAGGCGTTCTCCTCGCAGTACTCCTCGGACACCGCGAAGGTCCTCGCGTTCACCTCGCTCGCCATGCTGCCCGCACTGGTCTTCTTCTCCGTCTTCGAGAAGCGGATCGTCGGCGGCCTCACCGGCGCCGTGAAGGGCTGAACCGCCCCCGGGACCCGCACCGGACCGTCTCACGCCTGCCCCCGCCGGCCCCCGGCAGGGGCAGGCCGCCGGCCGCCGGCGGCACCCGTTGACCGGCACTCCCGCTCGACCCCACGGAAAGGACCCCGCGTTGCCCCGCGCCCACATCGAGCTCGACAGGCGGGCCGTCGTCGCCCCCGTCAAACGCCGCACCTTCGGCGCGTTCGTCGAACACCTCGGCCGCTGCGTGTACACCGGTCTCTACGAGCCGGAACACCCGACCGCGAACGACGAAGGGTTCCGCATGGACGTCGTCGAACTGGTCAGGGAGCTCGGCACCACGACCGTCCGCTACCCGGGGGGCAACTTCGTCTCCGGCTTCCGCTGGGAGGACTCGATCGGTCCGCGCGAGAAACGCCCGGTGCGCCGCGACCTGTCCTGGCACTCGCTGGAGTCGAACCAGGTCGGTCTCGACGAGTTCGCCAGGTGGCTCAAGCTCACCGGTTCCGAGCTGATGCTGAGCGTCAACGTCGCCACCCGCGGCATCCTGCCGGCCCTGGACCTCCTGGAGTACGCCAACCACCCGTCCGGCACGGCGCTGTCCGACCTGCGCATCGCCAACGGCACGCCCGACCCGCACAACGTGCGGATGTGGTGCCTCGGCAACGAGATGGACGGACCGTGGCAGACCGGTTTCATGACGGCGGACGACTACGGCAAGATCGCCGCCCGCACCGCGGCCGCGATGAAGATGGCCGACAAGGACCTCGAACTCGTCGTCTGCGGCTCCTCCGGGTCCGGCATGCCGACGTTCGGCGACTGGGAACGCACGGTCCTCGAACACGCCTACGACCATGTCGACTACGTCTCCTGCCACGCGTACTACCAGGAGCACGACGGCGACCTCGGCTCCTTCCTCGCCTCCGCGATCGACATGGACTACTTCATCGACACCGTCGTCGCGACCGCCGACCACGTGGGGTACAAGAAACGCTCGAACAAGAAGATCAACATCTCCTTCGACGAGTGGAACGTCTGGTACCTCAAGGAGCACCAGGAGTCGGGGGAGGTCAACGACGAGTGGCGGCACGCCCCTCGGCAACTCGAGGACAAGTACACGGTGGCCGATGCCGTCGTCGTCGGCAATCTGCTGATGACGCTCCTCAGGCGCAGCGACCGCGTCACCTCGGCATCGCTCGCGCAACTCGTCAACGTGATCGCGCCGATCATGACCGAACCCGGCGGTCCGGCCTGGCGGCAGACGACCTTCCACCCGTTCTCGATCACGAGCCGGCTCGCCTCGGGGGAGGTGATCCGCCCCGTGATCGAGGCGCCGACGTACGAGACGGCGCGCCACGGCGAGGCATCCGTCATCGACGCCGTCGCGACCGCCGACGACGACCGGGCCGCGGTGTTCCTCGTCAACCGCGACCTGAGGGAGGCCGCGCAGGTGACGATCGACGTGCGCGGACTCGGCACGTCGCGTATCGCCGAGGCGGTCACGCTCGCCGACTCCGACGTCTACGCGAAGAACACCCTCGCCGAGCAGAACCGGGTGACCCCGTCCGCGAACCCGAGCGCGACACTCGCCGACGGCGTGCTGACCATCGAGCTGCCACCGGTGTCATGGACCGCGATCGCCCTGCGCTGAGCGACGACACCTGACTCGGGCAGCACCTCCGTGATCGCGTCGTACCCCTGCTGCCGCTTCGAAGGCGGCAGTTGGAGGTATGCCGAGACGGTCGACAGATAGCCGACGAAGTCGGGAGCGCTATCGGGTCTCACGTCAACCGTGGCGCTGAAATCGGCTGCGACCACAGGATGGTGAACGCGTCGGGTGGTTGAGCCTACAGACGGACGACGCTGCGACCGTGCGGAACCAGGATGTCTGCGAGCGGGGGCGTGGCCCCCGAAAGACATCGAGTCGGAGGTTGGTCCTGTGCAGACTGTTCGTTCGCTGACGCCGTTACGCAAAGCAGCGGTCGTGGCCGCGGCCGCAGCGGCGGCGGTCGCCGTCACCGGTTTCACCGGCGAGGCCGAGGGTGGTGAACCGCCGCAGCGCCCGCTGCGGGCGAGTGTGACCGGGGCGGCCGAGTTCCGGCTGCCGTATCTGAACGACCACGACGTTCGCTCCTTCATATTGAACGCGCATGCGGCTCCCTACAGCAGACCGTTCCCCGGGGTGTCGAGCGGATTGCCGACAGACGCCTACGGCACGGTGAAGGTCGTGCATTACTCCGCCGAGCGGCACACCACCTATACGGCCGTCGGCGAGGTCGACTGCCTGGTCACCGCACCGGGCAACGCCACCTTGACGGCGGTGTTCACGAAGGTGAGCCGCGGCGGCCCTGACTGGGTGGGAAAGCGCCTGGGAATCAGCGTCCAGGACCAGGGTGAAGACCACCGCGGCAAGACGTCGGGTGACCGGGTCGGATTCTCCTGGGACGACACGGTCGACTGGGCCACCCGCACCCACGAGCACGCCGACGGGGGCAACACCTGCATGGCGCCGGCCCCGTTCGCCCCCGTCACGAAAGGCGGATACCGCGTCGTGCACGCCGATCTGCCGCTGTGGCCCAAGCCCTGAACCACCCACAGGCGCAAGCGGGCCGGAACCGCAGCCGCTTGCGGCATTCGTTCTCTTCGCCCGCTCCCGTCAGCGGGGCGCGGGGCCGCGGCCGAACCTACCGGATCCGGCTCTCGGTCACTGCCTTCACAGACGTTCCCTCCGGGATGCGGCACTGCGGACGAGCCCGGCCTGACCCGGCATCTTCCACCGCGGTCCAGACTCCTGGTCCACTCCCGCGAACCGTACTGTCGGAGGCGGCTTGTACGCTGCGCTCATTCGACGATCGGACGGTCACGGATACGGGCATGCGGGCACGGGGCGGGCGTCCGGGGGCGGGAGCGCGGGGGATTTCGATGAGTGACGCACGTCCGACAGGAAGCCGTAGACCGGGCCTCTCGGTCGGTGCGCGCATCATCGCCGTGGTCGTCCTCACCGCGATCGGGGCCGTCTGCGCCTGGCTTCAGCACGGCGCTCCCGGCCAAAGCGCGCAACCGCGTACGGAGTTCACGGCGGACAACCCGCCCGCCGGCCTGCCCACCGCGCTCACCACCGGCCAGCACCTCCACTGGTCCCGCTGCACCTCGCCGCCCACCGCGCGTACGGGCTACGACTGCGCCACCATGAAGGCCCCCCTCGACTACCGGAAACCGGACAGCGAAACGATCGACGTCGCCCTGATCCGCCGAAAGGCCACCGGGCCGAACGCCCGGCGCATCGGCTCCCTCGTCCTGAACTTCGGCGGCCCCGGCGTGTCCGGCGTGATCGGACTGCCCGAGTTCCTCGACCAGTACAAGCCGCTCCTCGACCGCTACGACCTGGTCTCCTTCGACCCGCGCGGCGTCGGCGCGACCATCCCCGTGCGCTGCGGGAAGACCGCGGACGACACCGGCTACGAGGGGGCCGACGCCTGCGCCGAGCACTCCGGGGCGCTCCTGCCGTACATCGGCACTTCGTACACCGCTCGCGACCTCGACCTGATGCGCTACCTCCTCGGCGACAACCGGCTGCACTACTTCGGCGTCTCGTACGGAACGGCGCTCGGCGCGGTCTACGCCCACCTGTACCCGTCGCACGTCGGACGGCTCGTCCTCGAAGCGTCCGTCGATCCGACCGAGGACCTCGATGAGAAGCAGGTCTCACAGGTCAAGGCGGTCCAGGCGGCGTTCGACCGGTTCGCTGCGTACTGCGCGGCCCGTATCCGCCACTGCCCGACCGGCGACGGGCCCGAGGAGGCCGCGCGACGCATGGCGGCCCTGGCCGACCGCCTGGAGAAGAAGCCCGCCCCGGCCGGCGGCGGAAGGAACCTCGACGCCGACGACCTCGCGTACGCCGTCAGCGACCATCTCGACCTGGGCACGGACGGCTGGTCGCCGCTCGCCAAGGCCCTCACCGCGCTGATCGACCACAACGACGGCCGTCCGCTGAGCAAGGGCGCGGACGACATCGGCTCCGCCGAGCGCGCGGCGGCCGAACGGGACAACAGCCGCGCCGCCCAGATCGCGATCACCTGCGCGGACTCCAGCCTCCGCCCCGATGTCGAACGCCTCGACCGGGACGAGGCCCGGACCAAAGCCGCCTCGCCTGTCTTCGGCGCGGCCTGGTCCACCGGCGTCTACCTCTGTTACGACTGGCCGTTCGACGGCGAGCGCATCACGCCCCAGGTGAACGCCGACGGCGCGGCGCCCATCCTGGTGGTCGGCGGCACCGGCGACCCGACCACCCCGTACTCCGGCGCCCGCCACATGGCCGGTGCGCTGGGCGAGGGCGTTGGCGTGCTCCTGACGGCCCAGGAGGACGGACACGGCACCTACCCGCAGAACCGCTGCGTCATGGAGACGGTCGACCGATACCTCCGCACGGGCCGCACCCCGGCCCCGGGGACGGTGTGCCCAGGGAGCATGTCCTGAGGCCTGTCAGGTTCCGCGGGGCGCGTCCGCGTCGACCGGTTGCATGCCTCCTCCCCGGCCAGAGGTCCGAACCGCCGGGCGGCAGCCGGGGCCGTCGCCGTCAGTGGGCGGTCCAGCCTCCGTCGACCGGAAGTACGGCGCCCGTGAGGTAAGAGGCCGCCGGGCCGGCCAACAGGACTGCCGCGCCGACCAGTTCCTCAGGGTCGGCCCAGCGCCCCATGGGGACTTGGTGATCGAGGAAGTCCCGTACTCGCGGGTCGTCGTCGATGCCGTCGTTCAGGGGTGTGCGAAAGGGACCTGGAGCCAGCGCGTTGACACAGATGCCGGTGCCGGCGAGTTCGGCACCGAGGCTGCGGGTGAGTTGGACGACCGCGCCCTTACTGGCCGCATAGCCTGCCCGGCCTGCGGCACCGACGAGCCCGAGAGCGCTGGCCAAGGTGACGATACGGCCGTACCCGGCACTGCGCATCACCGGCACGGCCGCCTGGCAGGCGAGGAAGGTTCCGACGACGTTGACATCCAGGCAGCGGCGTAACGTGGCGGCGTCGAGCGCTCCGAGCTCGCCTCGGGCCTGGATCCCGGCGCTGGTCACCAGCACGTCCAGGCGGCCGTACTCGGTGACGATCTCCTCGACGAGGTGGTGGACCTCGTCCTCCTCGGTCACGTCGCACGCAAGGCCCGAGGCGGCAGTGCCCGTCCGGGCAGCGATCTCGGCCGCGGCTTGACGGCACACCTCCGGCCGCCTGCCGGCCACCACCGTCGTGCACCCGGCGGAGGCCAGGCCCAGCGCGATGGCCCGGCCGAGCCCGGAGGAGCCCCCGGTGACCAGAGCCACCTGCCCGGACAGATCCGTCCCCGGGCCGACGGACCCCTTCGTCACGGGCCGACCGGGAGCAGAAGCCCACCTGTGAGCCGGACGAGTTCTCCAGCGGTGGTGGGGAAGACCGTGCGGGGAGTTCCGGCGGCGGCCCAGACCCGGGGGTAGTCGGCGAGGGCTGTATCGACCACGGTGGGAAGTGCGCGGGGGTGGCCGACGGGGGCCACTCCTCCGATCGCCTGTCCGGTGGCCTGGCGCACCTGCTCGGGAGTGGCGCGCTGGAGCTTGCCCCGCCCCCACCGGGCGGCGAGCGCGGTGGTGTCGACCTTGTGCCGGCCGCTGGTCAGGACCAGAACGGCTTCGTCGTCGGAGAGGAACACGAGGCTGTTGGCGATCGCACCCACGTCGCACCCCAGGGCCGAGGCGGCCTCGGCGGCCGTGCGCGTCGATTCCTCCAGCTCACGTACCTGACCCGCGACGCCGGCCGCGGCGAGGGCGCGGGCCACCTGCATGCTGCGAACGGGCAGGGACGCGTTTTCCTGAGGCCCCATGGGACTCCTTCCTACGAGGTCGCATCGTCACGTGTTCCATATACGGAACGTTCTGTATGTGGAACGATAGATCTCGCACGGCATCGGATCAACTGGTCTCGGCAACAAGGAGGGGCTCACCATGGACGTCGCCGCTCGCGTCGGATTGCGCCTGCGGGAATTGCGCGAAGCGCAGGCGATGTCACTGTCCGAGCTGGCCCGCAGGTCCAAGATCGGCAAAGGGACGCTCTCCGAACTGGAGAGCGGCCGGCGCAATCCCACTCTGGAGACGCTCTACGCCCTGACGACGGCCCTCGAAGTGCCGCTCAGCACAGCGCTGCACAACCTCGCGATTCCCGCCGAGGTCTCCGGTCATGCCGTGGACGCCGTCCTCACCGAGCGGTTCGAGACCGCCGCGGCGGTCACGGAGACCTACCGAGTGCGCATCCGCGCCGGAACGACGCAGGAATCCGCCGCCCACGCCCCCGGCACAACGGAGCACATCATCGTCTTCGCCGGCACCGCGCGGGTCGGCGAGATTTCCGCCCCAACCCTGATCGGCCCCGGCGCGCACGGCAGTTGGGCCGCCGACGTTCCGCACCTGTACCAAGCACCGTCCGGAGACGTCGAGGCTCTGCTGATCGTGCGCTACCCCCAGTGAAACCTCGCGGATGATCCCGTGTCTCACGATGCGCCGTCGCCGGGGCGGTCCGCACCCGTCGTCGGGTGAATGGGGCCTTCCAGCAGGGAGAGCGAACGGCCGGTGCGGCCGCTGCGCACCGCGATGAGTTCCGCCGCGAAGGACACCGCGGTCTCCTGCGGCGTCGACGCGCCCAGGTCGAGGCCGACGGGTGCGTGCAGCTTCGCCACCGCGTCAGGCGACACACCGGCCTCCGCCAGGTCGCGGATCCTTCGTGCCTGGGTGCGCCGGGAACCGAGCGCACCCACATAGGCCAGCGGCCGGCCGAGTGCCTCGGCGAGGACGGGGATGTCGAACTTCGGATCGTGCGTCATCACGCACACCACGGTCCTTCGGTCGGTCTCCACACCCGCCAGATACCGGTGGGGCCAGTCGATCACGACGTCATCGGCGTGCGGGAAGCGCTCGGGCGTGGTGAAGGTGGAGCGTGCGTCGCACACGGTGACGTGGTATCCGAGGAAGGCTCCGATCTGGCTCACGGCGGCGGCGTGGGTGTTGGCCCCGAAGACCAGCAGCCGTGGTGGCGGCGACCATGCCTCGAACAGAACCCGGGGCTCGTCCTCCACACCCATGGCGTAGGTCCGTACGGCGGTTTCGTCCTGATCGAGCATCGCACGGGCGTCGGCGAGGACGGCGAGGTCCAGATCGGCGCTTCCGGTGCTGCCCAGGTGCCCGTCCTTCCACACGGCGACGGCCCCGCCGCACTGTCCGTGGAGTCCCGACATCACGCGTGCCACGACAACCGGACGCCTTGCCTCCGCGGCCAGGAGGGCGGTGGCGAGAACCCTCGCCGTGGCGTCCTGCACGACCTGGACGAAGACGTCGATCTCGCCTCCGCACGTCAGCCCCACCGCGAACGCGTCGTCGTCGGAGTATCCGAAGGAGGCGAACCGTGGCTGTCCCGAGGCCAGAACCTCACGGGCCAGCTCGTACACGGCGCCTTCGACACAACCTCCGGACACACTGCCGAGGGCGGTTCCGTCGGCATGGACGCACAGCGCCGCTCCCGGTTCCAGGGGCGCACTGCCTCGCACGGCGACGACGCTGGCGATGGCATAGGGGGCTCCGGCGGCCTGCCACTCCAGCAGGCGGGGCGCCAGGTGGCGCATGAAGATCTCCGATCCACTGTGTCGGGTCCGGCCGGCCGCCGCCGGCCGGACGAGCCTGTCATCGCGCCGTGTGCGCGGGCTTCATCCCGAGGAACCGTCGGCCGTTCGCCTCGAGCACCGCGGCGTCGATGCCGTGGCCGAGCAGGAATCCCACCGGGTCGGGCTGCGCCATGTCGAAGGGGTAGTCGCTGCCGCAGACGATCCGGTCGGGCGACGCGTGGGCGCGCAGCAGCCTCAAGACCTCCGGATCGTGGGTGATCGTGTCGAAGTAGAGAAGGCCGAAGGACTCCGCGGGCGGACGGGTGCTTCCCCGGCGCACGTCGTCGCGGGAGCGCCAGCCATGCCCCCACCGCCCCAGCAGGGAGGGAGCGCAGCCCCCGCCGTGGACGAAACAGATCCGAAGGTCGGGGAGTTCTTCGAGTACTCCGCCCAGCAGGACCCCGGCTACGGCGGTCGTGGTCTCGACCGGATTGCCGATCAGGTTGACCAGGTAGTGGTGGTCCCATTCGGCGCGGGGCAGCTGCATCGGGTGGACCAGGACGGACAGCCCTAGTTCGGCGGCGACGCCGAGGACTTCCCGGGGCACGCCCCGGTCGTAGGAGCGGCCGTCGACCACGGGCGGGACGGCGACGCCCGCGATGCCCTCCGCGGCGGCGAGCCGTGTCAGCTCGCGTCGGGCGGCTGCCACGTCGTCCAGCCGGACCAGTCCGAGCCCGACGAGTGTTCCGTCCGTGCGGGACACGGCGTCGGCGAGCTGTTCGTTGTAGGCGGTGATGTAGTCGTCCGCCTCGGCGGGGGCGTGGACGGGGAAGGCGAAGGGCGGTGCGGAGATGACGCGTGCGCCGAGCCCGGCCTTCAGGGTGTCGGCGACGATGGTGTCGACATCGGTCATCGCCGCGGTCGGGAACGACAACGGGATCTCTCCCAGAAAGAGTTCGCCGTCGCGGTCGTTCATGCCGCCGAGCGGATTTCCGGGCGGGAGGGCGAGCAGGTCGCGCGGCAGCCAGTGAGCGTGGACGTCAATGACTCCGGCGCGGATGTCACCGTTCATGTTGTTCTCCTTGGTCGGCTCCGGGGAGCGGCGCTCCCGCACGGGGCCTGTGCGTGTCACGCGGTGGCTTCCCGCTGTTCCCGGGCGGCGCGCGTGATGGCGCACCGGATGGGTTCGTAGCCGGTGCACCGGCAGATGTTGGACCCGACCACACCCGCGATGGCCTCCGGGTCGTCAGCGAGGTCGGGATCGGCTTCGAGCGCTCCGGCGGCCACCATGAGGAAGCCCGGTGTGCAGAATCCGCACTGGAGCGCGTGCTCGGCCGAGAACGCCCGTTGCAGGGGATGGGGTTCGCCGTCGGGTCCCGCGAGGCCCTCCACCGTGCGGACGGAGCTGCCGTCGCACTGCACGGCCAGCACCAGGCACGAGCGGACAGGCTTGCCGTCCACGAGCACGGTGCAGGCCCCGCAGATGCCGTGCTCGCAGCCGAGGTGCGTACCGGTGAGTCCCAGGTCGTCGCGGAGGACGTCGGCGAGCAGGCGCCGGGGCTCCACGTCGAGGGGGTGTGCGGCGCCGTTCACGTTGAGCGTGATCTTCATCGGTTGTCTCCCTCTCGTGCGGCGAGGCGGGCGCACCGGTCCACCGCCGCCTCGAGGAGTGTTCTGCCGACCAGGACGGCGATGGCCTGCCGCTTGTACTCGACGTCGGCGTAGGGTTCGGCCACCGGGGCGGCGTCCTCCTGGGCGGCGACACGGCCGGCGCGGGCGAACGGGTGGTCGTCGGGAAGCCGGGGCGCTGTCGGGAGCGGGCCGATCTCGGCACCGAGCAGCGACCGTTCCGCGGCGCGGGCCCGTACCGGCCGGTCCGCGGAGTTGACCAGTCCGATCCGTACGTCGCTGAGCACGCCGTCGGTCACCGTGAGGGCCGCCGCGACGGCGACCTGGGCGAAGCAGAAGTGGGTGCGGCGGTGCTCGATGAAACCCACCCCGGTGTTCTCACCGAGCAGCGGAAGGCGTACGGCGGTGATGAGCTCCTGGGGACGGCGTGCGGTGCGGTACGGACCGAGGAAGTAGTCGCCGGCCGCGATCTCGCGGGCACCGCCGGGACCGGTCACCTCCACGGTGGCGTCCAGGGCCACACCGATCGCGCACCACTCGGAGGCGGGATGGGCCCAGCCGAAGCTGCCGGCCATGGTTCCGCGGGAACGGATCGGTGGATGGGCGATGTTGACCACGGCACGGGACAGCAGGGTGCCCAACGGACCGGGTACGGCATCGGCCGATTCGAAGGTCGCATGGCGGATCAGGGCGCCGACGCGCAGCTCGTCGCCCTCGACGCTCATGCGGTCGAGCTCCGGGATGCGGTTGATGTCGACGACGAGGTCGGGGCGGATGCGTTGGAGGTGCATCTCCAGGATCAGGCTCTGTCCTCCGGCGAGCACCTGGGCCTTGCGTCCGGTGCCGCCGAGGGCCTCCACGGCCTCGGCGACCGTGTGGGGCACCACATAGTCGAAGGATGCGGGTTTCACCGGTCGCCTTCCTCGTGTTTCGGGGCGTGCGCCGCACGCCAGACGCTGTCCGGGGTGAGCGGCATCTGCAGCAGGTCGGGGTCGGCGATCTGCAGGGCGTCGGCCACAGCATTGACAATGGCTGCCGGGGTGCCGATGCAGCCGGACTCTCCCGCGCCCTTGGCACCCAGCGGCGTGCTGGGACTGGGGGTGCAGGTGTCCTTGATGTCGATGGGCGGGATCTCCGTGAACGTCGGGAGCAGGTAGTCCAACAGGCCGTTCGCCAGATGCGGTACGCCGTCGTCGAACGTCATGCCTTCGTAGAGGGCCTGGCCGATGCCCTGCACGGCCGATCCGAAAGCCTGTCCGCGTACCACCGTGGGGTTGAGCACCACTCCGCAGTCGTCGACGGCCACGAGCCGCAGGACCTTCACGGTGCCCAGGTCCGGATCCACCTCGGTCACCGCCGCATGAGCTCCGAAGGGGAAAGCCATACCGGCCTCGTACCGGTCCTCGACGCGCAACGGGCCTGTGGCCTTCACCAGGTCGCCGAGGCTGGTGGCCGCGGAACCGTCGCGGGCGGCGTGCACGGCACCGTCCGCCCACTCGACCTCTTCGGGCGGCAGACCCCAGAGCTCCGCCGCCCGGGTGCGAGCCTCCTTGATCAGGAGGGTCGCGGCGTGCTCGAACATGGCACCTGCGACCTGAGCCGACCGGCTGGCGAAGGAGCCCAGCCCCTCGGGCTGTTCGTCGGTGTCGCCCTCGACGAGGCGGACCTGTCTCTCCGGGATGCCGAGGACCTTGGCGACCAGTGCCGGGAAGACGGTCTCGTGCCCCTGGCCGCTGGGTGCCGCGCCGCAGCGGGCGGTGACGGTGCCGTCTTCTTGCACCTCCAGGCTGCCGAACTCGTGGAGACCGCCGGGTTCGCCGCCCGAGCGTTCCACGTAGCAGGAGATCCCGATTCCCAGCGGCAGCGCGGCCGGGTCCACCCGGCGGCGGGCCTGCTCCGCACGCCATTCCTCGTAGCCGAGTGTGTCCAGGGCCAGGTCGAGGGCGGCGGCGTAGTCGCCGCTGTCGTAGCGGCGTCCGGTCGGAGTGTCGTACGGGAAGGCGTCGGGCGGGATGAAGTTGCGCCGCCGCAGTTCGATCGGGTCGATGCCGAGCCGCCGGGCGAGCAGGTCCATCGTCCGCTCGATCGCGATCGCCGCCTCGGGACGGCCGGCGCCCCGGTACGGATAGGTCACCATGGTGTTGGTGAGCACCGAGCGCAGCGTCGCGTGGACGCGGGGCGTGGTGTACGCGCCCGTCGCCATCCATACCGTCTGCATCGGCAGTCCCACACCGAGGTGGGGGTAGGCGCCGACGTCTGCGTCGATCTTCAGCTCATAGGCGAGGAGCCGCCCTTCGGCGTCGGCGGCGAGCCGGACAGTCTGGTCCTGCCCCCTGCCCCGGGTGGCGACCAGCATCGACTCCAGGCGGTCCTCGATCCAGCGGACCGGCCGCCCGAGCTTCACCGCCAGGTAGGCGACGACCACGAACTCGGGAAAGGCGGCGCTCTTGGACCCGAAGGCGCCTCCCGTGTCGGGGACGACGACCCGGATCCGGTCGACGGACCAGCCGAGCAGTGCGGCGAGTTCCCGCCGCAGCCGGTGCGGCATCTGGTGCCCCGACCACACGGTCAGCCGGTCCGCCTCGGGTACGGCGAGGACGGTGCGGCACTCCATGGGGCTGGGCATCAGCAGTTGCTGGCGGTACGTGGCCTCGACCACGGCGGCCGCGTCCTGCCAGACGGACGGGTCGATGGGCTCTCCCGCCTCGCCCCGCAGGGCGATATTGCTCAGTCCGTCGAACAGGCGGACGGAGTCGTCCAGCGCCGCGGACGGTGTCACCACTGCGGGCAGGGGATCGATGGTGGCAGTGACCTCGGCGACCCCGTCCTCGGCCCGGTACCGGTCCTCCCCGAGGACGACCGCGAGCGCCTCGCCCGGATAGCGCACCCGGTCCTTCACGAGGGCCGGCCACTCCCGGCCCGCGACAGCGTCCTCCGTGGAGAGCCGCGCCAGCAGCGTGTACGGCACCGGGGGGAGGTCCGGCAGATCCGCGGCCGACCAGGCTCCCACGACACCCGGTACCTCCCGTGCCGCCGTACAGTCCACGGCACGCAGGACGCCGTGGGCCACCTTGCTTCTCACAAAAGCGGCATCCAGACATCCGGGCACGTCGATATCGGCAACATACCGGCCTTGACCGGACAGCAGGCGCTCGTCCTCGCGCCTCATCCATTGCGCCACAACAACACCTCGTTCGTGTCTTTGCGGGAATTGGCAGGGCGAGAGCCCCGCATCCTGCGCCCATCGCCGTGCAGGATTTCCGGCCCGTCGCCGTAGGGCGTCCCAAAGGGAACACCGCGTCGATTGCATTCGAATTCAGCGGTTCGGATGCTAACCACACCGCAAATACGAAGACGAGTCACCGAGGCGCGCTGTGCGCTGAGAGCACAGAAAAACCAGACGGAGTGCGCTGGCGGTAGAGGCGGCCGCCGGGCACGACGGCCGCCGCTTCCCGTCTGCCTCTGCGTGGCCAAGTACCTGAAGCGGCACGAGGAGTTCGCTGACATCACCGACCGGTGAAGCCCGACGCACTGGAGTGGCTGGAGACGGAACTGGGCTGACCGCTCCCCCTCGGAGAGGAGGCCGAGTAGAAGATGTCGGGCCCGAGGCGGCGCGTGACGTCACTCGCCGCATTCCAGGTGCCCGCGGTCGGCGTTCCCGTCTGACCGCGGGCACCCGGCGAGTCGGTGGGCCTCTGGCGGCCGTCAGCCGCGCGGGACGACCATCGACTGGACGTCCGGCAGGGTCCTCCAGTCATTGGACGCCACCGTGGCGTGTGCCTTGGCCAGTTGGGTGACCCGGGCCTGCGCGTCGGCCGTCGAGGGGTTGACGTCGTCCAGCGCCGGCGGCACGTTCTGCGCGTCGGTCATGAACAGCAGGTAGTGGTGGGTGTCGTACCACCCGGTGTCGATGCTGCCGTTGAGGTATGTGGCCGCGTCACCGTCGAAGGCCACGAACCAAGGGCGCAGCGACGTGTCGGAGTAGCGCGAACGGGGATCGCCTGCCTGGGCGTTGTGCACCGAAGGGAAGACGTTCGCCTCCGACGTCCTGCCCTGGGTGTGCAGGTCGCGCAGGTAGCCCGCGTACTCCTGGTCGGTCCACAGAGAGTCGGTCGGGTTGCTCTCCTCGACCGTGCCGGGAATGACCTCGAGGATGACCTTGCCGGCCAGTTGCTGCCGAGTGGGCCAGTTGCCGGCGGACGCGGCCGCGTCGAGTGTGGCGTACTGCCCGCCGCCTGGCTTGTCGAGCAGGTCGGACGGCTTGAACACCAGCCCGCCGAGGTGTGCGCTGATGGACTGGTCGAGCTTGGCCGGGCTCATGCCGAACGTGGCCTGGAAACCCGCCTTCATCTCCAGCTTGATGTACAGCGGGCCGTGCCCGGGGTGCGCCCCGAGCCACAGCCGGACGTCGTCCAGGCAGCTCTCCAGGTCCTTGTTCGCCGCGCCGGTGTAGAGCTGGGAGGCCGCGGACGCGTTGACGCAGTTGTTCGAGTTGCCCGTCGGGTTGGAGTGGCTCACCTTCCACTCCTGGGTGAAAACGTCGTCCCAGACGTCGAGTTCGATCATCGAGGTGCCTGTGTCGAGAGCCTGGGCCAGATACGTGAAGGCGCCGGGGTCGTAGCTGTTGTGCAGGCCTGACGTCGTGGCGCCGGACAGTGGTAGCGCGTCCGTGCCGGCGGCGGAGGCGGTGACGCTCCCCGGACCGGCCATGGTGAACGCCAGGCACGCGGTGAGTGCCCCGAGCAGCGCGGCGCGCACGACGGCGCGTGGTCGGAACAGAGCTCGACGGGTGAACGGTCCGGTCACGTGCCCTCCTGTGGGTGTGGCTCTCCGTCAAGGACGGTGATGGCCACGTGTGAATCGACGGAGACATGACACGTAACACGACCTGGAATCCTTCTGTCAGCTCCACTTCGAGCCGAACTCCCCTACTGGGCAAGGAGGTTCAGGTATATGAAGCGCTCCGGGTCTGGTCGGGACGAGATCGCTGTCAGGGATTTCGCGCCGGCCAGTACCGCGCATGCTGCGAGTGCGAGGACGAAGGCGAGTGCGAGTGCGCAGGCGAGCGGGTGGCGGCGCCCCTTGGCCCTGCGTGGATCGGGTACGGTCGCGAGGCGGTCCAGCAGCAGCGGGTGTTCCCCGGGCTCGGCAGGGCGGCCGGTGGCGAGCCGGCCCAGGCCGGCGGGGATGGGCGATGGTGATCGGGCAGGCGCGGTCTTCCGCCTGGTGATGCAGCGGCCAAGCCCCTTTCCCCGCGTATGGCCGCGGGTTCCCCGCCGGCGGGCGGTCCCCGCGGACGGCCGGTTGGACTCGCCACCGGAGGACCGGCTTGGACGCAGGGTGTCGTAGCCGAGGGATGACCCGAACCGCGGTGGCGAGGGACCCGGCCGGCGTTACCCGGCGTTCGGCTCGGGGTGGATCTGCTCGATGCGGTCGCGCTTGGTGTACAGGTCCCAGTAGTGCTCGGCGAGGTCGTCCGGGTCGACGAGCGGGCCGACGCCTTCCGGCAGGGATGCGGCGGCGATCTCTCCCATCTCGCTGCGGGCGATGAAGGCCGCGATGGACAGGGTGCCGGCGTAGGCGCCGATGTCGGCGAGTTCGCCGTTGAGGGAGTACAGCCAGTTGCGGGCGGCGGACATCAGCGGGCCCACGCCGCTCATGTACGGCCGCGGCGCCACGGCGGTGTGGCCGGTGGTCATCAGGAACGCGCCGTCGCCGCGCTCGGCCCACTCGGGCAGTACCGCGCGGACCACCTCGACCGGGGTGAGCAGGAGAAGGGGGCTGTCCTTCTGCAAGGTGTCGGCGTCCAGCTCGGTGGCGGGGGCGAAGCTCTGTTCCCCGCTGATCGGCCCGTACTCGATGACGTCGATCCGGCCGAACCGGCCGCGGACGGCGTTGACAAGGGCGGGAACCTCGGCGGGCTTGGAGAGGTCGGCGGTGAATCCGACCGCGTCGATGCCCTCGCCGGTGAGCTGTTCGACGAGTGTGTCGAGACGGTCCTTGCGGCGGGCGACGAGGGCGACGCGGAAGCCTTCGCGGGCGAAGCGGCGGGCGACGGAGGCGCCGAGACCGGTGCCGGCTCCGAAGACCGCGATGACCTTGGACGTTTGGGGCATGGGGATGTCTCCTCGGGATTTCGGGGGAGTGTTCAACAGGGGTTCGAGGTGGGTCAGCCGCGGGCGTTCCACACCAGCGGCGCGCTGCGGATCCAGGTCGCCTCGTCGATGGCGTCGAGGAGGAAGCGGGCGAGGTCGGCCCGGTTGATCCAGCGTCCGGGCGTGGCGGTGGGGGCCTCGCCGGCGTGCAGGGGGCCGGTGGCGGGCCTGTCGGTGAGTGCGACGGCGCGGGCGAGGGTCCAGTCGGTGTCGGAGGCGCGTACGACCTGGTCGACGCCGGTGTGGTCGGTGAACCCGGCTTTGATGTTCGACAGGTTGATGAACGCCTTCATAAGCGGGTTGAGGCGGGCCCAGTCGTCGCCGGCGCCCTGTGAGGAGGCCAGGGCGATCCGGCGGATGCCCTGTTCGGCCATGACCGTCAGGGTGTTGCGGGCGGCGTCGGTCATGAACATCGGCGGGCTGACCGGCTTGGCCCAGGGGTTGTCGGAGGCGCGGGCGTTGTTCAGCACGCTGATCACCGCCTGGGTGTCCTGGGCGGCCCGGCGGATGTCGTCGATGTTCGCGGGCGTGCCCCGGATCAGCTCGACACCGGTCGGGGCATGGACGGAGGAGGGGTCGCGGACGAGGGCGCGGACTCGGTGGCCGCGTTCGGCGGCCTGTGCCAGGACGTGGATGCCGGTGCGGCCGCTGCCGCCGAGGACGAGCAGGTCGGTCATGGGGAGTCATCGCCTTTCGCGGGCGGAGGGCCGACGGCGGGCGCCGGCCGGGGATGGATTCGGAAGGGTCAGAGGGAGTACGGGCCGAAGCGGCCCCAGGCCACCACGAAGGACAGGGCCAGCAGCACGCCGTTCATGCCGATCGCGCTGTACTCCCGGTGGCGGAGGTGGAAGGTGCCGGCCAGCGCCATCACCACCGCGAGGCCGAGGGCCGCGAGCGGTGTGAGGACCACCGCGATGCCGGTGGCGGCGGGCAGGACCAGGCCGAGTGCGGCCGCCAGCTCGACCGCCCCGATCAGCCGCACCGTGCCCGGCGTGAGGTCCTTGGCGTAGGGGAGGGTGCCGACGAGCTTGTGGATCGGCTGGGTCGTCTTCATGACGCCGCCATCGCGAACACTGCGGCCGGCAGTCCCGCACCCCACAGCAGGACGTCCATCGGGCTCCTGGCTACCGGATCTCGGGGGTTATGAGGGAGATCAGCCCTGTACGGGGACGGCGCAGCCGTCCGGGCCGCAGGCCGGGGCGTCGCCACCGGCGGGGGTGAGGGGGTGGGTGTCGTCCCAAGCGGTGCGGAGCAGGTCCAGCAGGGTGTCGCTGTCCTGGGCACCGGGGACGCCGTAGCGGCCGTCGATGACGATGAACGGGGCACCCGTCGCGCCGAGGCGCTGGGCGCGGGCCGCGTCATCGCGGACCTGCTCGCGGTAGCGGTGCCGGGCGAGGGCCTGTCGGGTCCGCTCGTGGTCCAGGCCCAGGGTGTCGGCGAGGGCGAGCAGGTCGTCCAGGGAGAAGACGGGCTTGGCCTTGCCGAAGTAGGTGTCGAAGACGGCGTCCCACGCTTCGCGGTTCTTGCCCTGGGCGGAGGCGTGGGCGAGGAACTCGTGGGCCAGGTCGGTGTTGCCGACCTGGTTGTCCAGCACCCGGTAGGGGCTCAGACCCTCGGCCGCGGCCAGTGCCTCGATCCGCCGGGTCGACGCCTCGGCCTGACCGCCGCCCACACCGTGCCGTCGCAGCAGAGCCTCGCGGACGGAGAACGTCCGCCCCTCGGGGAAGCTGCTGCTGAGCGGGAACGAGTGGTGGACCACCTCCACCTCGCCCGCGTGCTCGAACCGCTCGACGGCCCGCTGCAGACGGTGATGACCCAGCCCGCACCAGGGGCACGTCACCTCGGACCAGATGTCCACCTTCACCCCGCACCTCCAATTCTTACGACTTGTTCGTAGCATCATGGTGGACCAGTATGGAAGGCGATACAAAAGGCACATCCGTGTGCGTTGCCGGAGAGGAATGTGCGTCATGGAACAGACCCGCGAAACGGAGGCGGCCGGTGGCGCGGAGGTGGTCGGGGCGGCGGCGATCGGGCCGTGCGCGGCGATCCCCGCCGAGCACATGACCTTCATCCGCGAGGTCCTGGACCGCGTCGGCGACAAGTGGAGCCTGCTGTTGATCGCCGTCCTGGAGCCGGGCCCGCTGCGCTACACCGACCTGCAGCGCCAAGTCCCCGGGATCTCCCAGCGCATGCTCACCCTCACCCTGCGCCAACTCCGGCAGGACGGCCTGATCACCCGCACCGCCTACGCCGAAGTGCCCCCGCGCGTCGAGTACACCCTGACCCCGCTCGGCCGTGGTCTCCACGAGATCGCCACGTCCCTGGTCGGCTGGGCCGCCGCCCACCACGACGAGATCCGCGAGAACCGGGCCCGCACGACCTCAGCGCAGCCGAGTACGACTGCACGCGGCTGAGCCACCAGAGACCGCTCATGATCACGCGGAGACCGCGCCTGCCTCGGTTCCGGCCCGGTCCGCGAACTCCACAGTCACGTCAGCCGCCTGAACCGGCATCAAGACGGACACATCGCCTGAACGACGCCGCCCTGCGCCGGAACGTTAGGACTCCTAACAAAAGTGGTGGGCTTGACCTGGTCGGAGGGCGGTGTCGTGCAAGAGGCCGTCGGATAGCGGGAGGCGGTCAGCCGCGTCATCGCACGCGATAAACCCGGCGACGTCGGCGATCATCCCCGGGATACTGGTCGCCCATGGATGAGGTCAAAGTCGTCGTCGCCCATTCCGAGCGCGCGACCCTGCGCGTCGGCGACGTGTTCCTGAAGGTGGACGCCGATCGGGCGCGCATCGACGTCGAGGTCGAGGCGATGGCCCTCGCGCCGGTCCCGACCCCGGAGGTCCTGTGGCACAAGCCGCCCGTGCTCGCGATCGCCGCACTCCGGGGGACGACGCTTGGACGCCTCGGCGGGCCGTCGACCGGGTCGCCGACGGCATGGGCCGCGGCGGGCGCCGCCATCCGGAAGTTGCACGACGCGCCGCTGCCGCCCCGGCCGGGCCGGGCTGGCCGGAGCATCATCGCGCTGGCGGCGGAACTCGACGACGAGTGCGAGTGGCTCGTGACGAACGGCGTCCTGCCCGCGGACCTGGTCACCCGCAACCGCCAGGTCGCCGAGGCCGCGCTCCGGCCGTGGACTCCGGCGTTCACGCACGGCGACCTGCAGATCGCGCACGTCTTCGTCGATGGCGACGAGGTCACAGGCATCATCGACTGGTCCGAGGCGGGCCAGGGTGATGCCCTGTACGACCTCGCCACCTTCACGCTCGGACACGAGGAGCACCTTGACGATGTCATCGTCGGCTACGGCACGGACATCGACATCGACGTGATCCACGCGTGGTGGTCGTTGCGAAGCCTGCTGGCGGTTCGCTGGCTGGTCGAGCACGGTTTCGACCCGTTCGCGCCGGGCTGTGAGGTCGACGTGCTGAGATCCCGCATGTGAGGCTGCGCGGGCCCGGTACTGCTGTGAATGCATTCTGACGCATCGGAGGCTGTTGATCAACGCGCCCATCGAGGCGGTGGTGATCCTGCTGACGGCCTCGCTTCTCCCCGGTCGGGCAGCGGGGAGGGACGCCCAGCGACTGGACCTGCGGGGCGCGGTCCTCGCCACGGTCGGGCTGACCTCCCTGGTCTACGGGATCAGCCAGGCAGACCCGCGCGGGTGGAGCGACCCGGTGACACTACAGCGCCGTTTACCGGCGTGTGATCCGCCGGTGAAACAGCGGACTCCGGCAGCCTCTTTCATTCCATGGAGAGCAGTGTTGAGCAGGAGGGGACTGCTCACGCCGCCTTGAGGTGTTCCTTCCTCGGTGGCGGTGAAGCACTCTTTCCATCCCCACCGTCCACTCCCCATGGCACAACCAACGAGCAACTGACCATGTAGGACAGGGGGTTGATGGTGGTACCGACGGGGCTGGCGGCTGGGGGAGGTTCGCTGAGGGCGGGGTCGTTTGTGGGATGCCATGTTCGCCGCTGGGATCGGATGGCAATGCCCCTATACCTGAAGCTGTTTGGTTCCCACAACTGCCCGAGCGGCCGGCCTACGGTGACTGGCTCCGAAGACTGATCGGCTCCTGACCCGACCTTGGAAACGCGGGCAGACTCGGAGGCGTCCCGGAGGCGGTATCCAAGGGCCCGCGCCACCAGCGATGTCGTCGGAGGACAGGCGGAGAGACGGTCTCGAACGCCCTGGACCGCAAATCAGGGATTCCCCTGGTCAACGCACCCTTCCGCGCGGTTTCAGCGGTACTTCCGGCAGCTGCGGTGCGCGCAGCGGAGTCCCGTCGTAGCCCTTCACCTCGCCGAATCGAACCCCCTTCGTCCAGTCCTCGCGAGCCTGTTCGATCTCTTCCTGGGTGCGGGCGACGAAGTTCCACCACATGACGAGTTCCTCGGCGAAGGGCTCGCCGCCGAGGAGCATGAGCCCGGCGTCGGACTCGGCGCGCAGCGGGAGTTCGGAGCGGCCGCAGCCGAGGTAGAGCATCGAGCCCGGCAGGACCGGTACGCCGTCCACGTGCACCTCGCCGGACATGGCCAGGACGCCGTACTCGAAGTCGGGTTCCAGCGGCAGCCGGACGTCCGCGCCCCGGGTGAGGGCGAGGTCCGCGCCGACGATCGGGGTGTAGGCGGTGCCGGGTGAGACGGCGCCGTCCAGGCCGCCGAGGAGCACCGTGGCGGTCAGGCCGGGTGCGGTCACCGTGGGCAGCTCGGCGTGGAACTCGAACTTCGGGGCCGTGTGCCGGTGTGCGTCGGGCAGCGCCACCCACAACTGGGCGCCGTGCAGGAGGCGGGCGTGCGGCCGGGGGCTCTCCTCGGAGTGGCTGATCGCGCGCCCCGCGGTCATCAGGCCCAGCTGCCGGGGCCGGATCGTCTGGAGGCTGCCCGTGGAGTCGCGGTGCAGCACCTCGCCCTCGTGCAGCCAGCTGACCGTCTGCAACCCGATGTGCGGATGCGGCGGGACCTGCATGCCGGGCTCGTCGGCGATGTCGTCCGGGCCGTAGTGGTCGACGAAGGCCCACGCGCCGATCATGCGGCGGCCCAGGTTCGGCAGCAGCCGACGCACCTCGGTGGATTCCCCCAGCGTGACGTGTCGGGGGCTCAGCAGTTCGCGGACGGGTTCGGCGACGACGAATCCACGGCCCCCGCAGACGGTGGGCACGGGCGCGCGGTCAAGGTTGCTCATGCCGCCCAACTTAGCGGTGCGGGCGCTGCACCGGTGGACAAGCGAAGCGGCCGTTTCCCCGGCGACGGCGCGGGTGCCGTCGTCGCGCCGCCCTCATCCGGACGGCCGTGGGGGCTCCGACGCCGGGGAGGGGACCGCCACGGGGCTGCGGACCGCGCCGCTCGGTACCGGCGTCGGGGTGGTGACCGTCGGCCGGGGGGAGCGCGCCGGTTCCGCCGGGCGGGTCCGGGTGCCGTGCAGCGTGAGGAGGACGAGCGCCGCCACGGCCGTCAGGGCCAGCAGACCCGCCACGGCCGCGCGCGACGGCAGTGAGCGGAGCGGCGCGGGCCGGTGCGGGCGCGGCGCTGCGCTCGGCGGGCGCAGGGGCCGCAGATCGGCCGGCCCCACCGCGTCCGCGCGGGCGGCCAGTGCGGCCCGCAGCCGTTCCTCGACGGGGCGCGGCGTGTCCGCCGTACCGGGGTCGTTCATCGCAGGCCCTCCAGACGGCGGCCGAGTGCGTCCAGGGCCCGGCTGGCCGTGGACTTGACGGTGCCCCGTGACAGGCCGAGCGTCGCCGCGATCTCGGCCTCGGTCAGATGCGACCAGTAGCGCAGCACCAGGACCTCCCGTTGCCGCCGGGTCAGGGTGCGCAGCGCCGCCAGCACCTCCCGGTGATCCTCGTGCAGGAGGACGTCCTCCTCCGGTGCGGGCGCGTGCTCCTCCGGGGCGGGGACGTGCGCCCGTACGGTCCTGCGCCGGCGCAGCACCGAGCGGGCCGTGTTGACCACGCTGGTCCGCAGGTACGCCTCCGGGTCGTCGAGGGCGGCGAGCCGGTGGCCGTGCCGGCGCAGCAGTGCGGTGAAGGCGTCCTGCACGACGTCCTCGGCCGTGGGCAGATCGTCCACCAGCAGCACCGCCAGGCGCACCAGGGACAACCGGCGGTGGTGGTACAACTCCTCGATGCCGGGCGGGGGTTCGAGGACGGCGGCCGGGTCGAGGGGGCGCCCCGGCGCGGCCGGTGCGCCGGCCGCGCCCGTGCCGGTGCCCAACCGGGCGCGGACGAGGAGCCGGGCGCATCTGCGCCAGAACGCGGGGGAGGGCGCCGTGCCGGCCCGTTCCCAGGGCAGGGCCGCCGGTGGTGTCGCTGTCGTCATGGATCTCCTGGGGCCGGGTGCGGGGAGCCGGTCGTACGGCGGCTCCCCGCACCCGCCTCACCTCAGTGCTGCGGCGGAACCGGGGCCGGGGTCACCGGACCGTGGGGCGGAACGGGCCTCGGCGTGGCCCGCCCGTCGTGGGTCGAGGGCACCGGGGAGGGCGTCGCCGGCACCGGGGCGGGTGTCGCGGGCACGGGGCGCGGGGTCCCGGCGGGCGTGGACGGAACCGGCACCGGGGACGCCACGGACGGCACGGGGCTGGGCGTCTTCGTGTGGACGGGGGTCGACGGCACGGGGGCCGGGGTCTTGGCGTGCCCCGGGGCGGACGGCACGGGCGACGGGGTCGCCGCGCGGGCCGGTGCCGGGCTCGCCGTGCCGTCGGACCGGCCGGCGGAGTGGTGGTCGGACTGGGCCGCCTGCGCGGCGACGGTGCCGGTGACGGCGAGGGCCGCGCCCAGCGCGGAGACCCCCAGGGCGGTGCGCAGCTTGCGGGCGCGACTCGGACGGGGGACACGGTGTGCGGACATGGGTTCCTTCGTGGTTCGGCTCGGACAACTGGTCGAAGTGGAGGCCTCCACCCCGACAGACGTCCGACCCCGGTCGAGGTTGCGGGTGCCGGCCGACGAATTTTCCCGGGCCGCCGCCGGGAGCGCGCTCCGCCGCGTCAGTACGCTCCCGCCCCCTCCTCCGCGGCGGCCACCGCCTGCGCGTGGCCGAACAGTCCGGGCAGTCCACCGGTGTGCACGAACACCGTCTTCTCACCGGGGCGTACGGAACCGTCGCGCACCGCCGCGCGCAGTCCGGCCAGCGCCCGGCCCGTGTAGGTCGGGTCCAGGACGATCCCCTCGGTGCGGGCGGCCAGCCGCAGCGCCTCCGTCACCGGGCCGGTCAGCGCCGCGTACCCGGCGCCCACCTGGTCCCGGCGCACCCGCAGCTCCCGCGCCGTGACCTCCTGTGCGGTCAACGGCGCCGCGAACTCCGCCACCGCGGCGGCCGGATCGGCCAGCGCGCCGACGTCCACGCCGAGCACCGAACCGGTGCCGAGGGCGGCGACCAGTCCCGCCATGGTGCCGCCCGAGCCCAGCGCGACCACCGCCGTGCGCACGTCCGGCACCTGCGCGCGCACCTCCTCACCGCAGCGGACGTAGCCCCGGGCGCCCAGCGTCCCCGACCCGCCGAACGGGATCAGCGCCGGCCGGGCCCCGTCCGCCCGCAGCCGGTCGCACACCTCGGCCGCGGCGGCGTCCAGACCGGCCTGGTCCACCTCGCCCGCCCAGGCGAGCCGGGCGCCGAACAGCCCGTCCAGGGCCAGGTTCCCGGACCGGGAGGCACCGGCCCCGCCGCGCAGCACCAGGACGACGTCCAGCCCGAGCCTGGCGCCCGCGGCCGCGGTCAGCCGGGCGTGGTTGCTCTGCGCGGCACCCGTGGTCACCAGCGTGTCCGCGCCCTCGGCGAGCGCCGCGCCCACCGTCCACTCCAGCTTGCGGACCTTGTTGCCGCCCCCGCCGAGACCGGTCAGGTCGTCCCGCTTGACCCACAGGTCCTCCGGGCCGAGGCCCAGCGTCGCGGCCAGCCGGGGCGCCGGTTCGACGGGCGTGGGGAAGGTGCCGAGCGGCACGGGCGGGTGCGTCATGGGCGGACATCCTCACGGGAGGAGGGCACGGGCCCTCGTACGGTGGCAGCGGTACGGCGATCAGTCGATCACAGCCGCCCGCCGATCGTGCCCACCGGCCCCTCACACCGGCAACAGCCGCCCCACCAGCGCTCCCAGCTGCCGCGCGGTACGGCACTCGTGCATCGCCACCAGCTCCGCGTACGCGGGCGCCGCCGAGTCCCCGGTGCCCCACTGGGCGGCCGGTTCGGGGTTGAGCCAGTGGACGCGCCGGGCCCTGCGGGCGATCTCGGTGAGGGCGGGCAGGTTCGGGTCGCTCATGTTGGTGCGGGCGTCACCGAGCACGAACACCGTGGTGCGCGGGCCGACCGCGGCGCCGTACCGCTCCGCGAACTCGCCCAGCGCCGTGCCGTAGTCGCTGCTGCCGTGCCAGCCGGTGAGCGTGGCCTCGGCGCGGATGCGGGCGCCGAGGCCTCCGGGGTCGGCACGACCGTGGTCGAGCAGGCCGGTCACCTCGTCCAGCCGGTTGACGAAGGCGAACACCCGGACCTTGCCGAACTGGTCGTGCAGCGCCTGCACCAGCAGCATGGTGAAGTCGGAGAAGCCCGACACCGAGCCGGACACGTCGCAGAGCAGCACCAGTTCGGGGCGGACCGGCCGGCGCCGGCGCAGCACCGGCCGCATCGGGACGCCACCGGTGGACAGCGACGAACGCAGGGTGCGGCGCAGGTCGACGGTGCCGCGCGCGGCCCGGCGGCGGCGCGCCGCGAGCCGGGTGGCCAGCTTGCGCGCCAGCGGCTGGACCGTCCTGCGCAGCTCGGCCAGTTGGTCGCGGTCGGCGATCAGGAAGTCCACCCGGTCGGCCGTCGGGCGCACGGCCCGGCGCGCGATCTCGTCCCGCCCGCGCCGCTCGGCGACCCGGCGCCGCGCCTCCGCCCCGACCAGCCGCCGGAACTCCTCGATGCGGCGCCGGATCTCGTCTTCCAGCAGCCGGTCGGCGAAGCCCGCCCCCGCGCCCTCGCCCTCCCGCACATCGGCCCGCACCCGGGCCAGCAGCGTCTGCGGGCGCAGCCGTTCCAGGGTCTGGTACGCGGACCAGCCGTCGGACCCGGGTGAACTCCCGTATCCGCCGAGGGCGTCGACCGCCTCCTGGGCCAACCGGGCCATCAGCGCCGGGTCGTTCGCCGCGAGGGCCTCGGCCAGCCGGTCGCGCAGGGTCTCGCGGCTCGCCGGCCGGCCGCCCGGACCGCCCACGCCGCGCGGGAAGTAGAGGTCGAAGACCGGGTCGAACACGGCGCGCTGGGCCGGGCCGTGCAGCAAGGTCGCGGCCAGCCCCTCGCGCAGCAGCTCCCGGTCCGCGAACCCCAGTTCCCGCGCCGCGCGGGCCGCGTCCACGCTCTCCCCGGTGCCGATCCGCACCCCGTGCGCACGCAGCGCCCCGACCAGGGCGGTGATCCGCTCGGCGGCATCCGTCACAGCGTGTCCAGGTCGAGCTTGGCGGCGGCCCTCTGGATGTCGTCCTGGTGCTTGAGGATCACCCCGAGGCTGTCCCGTACGACCTTCTCGTCCAGCGTGTCCGCGCCCAGGGCCAGCAGGGTGCGCGCCCAGTCGACGGTCTCGGCGACGGACGGCGCCTTGCGCAGGTCCATCGCGCGCAGCGCGCCGACCACCCGCACCAGCGACTCCGTCAGCGCCTCGGACAGTCCTGGCACCTTCAGCCGGACGATCCGCCGCTCCAGCTCCGGCTCCGGGAAGCCGATGTGCAGGAACAGGCACCGGCGGCGCAGCGCCTCGGACAGCTCCCGGCCCGCGTTGGAGGTGAGCACGACGAAGGGGCGCCGGGTCGCGGTGACCGTGCCCAGCTCCGGCACCGTGATCTGGAAGTCGCTGAGCACCTCCAGGAGCAGGCCCTCCATCTCGACGTCGGCCTTGTCGGTCTCGTCGATCAGCAGCACCGTCGGCTCGTCGCCGCGGATGGCGGTCAGCAGCGGGCGGGGGAGCAGGAACTCCTCGCTGAAGATGTCGGTACGGGTCTCGTCCCAGCTCTCGTCCCGGCCCGCGCTGATGCGCAGCAACTGCTTGGCGTGGTTCCACTCGTACAGCGCCCGGGACTCGTCGACGCCCTCGTAGCACTGGAGCCGGACCAGTCGGGCCGAGGCCACCTGGGCGACGGCCTTGGCCAGCTCGGTCTTGCCCACCCCGGCGGGCCCCTCCACCAGCAGCGGCTTGCCCAGCCGGGCCGCGAGGAACACGGTGGTGGCGACGGCGGGCGAGGCGAGGTAGCCGGTCTCGGCGAGACGGGCGGAGACATCGTCGACGGACGTGAACAACGGGGCCTCCGGCGGGTTGGGAGCAGTGTTCGGACTCTGTCGGCAGCGGTTCTATCTAAGCGCTTGTTCAGCGCCTCTGTCATCAGCCTTCCGCTTGATACACCGATCGGTTTCCGGCGAGGTAACCTCACACCATGGCCACCACCGACAAGGCATCCCCGCGCGACCGGCTGCTCGACGCGGCCGCCCGGCTCTGCTACCGGGACGGCGTCTCCATCGGCGTCGAGGCGCTGTGCCGGGAGGCCGGGGTCTCCAAACGGTCGATGTACCAGCTCTTCGGCGGCAAGGACGAGATGCTCGCCGCGAGCCTGGAGCGCCGCGTCCCCGGGTACGACGCCCGGCTCACGCACCCCGACCCGCAGGCGCCGCCGCGCGAGCGCATCCTGTACGTCTTCGAGCGGCTGGAGCAGGACTCCCTGGACGCCGGCTTCCACGGCTGCCCCTTCCTCGCCGCGCTGGTCGAACTGAAGGACCCCGGCCACCCGGCGAGCGAGGTCGCCCGCGAGGCCAAGGAACGTCTGGCGCACGCGTTTCGGACCGAGGCCGAGCGGGGCGGCGCCCGCGACCCCGAACTCCTCGCCCGCCAGCTAATGCTGGTCTTCGACGGCGCCGGCGCGCGGGCCGGCGCCCGGGTGGAGCGGCTGGCCGACGGCCTCGCCACGGCCACCGCCGCCACCCTCTGCGACGCGGCCGGCCTGCGGCGGTGACCACCGGACAGCGGCGCGGCCTCGGCACCGGCCGGCGTCGCGTCCACCGCCGGTGAAAACCCGGTCGGCCCCGGCGCGCCCGCCGGGTAGAGTCGCGCCGTGCCCGAACTGGAGCGGCTGCATGCCGACCACGCCCCGGCGGTCCTGGCCTTCGAGCTGGCGAACCGCGCCTACTTCGCCGCCTCCGTCTCCGACCGGGGCGACGAGTACTTCGCCCGGTTCGCCGACCGGCACAGCGCCCTGCTGGCCGAACAGGAGGCCGGCATCTGCGCCTTCTACGTGCTGGTCGCCGAGGACGGCTCCGTACTGGGCCGGTTCAACCTGTACGACCTCGAGGACGGCAGCGCCGACCTCGGCTACCGGGTCGCGCAGCACGTCGCCGGCCGCGGCGTGGCGACCGCCACCGTCCGGCAGCTGTGCCGGCTGGCGGCGGAGCGGCACGGGCTGCGCACCCTGCGGGCGGCCGCCTCCCACGCCAACGCCGCGTCCCGGAAGGTGCTGATCAAGGCCGGGTTCGTGCCGGTCGGCCCGGCAGACCCCGCCGACGTCGGCGGCCAGGCGGGCACCTGGTACCAGTGCGACCTGGAACACCGGCCGTAGACCGCGATCTTGCCGGTGCGCCGGCTCGGCGACCGCGCGCCCAGGTGAGGCGTCCGATCCGCCTTCCCCCGTGCGGCCCTCCCTCGTACGGCCCCCCACCACGCGCCGGCTGGCGCCCCTCCCGGTGCAATGGACCCGTGACCGCCGCCCCGGACGACTGCCTCGCGCGCAACGAGTGGATCTGCGGCGCCTATCTGAGCAGCCGCCGCCGGATCCTGCTCGACGCGGTCGTCCAGCACCTCCAGCTGACCTCGCTGTCGATCCTGATCGGCCTGGTCATCGCGGTGCCGCTCGCGGTCCTCGCCCGCCGCTGGGGCTGGGCGGCGGCCCCCGTCCTCGCCCTGACCACGGTCCTCTACACCATTCCCTCCCTGGCGATGTTCTCCCTGCTGCTGCCCCTGTACGGCCTCTCGGCCACCCTCGTCGTCGCCGGACTGGTGCTGTACTCGCTCACCCTGCTGGTGCGCAATCTCCTCGCGGGCCTGCGCGCGGTCCCGGAGGAGACCCGGCAGGCGGCGCGGGGCCTCGGCTACGGCCCGCTGCGGCTGCTGCTCACCGTGGAACTGCCGCTCGCCCTGCCCGCCGCGATGGCCGGGCTGCGCATTGCCACCGTCTCGGCGGTCTCCCTGGTCACGGTCGGCGCGATCGTCGGCTACGGGGGCCTCGGGAACCTCATCTACTCGGGCATGAACACCTACTTCAAGGCCCAGGTGCTCACCGCGTCCGTGCTGTGCGTGCTGATCGCCGTCGCCGCCGACCTGCTCCTGCTGGGCGTGCAGCGGCTGATCACCCCGTGGACCCGGGCGGCTCGCCCTTGAGCGCCGCCCGGCCGGAAGCCGCCCCATGAGCACGCTCACCGCCACCTGGAACTGGCTCGCCGACCCCGCCCACTGGCACGGCGACGACGGCGTGTGGCACCGGCTGCTCCAGCACCTCGCCCTCACCGCCGTCTGCCTTCTCCTGAGCTGTCTGATCGCCCTGCCCGTCGCCCTGGTCCTCGGCCACCTCGGCCGGGGCGGTGCGCTCGCCGTGAACATCTCCAACGTCGGCCGGGCCGTACCCACCTTCGCCGTGCTGGTCCTGCTGCTGCTCACGCCGGTCGGCAACTGGGGCGAAGGGCCCACCGTGGTGGCACTGGTGCTGTTCGCCGTGCCGCCGCTGCTCACCAACGCCTACGTCGGGATGCGCGAGGTCGACCGGGGGGTCGTCCAGGCGGCCCGGGGCATGGGGATGACCGGCCGGCAAGTGATGTTTCACGTGGAACTGCCCCTTTCGCTCCCCATGATCCTGAACGGGGTCCGGATCGCCGCCGTACAGCTCGTCGCCACCGCCACCATCGCGGCGCTCGCGGGCGGCGGCGGGCTCGGCCGGATCATCACGGCGGGCTTCAACCTCGCCAGCACCCCCCAGGTGGTCGCGGGCGCCCTGATCGTCGCGGTGTTCGCGCTGGTCGTGGAGGCCCTCTTCGAGATCGCCGAACGGCTGGGACCGGCGTGGTCGCGGACCGGGCGGTGAGCCCGCGGCACCATGGGGGAGTGGGCCATGGCGGCGGGCGGACGAGAAGGCGGCGGGCGACAGGCGCCCGCCGTGCACTCCCGGCCGCCCTGCTGCTCGCGCTCACCGCCTGCACCACCGGCCCCTCCCTGGAGAACCGCGGCCAGGTCACCGCCCCGCCCGGCGACAGCCACCACCTGACCATCGGCTCGGCCGGCTTCACCGAGAGCGACCTGCTCGCCCAGATGTACGCCCAGCTGCTGAACCAGGCCGGCTACCGCACCTCGATCCTCACCGTCAACAACCGGGAGCTGTACGAACCGGCACTGGAGTCCGGCCGGATCGACGTCGTGCCCGAGTACGCGGCCACCTTCGCCGACTGGCTGAACACGAAGACCCACGGCCCCCGCGCCCGGCCGGTCGGCTCACCCGACCTCGCCGTCACGATCAGGGCCCTGCGCGCACTCGCCACCCCCCGCGGACTCACCGTGCTCCCACCGGGCCGGGCCCTCGCCCAGAACGCGTTCGCGGTACGCGCCGACTACGCCCGCAGGCACCACCTCAAGACCCTCGGCGATCTCGGCGCGGCACGACTGCCGGTACGCATCGCGGCGGGCGACGAATGCGTGCAACGGCCCTACTGCGCACCGGGGCTGCGCAAGGTGTACGGCATCGACGTCACCGGCGTCGACCCCAAGGGCGTCGGCACCACCCAGGCCAAGCGGGCCGTGCAGGACGGCCACGACCAACTGGTGCTGACCACCACCACGGACGCCACCCTCGACCGGTTCGGCCTGGTCCTGCTCACCGACGACCGGCGGCTGCAGAACGCCGACTACGTGCTCCCGGTCGTCAACCGCGCCCGCGCGGGCGGCGCCGGGGTGACCCGGGCCCTCGGCAGGCTCAACACCGTCCTCACCACACGCGACCTGGCCGGCCTGGACGAACAGGTGGACAGCTGGCGGCGGCTGCCCGCCGACGTGGCCCGCACCTACCTCAAGGACAAGGGCCTGCTGAAGTAGGCCGGCTCAGGCGTCCGACACCGAGTCGAAGGGCACCTGCCCGCGCGCCACGCCCCGCGCGTCCGCGTCCACCGAGCGGCGCAGCGCCTCGTGCAGCTTCGCCGGGGTGAGCACCCCGAGGAAACGCGCCCCGTCCAGCACCGCGACCCACCCGGCGTCGTACTGGAGCATCACCCCGAACGCCTGCTTCAGCGGCGCCCCCACCGGCACCCAGGCGGTCATCCGATGGGCCAGCTCCCCGACCGTGCCGCCCGCCGCCAGGTCTTCGGCACCCACCCAGCCGTGCAGATCGCCGTGCGCGTCCAGGACGACCGCCCAGCGCGCGCCCTGCTCCCGCAGCCGCTCCCGCGCCGTCCCGGCGGGCTCGTCCGGCCGGGCCACGGGCGGCTGCCGGAGGTCGTCCGGCTCGATCGCGGTCACCGACAGCCGCTTCAGCCCCCGGTCCGCCCCCACGAACCCCGCGACATACGGTGTCGCGGGCGACCCCAGCACCGCCCCCGGCGTGTCGAACTGCTCGATCCGCCCCTGCCCGTACACGGCGATGCGGTCGCCGAGCCGGACGGCCTCCTCGATGTCGTGCGTGACCAGCAACACCGTCTTGCGCACGGCCGCCTGCATCCGCAGGAACTCGTCCTGCAACTGCTCGCGCACCACCGGGTCGACCGCGCCGAACGGTTCGTCCATCAGCAGCACCGGCGGATCGGCCGCCAGCGCCCGCGCCACCCCGACCCGCTGCCGCTGCCCGCCGGACAGCTGCTCCGGATAGCGCGGCCCGTACGTCTTCGGGTCCAGGCCCACCAGATCCAGCAGCTCGGCGGCGCGGGCCCGGGCCTTCGCCCGCTTCCAGCCGAGCAGCACGGGCACGGTCGCGGTGTTGTCCAGCACGGTGCGGTGCGGGAACAGGCCCACCTGCTGGATGACGTACCCGATGCGGCGGCGCAGCCGCACCGGGTCGACCCCGGCGATGTCCTCGCCGTCGACCCGGATCCGCCCGGAGGTCGGCTCGATGAGCCGGTTCACCATCATCATGGTGGTGGTCTTGCCGCAGCCCGAGGGGCCGACCAGTGTCACCAGTTCGCCCTCGGCCACCTCGAAGGAGAGGTCGTCCACGGCCGTCGTACCGTCCGGATACCGCTTCGTCACGTGCTCGAACCGGATCATGTCCTCACGCTAGCGGCGCCGCCCCCGCATCGCGCGACGACGACGCCCGCCGGCCGCCCTCGGGCCGGCACGTCACGGTGGGGAGCCGGACGGGGCCCGCTTCTCCCCGGCGTGCAGGGTGCCGAGGAGGGTCAGGGCCTGGGCGGAGGGGCTGCCCGGTTCGGCGTGGTAGATGACGAGTTGCTGGCCGGGCGCGTCGCGGACGTCGAAGGACTGGTAGGTGAGGGAGAGAGGGCCGACGTCCGGGTGGAGGAGTTGCTTGGCGTCCCGGGTTTTGCCGCGCACGGCGTGCCGCGCCCACAACCGCCGGAATTCCGCGCTGTGTTCGGTCAGCATGTCCACGAGGTGTCGCAGCCGCGGGTGGTCGGGGTCGAAGCCGCTCGCCTGGCGCAGGTTGGCGACGGCGGCTTGGGCGGCCCGGTCCCAGTCTCGGTAGAACTGCCGTCCGACCGGGTCGAGGAAGGTCATGCGGGCCAGGTTGTCGGCCGGGGTGAAGGGGGCGTAGAGGGCGTCGGCCAGGGCGTTCCCGGCCAGCAGGTCGAGGGTGCGGTTCATGACGAACGCCGGGGTGTGCGGGTAGCCGTCCATCAGCTGGCGCAGCGCGGGGCTGACGTGCTCGGTGGCGTGGCGGGAGCCTCGGCCGTCCGGTGACACTCCGGCCAGGCGGTGCAGGTGGTCGCGGGCGTCCGTGTCGAGCAGGAGCGCGCGGCTGAGCGCGTCCAGCACTTGGGGCGAGGGGTGGCGCTCGCGTCCCTGCTCCAGCCGGGTGTAGTAGTCGGCGTTGACGCCGGCCAGCACGGCGACCTCCTCGCGGCGCAGTCCGGCGACTCTGCGCACACCGTGACTCGCCATGTTGACGTCCTGCGGCCGCAGGCGGTCGCGGTGCGCGCGCAGGAACTCCCCGAGGTGGTTGTCGTCCATGGCCTCCAGGCTAGGCGGTGGCCGCCCGCGCATCCTGGGTGTGCCGCACCCAGGCGGAGAGCACCCTGGCACACCCTCGCTGACCTGCGCAGACTCGGTCGGGCATGACACCTGTGGCCCACCGAGGAAGGCAATTTCGATGACAGGCGATGCGCGGAGCGACCGCGATGCGGAGAACGCCGACGTGGTCGGCATGTGGGTGACCGTCGACGGTCACATCCGTCAGGAGCTGCTGCCGGACGGGCGCTACGACGAGGCCCGAGGAGACCGGCGCAGCGCGTACACGGGCCGCTACACGGTGAGCGGCAGCCATCTCGACTACGTCGACGACACCGGGTTCACCGCCACGGGGGACATCCGGGACGGCGTGCTCTATCACGAGCACCTCGTGCTCCACCGCGAGGACCGGGCGGAGAAGCCCTCGTGAGGGAGCGCGGCAGCGTTGTCCTCTCCCACGCCCACGGACACGGAGTCCGCCGCGGTGCGGGCCCTGTCCCGCTCGACCGTCCCCGGAAGAAGGCGAAGCGATGAAACAGACCGGCGAAAGCACCACCGGCGCGGGCCGCACCGGGCCCCTCGCGGACGTCTCCCCGCCACCCGGCACTCCGGCCCTGCTGGTCCTGTGCGCGGCTCATTTCATGGACGCCATCGATCTGTCCGACGTCGGCGTGGCCCTGCCGGCCATCCAGCGTGACCTAGGCATGTCATCGGGTTCCCTGCAGTGGGTCGTGTCCGCCTATGCCCTCGGTTACGGCGGGTTCCTTCTCCTGGGCGGCCGGGTCGCCGATCTGTTCGGCCGACGACGCGCCTTCCTGGCCGCCGTCGCCGTCTTCGGCGTGGTGAGCGTGCTGGGAGCGCTCGCCCCGACCGGTGGCCCGCTGATCGCGGCACGGCTGGCGAAGGGCATAGCGGCGGGCTTCCTCGCCCCGGCGGCCCTCTCCTTGATCACCACCAACTGGCCGGAAGGCACGCGGCGCGGACGTGCTCTCGGCTGGTACGCGACCGCGGGCGCCTGCGGCTTCATCGGCGGGCTCGTCCTCGGCGGCGTGCTGACCGAACTGTCGTGGCGACTGGTCTTCGCGCTCCCGGTGCCCATCGCCATGGCGGCACTGCTCGCAGGGCCGCGCCTGCTCCCGGCGGACCCCCGTGACAGCACACGCGAGAGGATCGATGTCCCGGGTGCGCTGACGGCCACCGGAGCACTGGTGCTTCTGGTCTACGCCCTCACTCAGGCTCCCTCGCACGGCTGGCTGTCGGCCCGCACCCTCGTCCTCTTCGCCGCCGCGGCCGGCCTGCTCGGTCTGTTCCTGCGCGTCGAGTCCCGCGCGCCCAGGCCCTTGGTCCCGCTGTCCTTCCTCACTCGGCGCGCTACCGCCGGCACCAACCTGACGATCTTCGCCATGTGGGGCGCCTACACGTCCTTCGCGTTCCTCGCCACGCTCTACCTGCAGAACGTGCTGGACTGGACGCCGCTGCGGACGGCCGGCGCCTTCGTCCCGCTCGGCCTCGCCAACGGCGCGCTGGCGCCGTTCGCCGGACGGCTCGCGACCCGGTTCGGCGTGCACAGGACGGTCGCCGCCGGGATGCTGATCCTCGCGCTGTCCTACGCGTTGTTCTTCCGGATCGGGCCGGACAGTTCCTTCCTCACCGTGGTCCTGCCGGTCATGGTCGTCAACGGGATCGGCACCGCGGCGACATTTCCCGCTCTGAACATGAGCGCGGTGGCCGGAGTGCCCGACCGGGACCAGGGGCTGGCGGGCGCCTTGCTCAACACCTTCATGCAGATCGGCGGTGCCGTCGTTCTCGCGCTCGTCACCGCGGTCGCCGAAGCCGGACAGCGGGCGAACCGGAGCGACCCTCTGGCGGGCTACGGCCCTGGCACCGCCGTCATCGTCGCCGTCGTGCTCGCCGGCCTGGGCGGCACCCTCCTCCTCCGGCACCGGACCGGCAGCCGGGACCACTGACGCCGTAGCTCCCGCCTTCACCGCCGACCATCCGTCACCACGCACGGACACCCGACCACCACCCCACCAGGAGCACCCGCATGACATCCACGACCGCGTCCACCGAAGCCGCCGAGTTCACCGGAAAGACGGCCGTCGTCACCGGCGCCGCGCGTGGCATCGGCAAGGAGACCGTGGCACTCCTCCACGCCCGCGGCGCACACGTCGTCGCCCTCGACATACGACCCGAACTGGACTCACTGGCAACGGAGTTCCCCGGCGTCGTGACGGTGACCGGCGATGTCACCGCGGAAGAGTCCGCCGCCCGCGCGGTAGGGGCCGCCGTCGACGCCTTCGGCGGGCTGGACATCCTGGTCAACAACGCCGGACGCACCCTGAACAAGCCCGTCACGCACACCACCGCACAGGACTGGGACAGCGTGATGGACGTCAACGCCCGCGGCGCCTTCTTCTTCGCCCGGGAAGCCTTCCGGGCCATGGCGGAGCGCGGTGGCGGCGCCATCGTCGGCACCGGTTCCTACGCGTCCACCGTCGGACTGCCCGAAGGGATCGCCTACAGCGCGTCGAAGGGCGCGCTGGCCCAGCTGACCAAGGTGCTGGCACTGGAAGGCGGACCCCTGGGCATCCGCGCGAACCTCGTCGCCGCGGGCGTCGTCGAAACCGATCTCCTCGACACCTTCCGCCCCGACAGCCGCGCCTATCTCGCGTCCTTCGCGGACGCCCAGCCCCTGGGCAGGGTGGCGCAGCCCCGTGAGATCGCGGAAGTCCTGTGCTTCCTGGTCTCACCGCGGTCCGCTTTCGTCACGGGCGCCGTACTCGCGGCGGACGGCGGCTTCACCGCGGCCTGATCCGCCGCCGCCCGCACGCCGGTTGGGCCGGCCTCGTCCGGAAGGGGGGTTCAGCCCACCAGGATCACTTCCAGCGCGCGCGGTCCGTGCACGCCCTCCACCCGGTCCAGTTCGATGTCGCTGGTGGCCGACGGCCCGGAGATCCAGGTCAAGGGGCGTGTGGGGTCGAGCCGTTCGAGGGCCTGGGGGACGGACCCCACGACCTGCTCCGGCACCCGCACCACGCAGATGTGGTGGTCGGGGATGAGCGAGATGCGGCGCCGGCCCTGGTCGGCGGAGCCGTCGAGGACGAGGGTGCCGGTCTCGGCGACGGCCACGGCACAGCCCGTCACCACGCTGTCGACCCGGTCGAGGCGGTCCGGGGTGTCCGCCGCGCGGTCCTCGACCCGCCGCGCGTTCGTCGCGGCCAGCCACTGTGGGGGCAGCCCGTCGGGCACCAGCACCTCCCGGGTGTCGTGCGCGTCCAGCAACCGTGCGATCAGGACCGGCAGTTCCTCGCGCCCGGTGCGGTGCACGACCGCCCGGTAGTCCGCCAGGTTCTCCGCCAGCAGCTCCACCGTCTCCTCGGTGGTCCGCGCCCCGTGCTCGCGCAGATAGTCCCGGGGCACGGCCCGCTCGTACGGCGGGTCGTCCGCGGGCACGTCGGCGAGCGCGCGCCGCACCCGGCCCAGGATCCGTTCCCTGCTGTTCACTTGGCGTCCTCTCCGCCGCGCGTACGCTGCCACCAGTCCCGGAACGGCTCCGCCGGCACCGCCGGCAGATCCCGGCTGCCGGTCCACGCCCGGCCGGGGCCCGGCAGGGTACGGGGGTGCAGCCGGCGGCTGCGGGAGGCGAGCCGCTGCCCGGTGCGCAGCGCGCCGGGGTGCGTGAACGCCCAGCCCGCCGCCCGCATCGCCGCCCGCTCGGCCGCGTGCCCCTTCGCCGGGCGCAGCACCACCTTGTTGCCCCGCCGTACCGCCGGGCCGCCCTGCACGACCCGCTCCCGCAGGTGCACCAGCACCTCGGGGATGTCGATGGCGACCGGGCACACCTCGTAGCAGGCCCCGCACAGGCTGGACGCGTACGGCAGCGAGGCGTCGATCTCGCTCGCGGTGCCCCGGAGCTGGGGGGTGAGGATGGCGCCGATGGGGCCGGGGTAGACGGAGCCGTAGGCGTGTCCGCCGGCCCGCTCGTAGACGGGGCAGACATTCAGGCAGGCCGAGCAGCGGATGCAGCGCAGGGCCTGGCGGCCCACCTGGTCCGCCAGCGTGTCCGTGCGGCCGTTGTCGAGCAGCACCAGGTGGAAGGTCCGGGGGCCGTCCTCGTCGGTGGTGCCGGTCCAGGTGCTGGTGTACGGGTTCATCCGCTCGGCGGTGGAGGAGCGGGGGAGGGTCTGGAGGAAGACCTCCAGGTCGCGCCAGGTGGGCACGATCTTCTCGATGCCGACCACCGAGATCAGCGTCTCCGGCAGCGTCAAGCACATCCGTCCGTTGCCCTCGGACTCCACCACGACCAGGGTGCCGGTCTCGGCGACCATGAAATTGGCGCCGGAGATGCCGACCTTGGCCCGCAGGAACTTCTCCCGCAGGTGCACCCGGGCGGCCTCGGCGAGATCCGCGGGCCTGTCGGTCAGGCCGTCGGGGGCCGGGCGGCCCCAGGAGCCCATCTCGCGCGTGAAGATGTCCCGGATCTCGCCCCGGTTGCGGTGGATCGCCGGGACGAGGATGTGCGAGGGGCGGTCGTGGCCCAACTGCACGATCAGCTCGGCGAGATCGGTCTCGTACGCGCGGATGCCCCCGGCCTCCAGCGCCTCGTTGAGCCCGATCTCCTGGGTGGCCATCGACTTGACCTTGACGACCTCCGACTCGCCGGTCTCCTCGACCAGCCGGGTCACGATCCGGTTGGCCTCCTCGGCGTCGGCGGCCCAGTGGACCGTGCCGCCCGCCGCGGTCACCGACGCCTCCAACTGCTCCAGGTACCGGTCGAGATGGCGCAGGGTGTGGTCCTTGATCCGGCGGCCCGCCTCGCGCAGCTGCGCCCAGTCGGCCAACTCGGCCACCGCACCGGCCCGTTTGGCGCGGATGGTGTGGGTCGCGTGGCGCAGATTGCCGCGCAGGGTACGGTCGCCGACGGCGTCGCGCGCCGCTTCGGGAAACGCCGGCATGCCGACGTAGGTGCCGCTCACCGTGCCGGGTCCTCCTCCGTGCTCGCCAGGATCTCCGCGATGTGGACGGGCCGCATGCCCGCCCCGAGACGGCTCAGGGTGCCGCCGATGTGCATCAGACAGGAGTTGTCGGCCGCGCACAGCACCTCGGCGCCGGTCGACTCGGCGTTGCGCACCTTGTCCGTGCCCATCGCCGCCGACACCGCGGCGTTCTTCACCGCGAACGTCCCGCCGAAGCCGCAGCACTCCTCGGCGCCCGGCAACTCGACCAGTTCCAGCCCCCGGACGGCCTCCAGCAGCCGGCGCGGCCGGTCGCCCAGGCCCAGGGTGCGCAGCCCGTGACAGGTCGGGTGGTAGGTGACCCGGTGCGGATACCAGGCGCCCACATCGGTCACGCCCACCACGTCCACCAGGAACTCCGTCAGCTCGTACGTCTTCGGCACCACCGGCGCCAGGGTCCGCGCCAGCGAGTCCCCGCGCCCCTCGGCCCGGGCCCGCTCGCCCATCCGGGGATACAGCTCGCGCACCATCGCCCCGCAGGACCCGGAGGGCGTCACGACCGCGTCGTACCCCTCGAACACTTCGGCGAAGCGGCGCGCCAGCGGCTCCGCCTCGTGCCGGTACCCGGTGTTGTAATGCGCCTGCCCGCAGCACGTCTGCCCCAGCGGGAACTCGACGTCGACCCCCAGCCTTCGCAGCAGCCTCACCACGGCCCGTCCGGTGTCCGGATAGAGCGTGTCGTTGACACACGTCAGGAACAGGGCGACACGCATCGCGGCTCCTCCGAGTCGACCACGGGACGAATCGCAGCCTAATCGCCCCGTCGTGGCCACCGGAGACCAGGAGGCGCGCGTGGCGTGGGCGGGAGTTCGAACCGGAGCGCCTACGGCCGGGATGCCGACGACCGTTGGCGGGACGGTACGCGGGTCCGGCGAGGTGCCGGTCGCCGAGGGCGGCCGGCACCTGGCGGGCGGTGCGCGGACCCGGGCCGGCGCCGCATCAGCAGCAGCCGGAGGCGGGCGCCGGGGGGCAGGACCGGCAGGTGGGGGCGGGTTCGACGCAGACGGTGACGCTGTCGGTGTTGTTGCCGCGGTGGAGGTCGGTCTCGTTGGCGTGGGCGGTGGCGGTGTTGGTGACGGGGCCGGTGGCGGTGGCCTTGGCGTGGAGGGTGAGGGTGGCCGTCGCGCCCTTGGCCAGGGTCCCGACGGCCCACTGGCCGGTCGCGGGGTCGTAGCTGCCGGTGGACGGCGTGGCCCAGACGAGGGCGAGGTGGTCGGCCAGGGCGTCCGCGACGGTGACGCCGGTGGCCGTGTCGGGCCCGGCGTTGCGGACGCTGACGCGGTAGGTGACGGTCTGGCCGACCGTGACGGTGGTGGCGTCGGCGGACTTGGTCACGCTCAGGTCCGCGGCCGGCAGCACCTGGGTGTCGGCCTCGTCGGACGTGGCGGTGAGGGGCTGCGGGGTGGGGCCGAGGCGGTTCTCGTAGGTCGCGGTGGCGGTGTTGGCGACGTGGCCGCCGGCACTGGCCTCGTCGATGGTGACGCGGTACTCCACCGTCGTCCCGTTCGGCAGGGTGTCGGTGTTGGGCAGGCTGCCGCCCTGGCCGCTGGTGGCGCCGTTGCCCAGGTTGAACACCACGCGGTTGCCCGCCGCGTCGAAGTACGCCTGGTCGTCGCCCGGCCGGTCGGTCTTCGCCCCGGCGTTGGGGCCGCTGACGATCCGCAGCGACCCGGGCACGTACGTCGTGCCGGCCGGGACGGCGTCGCTCAGGCTCAGTGCCTCGGCGTTGCCGCCGCCCTGGTTCCTGACGACGACGCGGTAGGTGATCACGTCACCCACCTGCAGCGGCCCGTCCGGAACGGCGTACTTGGCGAGGGCCACGGACGGGGCGGTGCCGAAGAAGATCCCGTCGAGGACGTTGCCGACCGTCGGGTCGCCGCCGGCGGCGGAGACGGAGCGGAAGGCGAAGCGGGTGGTGGTCTGCCCGGTGGGGACGGTGTAGGTGCCGGTGTAGAAGCCCCAGGCGTTGTTGCCGTCCGTGAACGTGCGCTGCTGGACGACCGCGCCGGGGGCGCCGATGTCCAGCGCCATGGTGTCCTGCCCGAGCCGCCCTCGGTGGTAGAGCCGCCAGTACAGCGTCGCGCCCGGGGTGGTGGGCAGGTCCTGGTAGAGGGTGGAGACCTGGTTGGCGTTCAGCTCGGCGAACTGCACGCCGTCTGCCGCCGGGACGCCGTTGAAGCCGTCGTGCCAGATCTCGATGAGGTGGTCGGTGGCGGTGGTCAGCCAGCCCGGAACGTGCTGTGGGTTCTGGGTCTGGGAAGCGTCGGGCAGAAAGCCCATGCCGCTGACGGCGGGCTGCTCGAAGCTGCCGTTCGCCAGCGCGATCCGGGACGGGACGGGAGTGGTCACAGCCTTCCCCCTTTGCTGGGTGCTGCGTGGTGGAACAGCCGGTGGGGCCCGGTGGACGCGAGGGCCCGGGCGTCGGCTGGTTGCGCGAGCAGGACAGCGCATGCCGCGGCCACCGCAAAGGGGCGTACCCGCGCTACCGGCCAAGCCCGCACGGGAGGTTTCGCGTGCAGATGCCCGTGAAGTACCGTCCTGTCGTTTTCGCGGGCAGCGGCGACGGCGGAACAGGACGCCCACGCGCCTCACACTCACGGGGTATTGACGTGGCCAATGGCTGAAACAACTGCCCGAAAGAACGCGAAGAGGTCACCCGGCCAGGTGAATCACTGCTACGTCGAATTGACACGGGGTGTCGCGTCGGAGCGGTCGCCGGGTTCCCGGCCGGAGGACGAACAGCGTCGGACGGTGCTCGTGTCAGCGCCGGGTCAGCGGACCCTGGCACCTTGGTGCTCGTGAACGGCGCGGGTCCGCGAAGGCCCGGCCGGGAACGAGGAGAGGTGCCCGGAGCGGTTCAACGGGGACCGGCGAGCATGGCTCGGAGGTCGGGTCCGCAGGGACCTGCGCAGGTTCGAATCCTGCCCTCTCCGCGACCGTACGGGGTCCGGCGGCCGGGCCCCGGGGCCGCCCGCGCGTCGGCCCGCGTCGGCCGCGCGGCCCGGCGGCCGGTCCGCGGCCACGAGCCGGCCGTGTGCGGCGGCCCCGGCCCGCGGCGGCGCCCGACCGCCCGCCGGTGGCGGCGAGTACCACCCTGGCGCCCTGCCGCCCCGACCCCGTGTGCTGAACTGGACTCCCTCCGTCCCACCCCTCCGGGAGACCCGTTGAGCACCAGCTACCGCCAGCCCGGCGTCGTACTGACCGATCGTCGGTTCACCGTGCCGCTCGATCACGCCGATCCGGATGGCGAGAGCATCGAGTTGTACGCGCGCGAGGTGGTCGCCAGGGAGAAGGCGGGGGAGGAGCTGCCCTGGTTGCTGTACCTCCAGGGCGGCCCGGGATTCGGGGCGAATCGTTTCGTCGGACGGCAGGCGTGGCTCGACCGGGCGTTGCGGGAGTACCGGGTGCTGCTGCTCGACCAGCGCGGCACCGGCAGCTCCACGCCCGCGAACCGGCAGACGCTGCCGCTGCGCGGCGGGCCCGCCGAACAGGCCGACTACCTCGCCCGCTTCCGCGCGGACTCCATCGTCCGCGACTGCGAGTACATCCGCGCCGAGGTCACCGGCGGCGCCCCCTGGACCGTGCTCGGCCAGAGCTTCGGCGGTTTCTGCACGGTGTCGTACCTCTCCCTCGCCCCCGAGGGCCTCGCCACCGCCGTGATCACCGGGGGGCTGCCCTCCCTCGACGCGCACGCCGACGACGTCTACCGCGCCGCCTACCCGCGCATCGAGCGCAAGGTCGCCGCGCACTACGCCCGCTACCCGCAGGACGTCGAGCGGGCCCGCCGGATCGCCGACCACCTGCTCACCCGTGACGTGGTCCTGCCGAACGGCTACCGCTTCACCGTCGAGGCCTTCCAGTCCCTCGGCCTGATGCTCGGCACCGGTGACGGCAGCCACCGCCTCCACCACCTCCTCGCCGACGCGTTCGTCCATACCCCGGCCGGGCCCGAACTGTCGGACGCCTTCCAGGAGCAGGCGCAGGCCCTGCTGTCGTACGCCGCGCACCCGCTGTACGCCCTCGTCCACGAGTCGATCTACGGCCAGGACAGCCGCCCCACCGCCTGGGCCGCCGAGCGCGTCCGCGCCGAGTTCCCCCAGTTCGACGCGGCGAAGGCGCTCGCGGGCGACGCCCCGGTGCTGTTCACCGGCGAGACCGTGCACCCCTGGATGTTCGAGAACGACCCGGCGCTGCGCCCGCTGCGCGAGACGGCCGAACTGCTCGCCGCCCGCTCCGACTGGACCCCGCTGTACGACCGCGACCGCCTCGCCCGCAACGAGGTGCCGGTCGCCGCGGCCGTCTACCACGACGACATGTACGTCGACGCCGGCCACTCACTGGAGACCGCGCGCGCCATCCGCGGTCTGCGGCCCTGGGTGACGAACGAGTACGAGCACGACGGGCTGCGCACGGGCGCGCCCCGGGTGCTGGACCGGCTGCTGGCGGTCGTCCGGGACGAGGTGTGACACACGGGGGTCCGGGCACCCGCGCCGGGCGCCCGGACCCCCGGGGCCTCATGCGGCGAGCGCGTGACCCGGGTGCAGTACGACCTTGGTGTAGCCCTCGATCCGCTTGTCGAACTTCTCGTACGCCTGCGGCGCGTCCTCCAGCGGCAGCTCATGGGAGACCACGAAGCTGGGCTTGGCCCGCCCGGCGATGATCAGATCGCGCAGCTGGCGGTTGTACCGCTTGACGTTGCACTGGCCCGTGCCCATCTTCTGGCCCTTCTCGAACATCTTGCCGATGGAGACCAGGAGTTGGCCGTGCTTCGCGTGCTCGTCGGGCCCGCCCGGGTCAGAGGGCACATACAGCCCCGGCACACCGAGCCTGCCGGTCGGCCGTACCGTCTCCACCAGCGAGTTCAGGACGACGGCCGGTTCCTCGTGGCCGACGTCGTCGTGCGCCTGGGCCTGGTAGCCGACGGCGTCCACGCCCTTGTCCGTGCCCTCGCCGTTCGTCTGGGCGTGGATCTGCTCGGCCGGATCGCCCTTGGTGAAGTCGATGGGGATGGCCCCGATCTCCTCGGCCTTGGCCAGCCGCTCGGGCACCCGGTCCACCACGAACACCTTGGACGCGCCGCGCAGCAGCGCCGAGTAGGCGGCCATCAGGCCCACCGGACCGGCGCCGTAGACGGCCACACTCTCACCGGGGGACACCTGGGCCAGCTCACAGCCGTGGTAGCCGGTCGGGAAGATGTCGGCGAGCAGCACGAAGTCGGTCTCGAACTGTTCGCCCGGCGGCAGCTTCAGACAGTTGAAGTCGGCGAAGGGCACCCGCAGATGCTCGGCCTGCCCGCCCTTGTACGGGCCCATGGCCACGTATCCGTAGGCACCGCCCGCGAAGCCGGGGTTCACCGTCAGGCAGAAACCCGTCTCGCCGGCCAGGCAGTTCTTGCAGAATCCGCAGGCCACGTTGAACGGCATCACGACACGGTCGCCCACCGACAGGGAACTCACGCCGCTGCCGATCTCCTCGATCACACCGAGGTTCTCGTGTCCGAAGACGATGCCCGGTTCGGCCGCCGTGCGGCCCTCGTACATATGGAGGTCGGAGCCGCAGATCGCGGTCGACGTGACGCGCACGAGCACGTCGTTGGGGTGCTGGATCCGAGGGTCATCGACGTCCCTCACCGTCACGCTGAACGGCTTTTCGTAGACGACGGCTTTCACCTTGGTCACCTCCGCGTGGAGCGCTGGACGGCGGCGGCGAGCGAGAGCCAGGGCCGGGGGAGCACACGTCGACCCGGGCCCTCGGTACGTGCCGGAGCCCCCATGCGCGCGCTGCACCGCCGGTACTTCCAGGTAACTCCTCCGGCGCGGGGGTCGCAACCCCGGTGGGGCGGGCATTCCGGCAGGTCGGCGCGAGTAGGCTGTGCTCATGTCAGATGAGACGGCCGGGCTCGCGGAGCTGCGCGGCGACTGCGGGAACTGCTTCGGGCTGTGCTGCGTCGCCCTGCCCTTCGCGGCCTCCGCGGACTTCGCGCTCGACAAGCCCGCGGGGCGGCCCTGCCCCAACCTCGGCACCGACCACCGCTGCGGCATCCACGCCCGGCTGCGGGACAAGGGCTTCACCGGCTGCACCGTCTACGACTGCTTCGGCGCGGGGCAGAAGGTCTCGGGGCACACCTTCGGCGGGCAGGACTGGCGGGGCGCCCCCAAGGAGCGGGCCCGTCTGATGTTCGACGTGTTCCCCGTCGTACGACAGCTCCACGAGCTGCTGTGGTACCTGACCGAGGCGCTGGGACTGGCCGCCGCCCGCCCCGTCCACCCCGAGCTGCGGCGGCTCCTGCGGGAGACCGAGCGGCTCACCCGGCAGCCGGCCGAGGAACTGGCCGGGCTGGACGTCGCCGCGCACCGCGAGCGGGTCAATGTGCTGCTGCTGCGCACCAGCGAGCTGGTCCGTGCCGGGGACCGCAGGGGCCGCGAGGCCAAGGACCGGCGGGGCGCGGACCTGATCGGGGCCCGGCTGCGGGGCGCCGACCTGCGCGGGGCGAGCCTGCGCGGCGCGTACCTCATCGCGGCCGACCTCACCGGGGCCGATCTGCGCGAGGCGGACATGATCGGCGCCGACCTCCGCGACGCCGACCTCCGCGACGCGGACCTCACCGGCGCCTTCTTCCTCACCCAGCCCCAGCTCAACGCGGCCCGCGGCAACCGGGCCACGAAACTCCCCGGGTCGGTGCGGCGCCCGGTGCACTGGGAGACGGCGGACTGACCGCTCCCACCGGGCGGCGGGTCCCCGGATCGCCCCGGCCCCATGGCACCGCGTCCTCGGCGCGCTACGCCGGGGCGCCGGGTGCCGCCTGGCTGCCGGCCGTGTGCAGCGGGCACCCCTCGGCGGGCGCCGTGTCGTCCTCCCGGGCCCGCGGCGCCGCCTCCTGCGGGGCCGCGGGCTCCGGTCCCTCCGGCCGCCTGCGCTCCAGGTGCAGCCGGAACCCCTGCGGCATCAAGGTCAGCCGCTCCGTGATCGTCAGCCGGTAGCCGGGGTCCGCCCGGAATTCGTAGCGGCGCAGCAGCAGGGCCAGGACCAGGGTGGCCTCGTGCAGGGCGAACTGGCGGCCGATGCAGGCCCGTACGCCCGTGCCGAAGGGCTTGAAGGTGTGCGGCGGGCGGGTGCGGACCGCCCGGGGCTCGAAGCGGTCCGGGTCGAAACGCTCGGCGTCCTCGCCCCACACCCCCGGGTCGCGGTGCAGCAGGGGCGCGAGGACCAGCGCCCACGCCCCCCGGCGCATCGGATGGTCCCCGGCGAGCACCGTGTCCCGCAGGGCCTCGCGGGCGTAGCCGGGCGCGGTCGGCCACAGCCGCAGGGACTCGTCCAGCACCCGGCGCACATAGCGCAGCTTGGCCACCTGTTCGTAGCCGGGCCGCGCGGTGCCGCCCCAGACGCGGTCCACCTCGGCCCGCGCCTTCGCGGCGATCTCCGGGTGCCGGGCGAGGTAGTACAGGGCGAAGGAGAGCGCGCCGGACGTGGTCTCGTGGCCCGCCACCAGGAACGTGATCACCTGCCTGCGGACGTTCTGCGGGGAGAGCTTCTCGCCGGTCTCCGGGTGCGCGGTGGCCAGCATCCGGTCCAGCAGGTCGCCCTCCCCGTCGCCCGACCGGCGCCGCTGCGCGACCAGCGCGTCGACCGTACGGTTCAGCAGGGCCATGTCGGCCGCGTTGCGCCGGGCGGCGCCGCGCAGCACCAGCGGGGCCAGCGGGGCGGGCACGCTGTTGAGCCGCTGCGCGTAGGAGAGCGTGCCGACCATGGCCGTGACGAAAGGGTGCGGCCGGTCCCGTTCGAAGGAGCCGAAGTCGTGCCCGAACCCGGTCCGGGCGATCGTCTCCAGGGTCAGCTTGGTCATGTCCCCGGGCACGTCCACCGCGCGGCCGGCGGCCAGTTCCCGGTCCCAGTGGTCGGTCAGCCGCCCGGCGACCGTCAGCATCATCCCGTGGTAGCCCGCCATCGCCTCCCGGCTGAACCCGGGCACCAGCACATCGTGGGCCAGCTGCCAGTTGGGCTCGTGGTTGTAGGCGGTGAACAGCCCGTCCCCGGCGACCGGCCGGAGGTTGGCCACGCCGAGGCCGACGTGCTTGGCGAACCGTGACTCGTCGGCGAGGTCGGCGGCCGGCTCCGCGCCCCACACCATGACGAACTCCTTGCCGAAGATCCGCCGCCGGAAGATCGGCCCCAGCTCGCGTCCGAGGCGCATCGAGTCCTGTACGGGCCGGTTCCGGTCGACGCCCAGCACATCGCCGAGCAGCGGCAGCCGGTGGCGGGGGTGCGGGATGCGGTGCAGCTCGGGCCAGCCCAGCTCGGCGCTGCGGAACCCCTTCGGCAGCGCGGACTCGGCCGGGCCCGCGCCCCGTGCGGCCCCGCTCGAACGTGGTCCCTCCGCCGTACCCGCCATGACGCCGAACTCCCTTGCTCGGGCGGACCGTCGAGCTTGATCCGCGCCTGTTATACGTGGATTCAATAAGGCTTCCAGTCTGGTCCGCTTGTTGAACCGACGTCAAGTAAAGTGACGGCATGCCCGCGAACCAGGGGGAACGCGCCCGGCGCCGACTCAGTACCGGGGAACGCCGTGAGCAGCTGCTGTCGGTCGGCGCGCGGCTGTTCTCGGAGAGTCCCTACGACGACGTGTGGATCGAGCGGGTCGCCGATCTCGCCGGGGTCTCCCGGGGGCTGCTGTACCACTACTTCCCGACCAAGCGGGACTTCTTCGCCGCGGTCGTGGAGCGTGAGAGCGAGCGGATGCTGCGCATGACGGCGGCCGAGCCCGGCGTGCCGGTGCGCGAGCAGCTGACCGCCGGGCTCGACACCTATCTCGGCTACGTCCAGGCCCACGCCCATGGCTTCCGCGCCTTCCACCGCGCCGACGCCGCCGGCGACCAGGCCGTGCGCAGGGTCTACCGGCGGGCCCTGGCCGCCCAGGAGAAGCAGATCCTGGCCGCCCTCGCGGCCGACCCCGAGTTCGGGCCCGTCTGCGAGCGCGGCCCGCAGCTGCGGCTGGCCGTGCGCGGCTGGCTCGCCTTCACCACCGCCGTCTGCCTGGAGTGGCTGCGCGACGGCGAGGCGAGCCGGGAGCAGGTGCGCGATCTGTGCGCGCGGGCACTGCTGGGTGCCATCGCCTGAGGCCCGGTCGGGCCGCACCCCTTCCCTTCGGCCGGGGCCTGGTTGGCGCGCACTCCGATCTCCGATAAGTTAGGTAAGCCTTACCTAATGAGGAGGTCTCGGGATGGATGACACGCAGGAGTGGACGGCCGCCCCCGGCGCGGCGGAACGAGCGCGGTCGGTGCTCGTCGCCGCATGGTCGTGCGCGGTGACCGCGGGCGGCACGCGCGAGGAGTACGTCGGCGCGCACACCGTGGCCGACGACGGCGCGGTCCTGCTCGCGGTGCCCGAGGACAGCGACCTCCCCGCGGCGGCGCGGCAGGGCACCCGCGCGGTACTGGAGTTCGCCGACGTGGCGCCCGTACCCGTGCGCGACCGTGTCCGCGCCCGCCTCTGGCTGGCCGGCCGCCTCGCCCCGGCCCCCGACGGCGGCGCCCTGCGCTGCCACCCCGACCGCGTGCTGCTGCGGCGTGCCGGCGGCTCCGTACTCGTCGAACCGGACGAGTTCACCGCCGCCCGCCCCGATCCGCTGGCCACCGCCGAGGCCCGGCTGCTCACCCACCTCGCCGACGCCCACCCGGACGCCGTGCGGCGCCTCACCCGGCTGGTACGGCCCGAGAGCCTGCACGCGGCGACCCGCGTACTGCCCCTCGCCGTCGACCGGCACGGGCTGACCCTGCGCATCGAACGCACCCGCGCCCACGGCGACGTACGCCTGCCTTTCCACCGCCCCGCCGACGACCTCGCCCAGCTCACCGAGCGGGTGCACGCCCTGCTGGCGCAGGCGGGCCGCGCAGGCTGCCCCCGGACGCTACAGCGGCAGCGCGCAGACGGCGACGGGTGACGCGAACGGCTCGCCGGCGAGCCGCAGTTCACCGCGATCGGTGTCGACGTGGAAGACGGTGACCGTGCCCGAGCGCTGGTTGGCGGCGAACAGCAGCCGGCCGTCCGGCGAGAACGCGATCTGCCGCGGGAAGTCCCCGCCGACCGGCACCGTGCCCAGCAGCCGCAGCCGGGACCCCTCGGCCTCCACCGCGTACCTCGCCAGGCTGTTGTGGCCGCGGTTGGCCAGGAAGGCGTACCGGCCGTCGCCCGTGACCAGGATCTGCGCCGGGTAGTTGGTGACGTCCCCCGAGGAGCCCGTGGACTGCGGCGCGCCGATCGTCAGCCGGCCGGAGGGCGGGTCGTAGGCGCAGACGGCGATCGTGTCGTCGACCTCGTTGGCCAGATAGGCGTGCCGCCCGCCCGGATGGAAGGTCAGATGGCGGGGCCCCGCGCCCGGCCGGGTGTGCGCCTGGCCGGTCTCGGTGAGCGTGCCCTTCGCCGTGTCCAGGCGGTACGTGTAGACGGTGTCCGTGCCGAGGTCCACCGCGAGCAGATGCCGGCCGTCCGGAGCGGTCGTGAACTGGTGGGCGTGCGGTCCCTCCTGGCCCGGACCGGGCGCCGGGGAGGTGTGCGTGACCAGGTCGGTGCGCTCGCCCAGGGCGCCCGAGGCGGCGATCGGATGCACGGCGACACTGCCGGAGCCGTAGTTCGCGCTGAGCAGCCAGCGCCCGCAGGGGTGCACCGACAGATGGCAGGGCCCGGCGCCCCCGGTGCTCCGCGTGCCGAGGATCCGCCGGTCCGCCAGGCGTACGGCCGTCACCCCGCCGTCCTGCCGCTCGTCCACCGCGTACAGCGTGCGCCCGTCCGGGTGCACGGCGAGGTACGACGGGTCGGGGACCCCGGTGAGCGTGCCGGAGCCCGTGATCGCACCGGATTCCGGGTCGTAGGAGGCGAGCCCGATGCCGGTGCCGCCGCCCGGGGCGGAGGTGTAGGTGCCCACGTACAGCGGGCGCGGCCCCGCGGAGCGGTCGCCGGGCGGCCGCCGCGGGTCCGCGGCCCGCGCGGCGCTCGGGGGAGGGGCGGCCGGCGACGGCACCGCGACCACGGCCGCCGCGCCCGCGCCCACCCCGATGAACCGGCGCCTGCTCCAGCCGCCGCCCGCCGCTGCCTCCGTGTCCATCCCACACCTCAGGTCGTCGGTCGCCCGGTCGTGAGGGCCACCTTGGCCCGAGCCGGGTGTGCGAGGCAAGGACGGCGGCGCGGGACACGGCGGCCGGCCGGCCTCACGGAGTGCGGTCGCCGAACCCCGCCCGGTCGCTCCACAGCTTCTCCTGGATGCCGAGCCGCTCGCGCATCCGCGTCATCCGGGGCAGCTTGGCACGCTGCTCGGCGGAGACCCGGTCCAGCTCCTCCAGCAGGCGCCGGGTGCGGTGCTCGGTGTTCAGCTCGTCGATGATCCGGGTCGTCTCGGTCAGTACGGCGCCCAGCAGTTGCCAGTTCGCCCAGTCCCTGCGGACCTCCTCGCGCAGCAGCTCGGCCAGCCGGTCCCGGGTGCCGGCCGCGGTGTGCAGCTCGGCCGTCAGCCGTGCCTCCGCCGACTCGGCGTCCGCACTCAGATGGGCGGTCACCAGCACCGCGAAACTGACCACCGCGTCGCCGATCTCCGACAGCAGCTCCTCCACCACCGCCCCGACCCGGGGCGGGAACAGGTCCTCGGAGCCGCGCGCCTTGGCCAGGTCGGTGAAGGAACGGGCCAGCACCCGCAGCACCACCGTGCAGATCTCCAGCGTGTCCAGGCCGGTACGGAGCACCACCCGGTGCAGCAGACCCTCCTTGACCCGCGGATTGAGCCGCAGACTGTCCTCGGCCTGCCGCAGCGAGGCGTCCACCTCGGCGATGTACTGGTCCAGCCGGCGTGCCTCGTGCAGCCGCTCGGCCGCCCGCTGCCAGGGGATGTGGCCGGCGGCCTCCTCACCCATCCGCAGCATCAACTGCCGCACCCGGCGCGCCAGGTCCGCGATCGACCGGCCCGCCGCGTCCACCCACACCGGCGGCGGCAGCAGCAGATTGCAGGCGGTGCCCACGACCGCGCCGATCAGCGTCTCCACGATCCGCGCCCAGGCGGTGAAGCCGACCGTGGTCACCCCCAGCACCAGCATCGCGCTGATCGCCACCTCGGCGACGTACTCGTCCACCCGTACCAGATGGCCCACCGCCAGTGCGGCCACGATCAGCAGCGCCAGGCTCCACCAGGTCAGGCCCACCAGCACACTGAAGGCGATGGCGACCAGCACACCGGCCACCACCGCGTTCACCCGCCGGATGCCGTTGGTCAGCGTGGCGTAGAAGGTCACCTGGACCACCAGCAGCGCGGTCAGGGGCGAGGTCAGCGGGGCGGGCTCGGGACTCAGCCGGAGCGCGATGACATAGGCGACCGTCGCCGCCGCGGCAGACCGCAGCGTCTGGACGACCACCGGCTCCCGGCGGCGCATCACCAGGCGCCGCAGTCCCTCGATCCCCTTGCGTACGTCGTACATTCCTTCGCCTGTTCCCGTTCCTCGGCTGCGTCGAACGTGGATGTTCGAGGAGGGCGGGCGCGGGGCGGAGACGCGTGGGCCATCCGGCCGAGCGCCGGTGACCGGCGCTGCGACCGGAAGGGTTCGGAAAGACCCTAGGCGTAGAGCTTGTCGACGAAGGCGGCCAGGTTGCCGGCCGTCCGCGCGATCTGCTCCTCCAGCGTCAGGCTCTCCTCGAACCGCGTACCGGACTCGGGCACCTTCTTGCCGCGGACGTACAGGGAACACGCCAGGTCCGTACACATGTACAGGCCCACCGAGTTGCCCTCGCGGCCCGCCGTGCCCGCCTTGCGCGCGGTCATCAGCGACACGCCGCCGCCGGGGTGCGTGGTCAGGCACACCGAGCACATGCTGCGGTGCAGGAAGCCGCGCTGGGACGCCGGGAAGCGCAGCGCGATGCCCACGAGCCGGTCCGCCCGCTCGGTCACCAGATAGCTGCGGTCGGGCGCGCCCGGGTCCCGCCAGCCGAGGAAGTCCAGATCGTCCCACGGCCGTTCGTCGAGGTCCCGGGGTATCGCCAGCCGCTTGGCCTCCCCCTTGGAGCAGTTCACGAAAGAGCCGCGGATGTCCTGCTCGGTGAGCGATCTCATGGGAAATTCCTTCGTCGTACGTGCACGGAACCCGCAAGATGGGTCCCTGAGCAGCCTAGATATCCCAGGGGAGGGGGAGCCAATGGATTTCCCGGGCTTTCCGGACGGCCTGCCGTTACGCGCCCACCGGGCCCTGCGGCACGTGACCGCCCGCGCGTCCGGGCCCGCGCTCGTCCCCGGCCCGCACATCACCCTGAACTTCCACCCGGACCGGCTGTCGGGCGGGCTCTCCGTCCTCGACTCCCTCGCCCGGGACGGCGTCTACCACTCCCAGTTCGTCACCGGCACGAGCAACGGCGGGCTCACGGCACACCCGGGCGGCGACCGCTGGCGCTGGGAGAGCCGGATCTTCGGCGGCGCCTACGACGACGCCGAGCCGGCGGAGCGGCCGGTGTACGGCGCCCTGGACTTCCGCCGCCAACCGGGGGGCGCCGCGCCGCGGTTCGGCTCCTCGTTCCTGCGGCTGGCCGCACCCGTCGCGCACCGGGCCACCTTCTGCTACCCGGACAGCGCGGCCGAGCCCGCCGACTTCGGGGTGGCGAGCGCGATGCCGCTGATCGCGCTCGCCGAGGCGGACGAGCGGGACGCGCTCGACGACTACATCGAGTGCCATGTGCACGGGGGCGTGCTGCTCACCCGGGACGTGCGGGCGCTGGTACTGGACCCGAGCTTCCGGGGCACACCCGTGGAGGCGGCGGCCCGGCGGCTGCCGTTCCCGCTGGAGTGGCACCCCGGCTACCGGCTCACCGCCGACCGGCTGCACCACCACGCCGACTACCGGGGCGCCGAGTACACCCGTCTGGGCGCCCGGATCGCGGAGCGGGGCGTACTCACCCCGCGGATCATCGGCGACGCGGCCCGCACCGGCCGCTACGACCTCCAGGACCTGAAGAAGGTCTGGCACGTCCTGGCCCGTTTCGGCGCGGTCCGGGAGCCGTCCGGGGTCGGGAACTGACGACCGACGGCCGCCCGGTGTACACGCGCCGGGCGGGAGCCGGTGCCGGCGCGCCGTTCCCCCCTGGCCCCCGCTCTGCCGGGCCGGGCCGTGTGTCAGGGTGCCGCAGGCGGCCACACCCCGGGGGCCAGCACCCCCGACGCGTAGGCGCGAGCCACCAGTTCGGTGCGGTTGGCGGCGCCCCAGCGGGCGGAGAGACGGCGGAGGTGGTAGTTGACGCCGTCGGTGGTGAGGCCGAGTTCGCGGGCGGCGCGGGCCGTGGTGGCGCCCGAGGCCAGCAGGGCCAGCACCCGGCCCTCCACGGGGGTGACCGGCGCCGGGGCGGGAACCGGCGGGGCGGCGGGGCGCTCGTCCTCGATCCGCAGCATCACCAGCAGCGCGGGCGTCTCCTCCACACTGTCGCTCACCGGGTCCGCGGTCAGCTCCCCGTACCGCTCGCCCCCGTCCGGCGCCCGCCAGCACACCGAGACCCGGTAGCGCGAGCGGCGCCGCAGCCGCAGCGCCTCGGCGATCCGCTCCACCTGCGTGGCCCGCTGCGGGCGGAACAGCTCCAGCACGTCCCGGCCGCGCAGCCGCCCCGGCGTCGTGCCGCACTCCGCGGCCATCGCGGGATTGGCGAGCACGACACGGCCGTACGCGTCGCACACCGCGACCGGCACCGCCACCCGGTCGAACAGGGTCAGGGCGCGGTTGCGCCAGACCACGGCGTCGCCCGTCTCCACGCGTACCTCCCGACGTGCCGCAGTGTCCGCTTCATCCAAGACGAAGGCCCAGGCCGGCGCCAAATCGGCGGGGCACCGGCCGCGGCCGCGCGCAAGCCCCGCGGGCCGGTTTCCACTGCACGATCGTGTAGTGGTGTGGTCCCGACCGGGGAGCGGGGCGAGCAGGCTGGAGCGCAGCACACCGCGCACCGTGAAAGGGAGTTGCCGCGCCATGCCCCCCACCGCACCGCATCCCGCCCCCTCCGCCGTCCCCGTCGTGGACCTCGGCACCGCCGGCGTCGGACGCACCCCCATCCAGCAGACCATGGGCCTGATGCGCACCCACGGGCCGGTGCTGGTGCGCCGGCTGCACGGCCGGGAGACCCTGTTCGTCGCGGACACGGACCTGGTCGCCGACCTGGCCGACGAGGACCGCTTCGCCAAGCACGTCGGACCCGCGCTGGAGAACGTGCGCGCCTTCACCGCCGACGGCCTGTTCACCGCGTACAACGACGAACCGAACTGGGCCAAGGCGCACGACATCCTGATGCCCGCCTTCGCGCTCGGCTCCATGCGCACCTACCACCCGGTGATGCTGCGGGTGGCCCGCCGGCTCATCGACTCCTGGGACCGCGCGGCCCACGCCGGGCGCCCGGTCGCCGTGGCCGACGACATGACCCGGATGACCCTCGACACCATCGGACTCGCCGGATTCGGCTACGACTTCGGCTCCTTCGGGCGCGAACGGCCGCACCCCTTCGTGGAGTCCATGGTCCGCTGCCTGGAGTGGAGCATGACCCGCGTGGCCGCGCCCGCGGACCGCGACCACGCGGCGGCCGACGCGGCCTTCCGCCGGGACGCGGACTTCCTCGCCGGGGTGGTGGACGACGTCGTCGCCGCCCGCACCGGCACCGACCAGAGCGGCGCCGAGGACCTGCTCGGGCTGATGCTCAGCGCGCCGCACCCGGCGGACGGCACCACCCTGGACACCGCCAACATCCGCAACCAGGTGATCACCTTCCTGATCGCGGGGCACGAGACCACCTCGGGCGCGATGTCCTTCGCCCTGTACTACCTGGTCAAGCACCCCGCCGTGCTCCGGCTGGTACAGCGGGAGGCCGACGCGCTGTGGGGCGACGCGGCCGACCCCGAGCCGACGTACGAGGACGTCGGACGGCTCACCTACACCCGCCAGGTGCTCAACGAGGCGCTGCGGCTGTGGCCGACGGCCGCCGCGTTCAGCCGGCACGCCCGCGAGGACACCCTGCTCGGCGGCCGGATCCCGCTCGCCGCCGGACAGCCCGTCACCGTACTCACCCCGATGCTGCACCGCCAGCCCGTCTGGGGCGACAACCCGGAGCTGTTCGACCCCGAGCGGTTCACCGCCGAGGCGGAGGAGGCCCGCCCGGTGCACGCCTTCAAACCCTTCGGCACCGGCGAACGCGCCTGCATCGGAAGGCAGTTCGCGCTGCACGAGGCGACCATGCTGCTCGCCCTGCTGGTGCACCGTTACCGGCTGCACGACCACGCCGGCTACCGGCTCGACGTGAAGGAGACCCTGACCCTCAAGCCCGAGGGCTTCACCCTCACCCTCACCCCGCGCACCTCCGCCGACCGGGTCCACGCCCCGCTGCCCGGCGCCCCCGCGCGGAGCGCGTCGACGACGGCCCCGGACGCCCTCCCGTCCCGGGTCCGCCCCGGCACCGGCGTGCTCTTCCTGCACGGCAGCAACTACGGCACCTGCCGCGCCTTCGCCGGACAACTCGCCGACGAGGCGGCGGCGTTGGGCTGCGCCACCGAGGTGGCCGCGCTCGACGCCTACGCGGACGGGCTGCCCACGGACCGGGCCGTCGTCATCACCGCCGCCTCCTACAACGGCCGCCCCACCGACGACGCCACCGCCTTCACCGCCCTGCTCGACGGCGTCCCCGACCTCACCGGGGTGACGTACGCCGTCCTCGGCGTCGGCGACCGCAACTGGTCCGCCACCTACCAGCAGGTCCCCACCCGCATCGACGCCCGCCTCGCCGAACTCGGCGCCACCCGGCTCACCGACCGGGCGGCCGCCGACGCCTCCGGCGACCTCACCGGCACCGTGCGGGAGTTCACCGACCGGCTGCGCACCGCGTTGCTGACCGCGTACGGCGATCCGGACGCCACCGGGGACGACCGGCCGCGGCCCGGACACGCCTACGAGGTGCGCACGCTGACCGGCGGCCCGCTGGACGCCCTGGCCGAACGGCACGGGCTGACCGCGATGACCGTCACCGAGGCGTACGACCTCACCGCTCCCGGCCACCCGCGCACCAAGCGGTTCCTGCGCATCGCCCTGCCCGACGGCGTCACCTACCGCACCGCCGACCACCTGGCCGTCCTCCCCGTCAACGCCCCCGGCCTGGTGGACCGCGCGCTCGCCGCCCTCGGCCTGGACGGCGACACCGTCCTGGACATCCGCACCACCCGGGCGCGGCGCGACGGCCTCGCGGTGGACCGCCCGCTGACCGTACGGCAGTTGCTGACCCACCACGTCGAGCTGCAGGAGCGGCCCACGGCCCGGCAGCTCGCCCTGCTCGCGCAGGCCAACCCCTGCCCGCCCGAGCGCGCCGCCCTCGAGGCCCTGCCCGGCGACGACCCGCGCACCCTCGTGGAGCTGGCCGAGGACCACCCCGCGCTGCGCGGCGCCCTCGACTGGCCGCTCCTGCTCGACCTGCTGACCCCGCTGCGGCCCCGCCACTACTCCCTCTCCTCCTCCCCGGCGGCCGACCCGCGCCACGCCGACCTGATGGTCTCGGTCCTCGACGCCCCCGCCCGCTCGGGCCGCGGCCGGTACCGGGGCACCGGGTCGGGCCACCTGGCCGGCCTGCGGCCCGGCGACACCGTCTACGCCCGGGTGCAGCCGTGCCGCGAGGCCTTCCGCGTCGACGGTTCCGTGCCGGTGGTGCTGGTGGCCGCGGGCACCGGACTCGCCCCGTTCCGCGGCACCGTCGCCGACCGGGTCGCCGCCCTGCGCGCGGGCGGCCGGCTCCCGCGGGCCCTGCTCTACTTCGGCTGCGACGCGCCCGACGCGGACTTCCTGCACGCCGAGGAGCTGCGTGCCGCCGAGGCCGCGGGCGCCGTCCGGCTGCGCCCGGCCTTCAGCGAGGCACCCGAGGACGGCGCCCGCTTCGTGCAGCACCGGATCGCCGCCGAGGCCGACGAGGTGTGGGCGCTGCTCTCCGCGGGCGCCCGGGTGTACGTCTGCGGCGACGGCGCCCGCATGGCGCCGGGCGTCCGCGAGGCGTTCCGTACCCTGTACCGGGAGCGCACCCCGGGCGCCGACGAGGCGGCCGCCGGACGCTGGCTCGACTCCCTGGTGGCGCAGGGCCGTTACGTCGAGGACGTGTACGCGGCCGGCTGAAGCCGGGAACGCCGCCCCGCCGGGACGCGCACGGACCCCCGCCTTAGCTCACAGCGTGAACTAAGGGTTGGTGGAAAGTCGCGTTCCGGTCGCCCGAAGGAGTATGTTGCAGGTCGGGCATGGTTCGTGAAAGGAGCCGCATGGCGGGGCGGAACGGGCGCACGGTACGTGACCTACGGCGGGGCAACCGCACCGCGGTGCTGCAGAGGCTGTACTTCGACGGCCCGTTGAGCCGCTTCGAGCTGGGCCCGGCCACCGGCCTCAGCTCCGGCTCGGTCAGCAACGTGGTCGCCGATCTGGTCGCCGACGGGCTGGTGGAGGAGGCCGGCAGCGTCGACTCCGACGGAGGCCGGCCCCGCACCCTGCTGCGGGTCTCCCCGGACAGCGGGCAGCTGATCGGCGTCGACGTCGGCGAGACCCGCGTGCGCATCGAGCTGTTCGACCTCGCCCTGACCGAACTGGCCCGCACCGAACGCCCGCTGACGCCGCTGGGCTACGACGTCGAGGTCATCGCCGGTCACATCCGCGACGGCGTCGCCGAGATGCTCGCCGCCGAGGCCGCCGTGCCCGAGCGGCTGCTGGGCATCGGCATCGGCGTGCCCGGCATCGTGGAGCACACCGCCGACCGGGGCGCCGTCGTGCACGGGCAGACCATCGGCTGGGAGGCGGTGCCGCTGGAACAGCTGCTCCGCTCCTCCTCCGAACTGCCCGGAACCGTCCGGTACTTCATCGACAACGGCGCCAAGACGCTGGGCCAGGCCGAGATGTGGTTCGGCGCGGGGCGCGGCGCCCGCAATGCGGTGGTCGTGCTCTTCGGCTCCGGCGTCGGCGCCTGTCTGGTCACTCCCGAGGTGGAGCGCGGACGGGCCGTCGAGTGGGGCCATCTGACGGTCCGGGTGCGCGGGCGCCGCTGCCGGTGCGGCGCGCCCGGCTGCCTGGAGGCGTACGCGGGCGCCGAGTCGCTGCTCGCCCGCTGGCGCGAGGAGGGCGGCCGGCCACCGGCGGACGCCGACGAGGAGACCGCGCTCACCGCCATGCTCGCCGCCGCCTACCCGGCCGAGGGCCGCGCGGCGGACCCGGTGGCGCTGGCCGTCCTGGAGGAGACCGCCGAGTACCTGGGGGCGGGACTGTCCGATCTGATCAACCTCTTCCAGCCCGAGCGGATCATCGTCGGCGGCTGGGCCGGGCTCCAGCTCGGCACCCGCTTCCTGCCCGCCGTACGCCGGCACGCGACGACGTACGCCCTGCGCCACCCCGCCGACAAGGTCACCATCGAACTGGGCCGGCTCGGCCCGGACGCGGTGACCGTCGGCGCCGCGATCCTCCCCCTGGCCGACTTCTTCGCCGCCGGCGGTCACCGCCCCGCCCCGGCCCCCGAGAGCCCGCTCCCCGCCTGGCGGACGGCGCTGCGGGAGCGCACCCCGGGGGCGTGACGGGGCGCGCCGGCCCGCGGTGCCTCAGCCGTTCTTCAGGGCGCGGCCGAGCAGGGGGAGCAGCCGGTCCCAGTGGCGCTGGTAGGCGGCCGGGTCGAAGGCGTCGGTGTCGGACATGGTGAAGCCGTGGACGCTGCCGGGGTAGACCTCGGTGGTGTGACCGACGCCAGCGGCCTCGAAGGCACGCTCGATCTCGCGGATGGCCTCGGGCGACATGTCGTTCTCCGCGAGGCCGAGGTGGACCTCGGCGGTGAGGCGCTCCGGGATGAGCCGGTGCGGGCTGTCGGGGTCGTCGGTGACCAGGAAACCGGGGTGGAACCCGGCGACCGCGGCCACCCGGTCGGGGTGTGCCGTCGCCGTACGCATCGCCAGGACGGCGCCCATGCAGTAGCCGATCGCACCGACCGGCCCCGGACCCACCTCGGGCCGGTCGGCGAGGAACGCGAGGAAGGCGTCGGCGTCGCGCAGCACCCGTTCGGTGGTGTGCGCGTCGACCAGGGGTTTCAGCCGGGCGATGACCGCGGGCCTGTCCTCCTCGCCGATGTGCTCGGGAAGGTCGATCAGCGGCGCCGGGCCCTGGCGGTAGTAGACGTTGGGCACGAGCACGCAGTACCCGTGTCCGGACAGCGTCCGGGCCGTCTCCTCCAGCACGGGCCGCAGGCCGAAGGCGTCGGGGTAGAGCAGCACGCCCGGGTGCCGTTCGCCGTCGTCGGGGAAGGCGGCGTACGCGTCGGCGACGCCGTCCGGGGTGGGGACCGAAAGAGTCTTGGTGGGCATGTCCGGTCATGCTTCCCCGGAGCCGCGCCCAGGCACAAGGCACCGGGCCGACCGGTCACCCGTCCCGGTGAGACGCCGTGCCCATCCCTCAGTCCGAGGGCTCCTGCGGCTCCGGATGCTCCGGGTGGACCGTGCCGGTGCGCGGGGCGCCCCGGGGCCCTGTGCCGGCCTCGTCCGGGTCGGGGGCGTCCTCGGCCGGGCCGGACGCCGGGTGGTCCGGCTCCCAGTGGTCGTCCGGGTGGGACTGCTGGTCGGGCAGGTCGCGCGGGACCGGGTCCGACGGCCGGTCGGTTTCCTGGTCGGGCCGTTCGCCGGGTCGCTGTGGGTGCTGTGCGGCCATGTCGGTTCTCCCCAGTGTGTCGTGGTCAGCCCATCGTGCCGCTGTGCATCGGCGCGGTGTCCATGCCGCCGCCCTGCCGCAGCCCGTCCAGGAACTCCTCCAGCACCTCCGTCGCCGTCCAGCGCGGCCGCCAGCCCAGTTCCTCGTGCGCCCGGGTGCAGTCCATCAGCGGCAGGCGCAGCACCGCGTCGAACAGGTGCGGGGAGGCGGGCAGCAGATGGAGGCCCCATGCCGCGGCGATGGCCGAGCGGGCCGCCGTACGCGGCAATCGCATCGGGCGGGCGCCGAGCAGTTCGCCGAGCACGGTGGCGTCGAGCGGGGGCTCGGCGGCGAGATTGAAGGCGCCGCGGGCGGTCGGCGAGTGCAGCGCGAGCCGATAGGCCTCGGCGGCATCGTCGGTGTGCAGGGCCTGTACCCGCAGACCCGGGATGTCCGGCAGGAACGGCAGCAGGTCGGGCCGGGCCAGCCGGCCGGGCAGGAAGCGCCCGCCGAAGATCCGGCGCTGCTCGCTCGCCGACTCCCACTTGAACAGGAAGGCCGGCCGCATCCGCACCACCCGCACCTCGGGGTGATCGCGCTCGAACACGTCCAGGGTGCGCTCCAGGTACGCCTTCTCCCGGCAGTACGCGGCGTCCGGCCACCCGTGCGTCGGCCAGGACTCGTCCACCGCGCGGTCCTTGGGACCCGGCGAGTACGCGCCCACGGACGAGGCGTGCACCAGAACCGGCACCCGCGCCGCGGCGACCCCTTCCAGCACCCGGATGCCGCCGAGCACATTGGTCCGCCAGGTGGCCGCCGGATCGTGCGTCGGCTGGAACGCCCACGCCAGATGGATCACCGCGTCCGCGCCCTCGAACCGCTCGGCCAGGTTCGCCCGGTCCGACGCCAGGTCGACGGCGGACCACTCGGTCCGCGCCGGCGACCAGCCGGGGATGCGCCGGGCGATGCCCCGCACCGACTTGATCCCGGGATCCTGGGAGAGCAGACGCACCACGCTCGTACCGACATTGCCGGTGGCCCCCGTGACCACCACCCTGCTGCCCGCTGAGCTGCTCACCTTGGCTCCTTCCGGTCCTCGGGCGAAAGGCCCGCACCGACCGGCCGGGTACCCGGGCGCCCCTGGCGCACACGCGTGCCCGACGCGCACCGCGCCCCCCGGTACGGCTCCGGCGCATCCCGTTCCGCGAGCAGCGGAAAGCCCCGGCCGTGACGGGGGGATTCACGGCCGGGGCGGTCTGTGGGTGGGCACGGATGGCGGTCGCCTCTCGGCGAAAGGCTCCACAGGGCTTCAGCCGAACGATCGTCCCTGTGGGCAAAAGGTGAGGCCCGGGGACACTGTCCCATCCGCACCCACGGTCGGTTCAACGGGCGGGCGGACCGCGGTGTTCCACCGCCGCCCGTGACCTGCCTCACACACCACGGCCGTCAGGCGAAAGGGCTGGTGTCGAGGCGATCCAGCAGGTCGGCGGGGTCCGCGTAGACCGCCTCCGCGCCCGCCTCCTCCAGATCGGCCCGGGGGAGCCCGCCGCACAGCACGCCGACGCAGCGCACCCCGGCCTTGGCGCCGGCCCGCATGTCCCACACCGTGTCCCCGACGAACACCGCCCGCGAGGCCGGCACCCCGGCCAGTTCCAGCGCGTGTTCCACCGGCTCCGGAGCGGGCTTGCCCTGCTGGACGTCGTCGCTGCTCGCGGTGTCGGCGATGGCGTCGTCCGCGTCGATCGCCCGGCGCAGCGCGCCCAGCTCCGAACCGCTCGCCGAGGTGGCCAGGACGACCGTCCAGCCGTCGTGGTGCAGCCGCCGCAGCAGCTCCCCGGCGCCCGGCAGGGCGGGCAGCCGGTCGAAGTACTGTCCGTACAGCGCCTTGTGCGCGGCGCTGAGCGCGTCGTCCTGCTCCCGGTCGCGGTCCTCGCCCAGCAGATGTGCGATCAGGTCCGACGAACCGAGGCCGACCGCCCGGTGCACCGCGTGCATGGGCACGTCGTGTCCGGCCTGCCGGAACGCCTCCCACCAGGTGACGACGTGCAGATGATTGGTGTCGACGAGGGTTCCGTCGACGTCGAAGACCGCGGCGCGCTCCATCCGGTGACCTCTCTGACGGGACTTTCTCGTTCCGGTCCCGGGTACCACGTCACGCCTGCGCCACGCGTGCCGGCACCCGGCCGTGCCGCGTCCAGTCCAGCAGCTCGTCGGCCGACCAGGTGGTCACCACCCGCTCGGCCGGCACCCCGCACTCCTCGGCCCGGGCGCAGCCGAGGATCTGCCAGTCCAGCTGGCCGGGCGCGTGCGCGTCGGTGTCGATCGAGAACAGCGTCCCGGCGGCCACGGCCCGGCGCAGCAACCGCCGGGGCGGGTCCAGCCGTTCGGGCCGGCTGTTGATCTCCACGGCCGTTCCGGACTCGGCGCAGGCGGCGAACACCTCGTCCGCGTCGAACCGCGACTCCGGCCGCCCCCGGCCCGTGACCAGCCGCCCGGTGCAGTGCCCGAGCACATCG